>JAIYDQ010000169.1 GCA_027487375.1 Planctomycetaceae bacterium
CCCGCCCCAAACCCAGGACTTACATGGATTCTTTAGCGACCAATACAGAGAACATGCAAGCTGTTGCTCACGAATTAGCAGATGTCATGATGTTTGCGTTGGAATTCGCTTCTGTTTGCGGCATCGATATCGCTCAAGCAATTGAGGCAAAATCAAAAATCAACGCCGAGAAGTATCCAGTCGCAAAATCAAGAGGCTCCTCGAAGAAATACGATCAGCTTTAATTGAGCCACGCATCGGTCTGAAGACCCGCCAACGATCGATGCATCTCTTGAAGCTTTGGTGTTTAGTTGGTAAGCCCGGTGTTTGCGCTGGAGTTTAGGCTTTAGCCGTTTTTGGCAAATCCAAGGTGCTTGGCGTCTAAAGACTGTTCTTCAAAACGGTTGCGATCGATTGTCGTGCTCAACATAGCGATGTCCATTTAGACTACTACCTATTTCTCATACCTAGGCGTTATTGCTAGATCAATTCTCGGGCTGGTGTAGCTAAGGTTTGAGAACGATGAGCATTTGTAGGATAGTCTTCCAGCCTGTCGGTTTCGCTATCGACAGGCTAGAAGCCTATCCTACTGCAATCTTGCTAGCTACAGCTATCCAAGCATTGCTCTAGGCCTCGTGAGCTGCTCCGTCGAGATCGACAAGTTCGCGAAGTAAGGTTGTTGCATAAGTGCCTGTTGGCAGATCGAATTGAAGCACCAGCGTTTGGTCGTCCTCCCAGGTTAGTTGCGATGACTCGGGTTTGAGCCGAATGACACGGCGTTCTTGCTGCAAATTGAATTGCGCTAATCCCGTGACGAGTTCAGGAAAGCACGCAGCGACAGTTTCTTCAAATGCTTTTACTTGCCCCCGGCTAAGAAGCTCCCCTGTTCCCCAGAGTGGCGCGGTCAGTTCAAGCGTACCTTGCCGCACGCGTTCGAATTCGTCGCCACGAAGGTTGTCTGGAATAACAAGGCTGCGTTTGTCTGAGAATCCAAATACCTCACCGTCCATCGGTCGGTCCCAAGTTTCCAGTTCAAGTCGCTTTGCAATAAACGCATTGAACAGAAAGCTTCGAGCGGCGGAGATAAGAATACCACGGAGAGCGCGATCACGAACTTGGATCTCTCCCGACATCATCCGCATCGCATGTTCAATGTTTCCTCCGTCACGACCAAATCGCTGTGGACCAAAGTAATTCGGTACGCCACGATCAATAATCATTTGCCATCTGTTAGCCGCTTCGTTTGCCGAAAACATGCAGTTACGCAATCGTATGGTAAAGCGATTCCCCTTGTGGCAACCACGACGAAGCGTGCGTAGATTCCGCGTAATACTAAGCACTCTAACGCCTTCATAATCAAGTTCTGCTGCGGATGGTGAGGGCTTTCCTGGGAGATGAAGGTTGAACCATTGCCTTGTCACACCATGTCGATCCTTCAAGCCGCAGTGATTGACAAGTCGTTTTCGAATGCCAAGTTTCTTAGCAAATTCGGCAGCGACATCATTGGTGTTGCGATCGACCTTTTCAACCCAAACCAAGCAATGTTCCCCCTCACCGGTAGGCTCGAAGCCAAGGATTTCTTCGACAACGAAGTCATCAAGCCGCGATTTGAAGCGGGCTGAACCAAGTGATGGACCGAAGAGTCGAGGCGGATTGATGGGATTCATTTCAGGGCCTTCGCGATTTCTTGAAGCACGTAACTTGCTTTCTGCTCATCAATCCCACACAACTCCATGAAACGAAGCACAGACAATCTATTCACATCTCGCAAGGATAGAAATCCATGTTCAACCAGTCGTTCGCTAACAGTGGATGTCATACCGTCGATCTTCCCAAACGCAAAAAATGCTTCTTCGATTTGAAATTCGAGATCATCAGCAGTGGTGACGACCACTTCCCAAGCGGAATCATTCTGCAGAGCTTTTCCGCGTGACCTTGAAAAAACCAGTGCTTCTGAATCAACGAGGATGTAGGCTCGCTTTAAAATTCTGCACAGTAAAATTTGTGACTGATCCAAGTAGGAGAACGTCTGCCGAATTTGCAATTCGTCATCGTTGTTATCTTCATTGTTGTATGACGAAACATCAACCATCGAATAACTTTGCCACAAGCCTTGTGAATCCATTCGGATAGTTACTTTTAGACGAGTTTCAGTGTGTCTCTCATGTCCTGAACTGCCATCCAAAGCGGACCATTTATTGGATCGCGAATGAGATGCCAAACTTGTGGAGCAAGTTGTTGCTTTTGAAGAACAGACAATAATTGACTTACCAAAGATGGGTGATTGCTCAGGACACCGCCGCTCAATGCTAACGAATAGGATTCGTGGCTCAGATTCAGTTTGCGAATTGTGGTTAAGACCAATTTCGACATGGCTTCAACGGCTTCATCACGTATTCTGGATGCAATCGAATCTGTCGCTGCACTATTGAAAACAATCTCGCTTAACTGGGCAACTTGGGCGCGAGGTATGACATCTTTGTAGAGAAAACCAACCAGTTCGGTAACGTCATGAAGCTGCAAACACTTCAAAAGCGATTCTTGAAAGTGAGTTAACCGTTGACCACGATCATAGGATTCGCATAAAGACTGGAGCGAAGCAAGTCCCATGGCGAATCCGCTACCCTCATCACCGAGGAGGTACCCCCACCCGCCTGTTCTTGTTGATGTTGATCCGTTTTGGCCGCACGCAATTGAGCCAGTACCAACGACCAAAGTTACATTTCGTTCCCAAATAGAAGGTCCAGTAGAAGGTTCAGCGAGTAAGGCGTCATGCCCTTTTTCAAACATGGCAGCGAACCGAAGCGGCTCTACATCATTCACAACAAGTGTATGGATTGCCAGTGATCGGCCATCAGCCCATGCTTTGACGCGTTTCCGCTCCTCTGCTCGTCCAACACCAGCTAGACTTAAGCATGCAACGTCTATCGAATTTCTGGTCGGAGACGCTTGCTTTGCCGAATGTGCTACAGCTTCATTGATCGCCTGATCAACTGCATCATTCAGACTTGCGAAGGCGGCGTCAAATCCGACCGATCGAGGGTTACTTGGCCCCGACCCGCCGCGACCTACGACCTCAATCTGGAATTGACTTCGCTGGTTCGATGGAATCACCTTCGCAATCCAAGCGATTGTTTTCGATCCACCGCCATCGACGGCAAGAACATGATGAGGATGCGAGCAAATGGTTGTACTCATTAGGTCGATGGCTTAGCACCTTCTAAGGTCGTTGTTTTCAGAGCATCGCGCAGTTTTCCCTGCGCACGTGTTAGCAAATCGCGAGCATCCTGCGGTTCAACGGCTCGCTTTGCTGCCACAATTGCCGTTTTAACTTCGCCGTTGCATTGATTGAGTTGTTCCGCCGCTTGTTCTTCGCTCAGGCCCGTGATCGACGACACGATACGAATGCTACGGGCTTTCAATTTGATGTTCGTCGCACGCAAGTCAACCATCCAATTTCCGTAAGTTTTTCCTAGACGGACCATGGTTGCTGTGGTCAGAGTATTGAGCACCATCTTCGTCGCAGTTCCGGCTTTGAGTCGCGTAGAACCGCTGATCACCTCGGGGCCGACTACGGGCGCGATCACCACATCAGAACACAGGTCGAGTTCTGAATGTGGATTACAACTCAGCCCAATCGCATAGGCACCGATCTCTTGCGCATAGCGAAGCCCGCTGATCACGTATGGTGTTCGTCCACTGGTCGCGATTCCGACCAAAACATCACGGCTGGAAAACTCGTGCGATTGCAAGTCGGAAACGGCAGCTGCCGAGTCATCTTCAGCCCCCTCGATCGCATTGGTCAAAGCTTTGTTGCCCCCCGCAATAATCCCGACAACCAACGACGGCGGCGTATTAAATGTTGGCGGGCATTCGGAAGCATCTAGCACTCCTAATCGACCGGAAGTTCCCGCTCCTAAATAAATTAGCCGACCGCCAGTCGCAACGCGGGCGGTGATCGCATCGACTGCCTTAGCGATCGATCTGGATTCCAACGCAACTGCCGCAGCAACCTTTTGATCTTCTTGGTTCATCAATTCAACAATCTGAAGTGTTGAAAGCGTGTCGATTTCAGCGGACGCTGAGTTCGTTTGCTCGGTAACAAGATGATGCATATCGTTTTGGCTGCTCGGAACTATACTGGTGCGATTATTGAATTCACAAAAAGGCGATTGATCTTAGGAAGGCAAGCCTGCGGAGAGGTTTGCCTATATGTGTATTTATTGCTGCCGCTTCAACTACTTCCTCATAACTTATTTTTGCTGATCATAACGGATCTAAAGGAATCGGATGATTGTTCCGCTTGGGATCATTGATCTTATCGTACTGTTTACAGCAGTAAGCTTATCGATCGTAATTGGACTTCGATTTCGCGGGAAGAACAATTCAATTGAATCGTACCTATTGGGCGACCGCAATTTGCCTTGGTGGGCTATTCTGGGATCAATTGTGGCTACCGAAACAAGCACAGCAACAGTGCTAAGTGTTCCGGGGCATGGATTTGGCGATACGGGCTTTAAATTTCTCCAGCTAGCCCTTGGGTTCATCCTGGGCAGGATTTTGGTTGTGTACTTTCTTCTACCCGGTTATTTCGAGGGGAGGTTGATGAGTGCGTACGAGATTCTCGGAGTCCGCTTCGGTAACCGAACGAAACAAATCGCATCGGTTTTGTTTCTAGTCACTCGTAACCTCGGAGATGGACTAAGACTCTTTCTTGCAGCAATGGTATTAAACGAGTTAGCCGGTTGGCCGATGTTGTGGAGCGCGGTAACGATCGGTTGCATCACCATGCTTTATACCTACTTCGGTGGAATGCGATCGGTCGTCTGTAACGATTGCGTGCAGCTAGTTATCTATCTTGCAGGCAGCATCGCCGCGGTGTTTGTCATCGTAAGCTACTTACCAGATGGATGGAAAAGCTTCTTCGATTTCGCGATTGAGAACCACAAATTTGACTTAATCGATTGGCGATTTTCTCTTTCCGATCCATTCACCCTTTGGGCTGGTTTGATCGGAGGTGCAACGCTTTCGCTAGGTTCGCATGGTACCGATCAGATGATGGTCCAACGTTATTTGAGTGCACGCAGCCAAAGTGATGCAGCCAGAGCGATCCTTTGGAGTGGCGTAGTGGTTTTCGCTCAGTTTGCTCTCTTTCTTCTGATTGGAGTACTTCTCGCTTGCTTCTATGCGACACAAGCAACGCTTCCCGAGGGGATCAAGAACGATGCGATTTTCTCTTATTTCATGATTCATTCATTCCCTGCCAACACCGGATTGATCGGTTTAATGTTGGCTGCGATTTTGGCGGCAGTCATGTCTACGCTATCCAGTTCCCTTTCGGCATCAGCATCTTCGGTGGTGAGCGATCTGTGGTTACCAAGTTGTAAAACGGTCCCGTCGGAGAGTCGACAAGTTTGGACGACTCGAGTGCTCACTGTCTTTTTTGGCATTCTTCAGATTGCAATCGGGGTATGGTCAAGCACCTTCAACAAGAGCGTCATTGATAACGCTTTGACAATAGCGGGCTTTTCTTCTGGTATCTTGCTTGGGCTGTTCGCGTTAGGCACATTCACTCAACGAACCAATCAGAGGGTAGCTATCGGGAGCGCTTTAGTCGGCATGACGACGATGTTGGCTGTTCAATTCGGACTACCTCTGTTGCCTATCTGGGGCTTCAAACTGGCGTTTCCATGGATCGCGGTAGTAGGTTGTGCGACGACGTTCTCTACGGGCGTGCTTGTGACTGCCTGGAACGAGAGAAAATTGGATTCTAAAGCGGCTTCTTGAATGCAAAATCGACGACTTTGATCTGATATCGCGAGGTGAATAACCACTCTTATGGTTAACCCTGGTTTCGCGGCAAGATTCAATTAAGCTACAATTGAAACTTCGTCATTGTTCCGTGACAAGAACCTCTCTAAAACAGTTTATAAATCGATGCGGTTTCTTCTTATCCTCGCTTGGACCTTCTTTCTCTTCGAGTCATCCCTTCAAGCACAGCTCCGTCCTGACGGCGCGACAGCTTCATTTCGAGGAGCGTTGCCACCGAAAGCGACCACCTCCTTAACAGCCGAGCAAGTAAAGACCCTAGAAGGTCGGTTGAAGTTGCTCACACGCGAATTGGACACAGTAAAGAAGCATCCCCGATCAGCCGATGCCGCGATCTTTCTTAAGGCTGTTCGCTATGCGATTGATTTTCAAGAATGGTATGGCAAGAAGCCAGAAGACGATCTGAGGAAAGCAACGACGTTGCTCGACGAGGCAGCCAAAAGAATTGCCTCGCTCAAAAAAGGTAAAACCCCTTGGTTGGATGGAAGCGGCCAGAAAGTCCTCGGATTCTATTCCAAAATCGATGACTCGCCACAACCTTACGGTGTTGAAATTCCTGATGGACTAGTCTTCGGTAAAGGCAAGGCGAAAGTTCCGATGTGGATCTGGCTACATGGACGTGGTGATACGGACACGGACATCCATTTCGTTTACAGCCGATTGAACGCAAAAAAACCTGGCCAATTTCAACCGAAAGGAACAATCGTCATTCACCCGTTCGGTCGCTACTGTAATGGTTGGAAGAGCGCAGGCGAAACCGACGTTTTTGAAGTCCGTGATGATGCTATCGAAAGATTCAATATTGACGCTGATCGGATCGCGTTAGCCGGCTTCAGCATGGGAGGCGCCGGTGCTTGGCATATTGGTGCTCACTTTGCCGATCAATGGGCTTGTGTCCATACAGGGGCAGGCTTTGTCGACGTAAAACGCTATCAGAAACTTACCGCTGAAAAAATGCCGCCATGGTATGAGCAGAAGTTATGGGGTGTTTACGACGTACCAAATTATGCGAGAAACCTTTTGAATGTCCCGCTC
>JAIYDQ010000206.1 GCA_027487375.1 Planctomycetaceae bacterium
AGTGCTGAGTGAACTGCAACCAAGAGGTACTAAAAGAAAGAGGCAGGCTGCCGACAAGCATCCAAGCAAGAGACAAATCGATTGTTTTTTTCGATAAGGATGCATGGATGTGGAGGAACTTTGGCTATTGGGATCGCGCTAGACTCTCAACGGGTGCTTATCGGGGAAAAGATCATCTGGGTCAAGGTCAAGCGGACGTTCCAAAGTTCGCTATCATTTTCACCCAACACGGGGCTCCGATTCATGGACAGGTCTCGGACGATCATACCTGAGCTAGGATCTTCCAGGCCGCCTACAAATCCAGCGACTTGAGCAAGCGTCGTATTTTGCAAGACAACTTGCGTGGCTCTGATCTGGGAAGCAGTTCGATTGACGCGGACTGGTAATTGCGGATCAATCGAAAGAATGGAAAGCGGAGATAGATTCGCCTGTTTCGCCGCTGCAGAAACTCGCCCCGCGATTCGATCGGGTGGTTCTACTTCGAGCGATGCTATGCGTGGCGAGTTGCGAAAGCGTTCTAGATCCCTGCTCAATCGTAATGATTCTGAGTACATATCGGCTGCGCTATTTGCCGACGCATGCGCATTGCGATAAAAGCTCCAAGAGATAGTCGTCATGACAATTCCAGCGACAAACACCACGACAATCGGCAATTGATTCCGGAGAATGTTCATCGCAAAGCCCTGTCATCGGGGTTACTGCTTAAGTTATTGCCAGTGGGATCATACGCACCTATCAGTGTTGCACGTATTCGATCACCATCGACAAGAGTTGTCGCGGGTGGTTCGACGCGAAAACCTTGTCGAGCGAGTGCTGCGGCTACCTTACCCGCATCTTGCTGTGTCGACAGCTCGATATCCATTGCGAGTCGATTGTTTTCGATCCGGATGTCTAACACTTCGAATGAAAAATCTTTTGTAAAACTTTCAATGATCTTTCGAAGAATCGATAAAGCGGATTCGGGTAAGGTAGTTGCCGTGTCTGTTGTACGCACCCCTTTTGCTTTCGCATACTCACTTTTGAGCCTTGCAAGGATCGCGGCGGGAACACGTTGGCCTGGAAACGTTTCGCGAAAGATATCTTCCTGCTTAGCTTTGTATTGATTAGCGAGCGACTGATAGTGAGTTGCTCTCCATGCAAAGGTCCCGCATGCGACAGCAAAGAATACACAGGTCGCGACGGCGAGTCTCACTATCGCACCCTGATAACGACGCCATGGATCTTGCGAAGCAAGCACATCGCGTCGCAGATCGATCCAGGGAAATTCACCGGCGGTCAGCAGTTTCCCTGCGCGCTTCTTTATTAGGCTTGATAAATCCTGATTGACTATCTGATGTTCAATTCCAAGTTTGGCCGAAAGGATTTCTGTATCTTGCGAGTTACCCACTACGAACACTGGAAGAGAATCTATGTTGAGGATTCGAACATTTTGTTCAATGCTTATCGGATCCATGTCGCAAAGTTGCCAGGCGATAGGCAAACGATTGGAATCAACAGCAACAACTTCAACCCGCCGCGACTCTTCTCCCGTTCCCATGACCCAAAGCCACAACGAGGAGGCAGGAAGTAATCTCTCAATGGAGGCTTGCTCGAAGGCGAGCATGGACCTTGGGACAATACACTGAATTTTGCATCGAGCATCTTCGAGAGTTTTGACAATTCTTTCCACGTGCGCTGTTTCAAGGGCGACTGCAGCGACACTTGTTTGTTTCGATCCGCGGGGGGCTTCAATGGAATCAGCGACGATTCCCTCTGCATCGCATGGCAGCAGCGACTCCAATTCAAATCGAAGAGCTTGATTAGTCTTGATGGCATCAAAATTGGAACCGGGTATCGTTGCGAACAAGACCGATTCCGAAGCCACGGCGAGGATTACTTGGGAAAGATCGAGCGAGTTTGTCTTTGCGAAAGCAAGAGTTGCATCAGTGATCGCCTTTGCTTTGCTTTCAGATTCCATTTCCATGCAGTCGATCGATACCGATGGAACGGAGGCCGAAGTGCTGGATAGTTCCCATCCGCTAGTTCTTTCGCTCAGTAAGATCCCGCGTTTTCCCATTGCTGCTTGAACTTTCTAGAAAGGGTCCAAGGGTTTAGGTGAATTGAGCATATCGAGTTCGTCTTCGATGCTCATTTTGGGCAACGCTTCAGTGCTGGAAGGCATCACTGATGGAGTTTGTTCCGGAGGCAAAACGGTTGGGTCAGTCGAAGGGACGGTCATCTGAGTAGCGATCTCAGGTTTGGGCTGCTCGAAAGGATCATTCACAACTGCGTTGTTGTTGGTTGGTGGAATCGGCAGTTGAACTCCAGGGGATAATGCATTTTGAAACTGGAGCGATTGGCCCATTTGCCAGGTGGAGGATTGGCCTTGATATGAAACGAGTACGGATTCTCTCGAAACTTTGTCGATGCGAACGCCATCAGGTTGAAGCCTTAGCAAATCACCTTCGCCACGGAAGTCGAGTGTCCCTAGACCGTCGATGGCAATCGCCATGGATCGCCCCTCTTCGAGAACAGTGCCTACTAATCGGAGGCCGAGGTCGGTTGTCGCTGGAGGCGGCGGGACGACTGGAACAACTGCTTCGACAATCGGCAGTTTGGGTGGAGCAACGGGTGTCGATGCCTCTGCGCGAAAGCCGTGTTGCAAGGACCGACCCCATATGTCAGAGGCTGCTACGTTATCGCCGATAGGCTTACTCTCGACTCCAATTTTGGGGTCACTTGGCATTGAACCCCGGTTCGCTTTGATGCTACCCGAATCGCGTTCCTGTTCGAGCCTGGAATCTTCTTGCCATTGAGAAAACCACCCCCAACCGCCAATCAAGGCTGCGGCAGAAACGATTCCCGCCGTTGCCAAATTCATCGTTCGTTGAGGGCTTCTTTTTGACATGGTTGTTCTTCTAACGAATGTTTCAACTACTCGAAGGAAAACTCGGTGACTTGTACATTGCCAAATTCATTCGGAGACTGGACCGCAAATCGTTGTTGGCGAGAATTTTTCGTGGTGGTTTCTATCCAAATGGAAAAGCTCCGAGACGTCGAGCCAAGCAAGATGAGTAACTTCTGTCGATCTTCTTCATTCTTTACCGTTCTCTCTAAGAGTAAATCCGTCTCGCGA
>JAIYDQ010000189.1 GCA_027487375.1 Planctomycetaceae bacterium
TGATCAGTGGTAGCGTTTGCTCGGTTGCTCGTTCTATAAGTCTCGCCAAGCGTTCGCCGACCACGGACCCCATACTTCCCATGATAAATGCGGAGTCGGTGACGCCGATCGCAACACGCCGCGCACGAATCATGCCGGTTCCCGTGATCGCCGCATCGGTCAACCCGGTGCGATCTTGCTCTCCAAGTAATCGCTCGGCGTATCGCTTTTTATCCGAGAACGAAAGCGGATCTGTCGGCAGGATATTCGCATCCCATGCCTCGAAGGTCCCTTCGTCCAGAACTTGAACCAGCCGATCACGTGCGGAAACATAGAGATGAAACCGGCACTTTGGACAGATGTTAGACTGTCGCTCAGCTTCTTTACGATAGATTGAGCTGGAGCACCCAGGACACTTGATCCAAAGCCCCTCGGGAACACCGCGTTTTTTTGCGATTTGCTCAGAATCAGGAATCGAGTCGATTTGCTGTGACATATTCAATTGGATCTTTGTGTTTTGTTCGCAATTTGGTTTATCGCGGGCGTACTTTGGAAAGCGGGTTATACCATCGCGAGTCGATTCCCTTGAAGGGCGATCAGCTCCCAAGAGCCTCCATCTTTCTCCGCTTTCCACAAGTCCCCCAGTTCGCCAGCAACTAACAATTGCCTCACTAGGCTCGCAAGTGGATCCGGGACCACCAAAAGTATAAACTCGTTCTTGTGCTTTTTGACAAGCTTTTCTACCGTTTTTCGCACTCGGTCTTGAGCGTCTTCCAGTCGTTCCCCACCGGGTGGAGCAAACGCCTCAGGGTGTTCTTGAATGTTTTTGTAGACGGTGGGCTGAGTGCGGCGGACTTCGTCAATCAGCTTTCCTTGCCAAAGCCCATGATCCACGTTCTGCATGCAGTCGAGCAGTTTTACACGACCATCAACCGCCTTGGCTAAAACGCCTGCGGTTTCTTGAGCGGACTGGCACGGAGCTGAATAAATCGCGTCAAAACTCGATTGCTCCGGCGTTTGAGATAACTCCTGAACGATCTCCTTGGCTACAGAATTGGCCTGTTGAAGGCCTTTTTCACATAACGGGATGTCCAGACAACCTTTCATACGCCCCTCTTCATCAAAAGAGGTTGCTCCAGGGCGAACTAAACAAATCTTGACCATACCACCTTTTCCGGAAGCCATGAAACACCGAGTAGTCGAACACTCGACCCTCGCACCACTTCGATTGTTTTTCTCTTTAGCACTCGTTCGCCTTCGTCACGTCCACAGATGCGCTTGCAATGGATTGATGCAAGTGAGCCAGTGCTTGGCAATAATCGGGCTGCTTAAAAATTGCCGAACCGACAACCAGCAAGTCCGCTCCAGCCGCAACACACTTTCCAGCCGTGTCGACGTTTACCCCACCGTCGACTTCTAACAATAAATCGGGACCAAATTCCGCTCGTAGTTTAGCGAGTCGCTCTAGCGCAATTGGATTGAAAGCCTGGCCACCGAAGCCTGCTTCAACACTCATGATCAACACCAAATCACAAAGCGAGACGAACGGCAGAAGCTTTTCCATCGGCGTCGAAGGATTGATTGCCAAGCCGGCGGCACACCCCATCGATCGAATCGACTTCAGAAGTTCCGCGTCCCCCGGACTCTTCATCGTTTCAGCATGAAACGTAATTAAATCAGCCCCTGCATCGACAAACGCTTTCGCGTATTTCGCTGGTGACTCAATCATCAGGTGAACGTCGACGGGCATTTGGGTCCGTTTTCGAATCGCTTCGACAATCGGCATCCCATAGGTCATGTTCGGGACAAAAACCCCATCCATAACGTCAAGATGAAGAGCCTCGACCCCGGCCTCTTCAAGAAGTTCAATTTCGCGGGCAAGATTCCCAAAGTCACACAGAAGCATCGACGGCAATACCACAGGCTTGGACTGTCGAAGCTTATTAACAGGTACTTGATGGTCTTTTTCGGACATATTCATAACAAAACCCGTGAGTTTATTAGCTAAATCACGGATCGACAATTCTTTTTCATCGCATCGAGCGTCAGTTTGAGCTCACCACTGTCATAACGATAGCCACACCTACACACTTCAATCAATAGCCACATGGGGGGGGCGTGTAGCCCAGTAATGCCTGAGCCGATCACGCTAGCCACGGGTTTCGCCCTCGCTACGGATTTGACTCACAGCACCGTTGTACACGGCTCCGAAAAAATGCGTATTCATCACCCTATAGCAAGATTGCAGTAGGATAGGCTTCCAGCCTGTCGATAGCGAAACCGACAGGCTGGAAGCTATCCTACAATTTCTCATCGTTCTCAATCCTTAGATACATCAAACTGAGAATTGATCTAGTTGCGCTCCGCTAAGGTCCTACTTCTTGGGATTTGGTGCCGGAGCCGCCGCAGGCAGCATCGCCACAATGTCACCTTCGATTTGATAAGGCAAATTTGAGGTCGCTTGAACCACGACACTCTTTTCGTTCAAAAGCATCGTGACAGGCAACGACAGTATCCCCAAATCAACTGCGAGCTTACTTTCCATACCACCTGCCTCGTACAAGTGATCCCAGTTGAAGCCCTTGTTTTCCCTTAGAAATTCAATCGCATTGCGTTTGTCGGTGTCCACATTGATGCCGACAATTGCCAGCTTGTTGCCGTATCGCTCTCGCAGCCGCTGAAGCCGCTCCATGTCAGCCTTACACGATGCAACGTTCGATGCCCAATAGTGAACGATCACAGGTCGCTTGAGCGTCGCCAACTTCACAGGCTTGCCTTCTAGTGTTACCCCTTCAAACAAGACGGGTCGACCGACGATGTTTAAACGAGCCAATGCGCCGGAGGCTTTGTTTCCTTGGGAAGTTCCTGGATATTCCTTCGCGATCCGCTCATACCACTTTGCTGCAGACTTCACGTCGCCGGTGACCTCGCTATTGAACCCAAGCTGAATCATCGCGTCCGAGGAATCGCTGCTTTGGGGGAAGGCGTCGACAAAGGCTTCCAGCTTCTCCAAATGGGATTTTTGAACCGACTCAAAATTGACGTCCTTATCAGCAAGCGCATTCGTATATTCTGCTCCGAGAATTCGATACGCAACGTAGGAACTTTCCTGTTTAGCTCTCTCGTTTCGCTGAATGGAATCTTCTAGCTTTTTCAGCCGCTCAATCCCTTCTGGATAGTCACCCGATTGGACAGCCACAAAAACTTGATCAGCCATCTGATGGATCCAAGTTTGAATGTCTTCAGGCGACTTGGAATCGGCGATTAGTCGTTCATAGATATTTGCTCTTTGAGCATGGATCGTTGCTTTGTCATTCGCGGGATCCTGCAGCTTCGCGTCTAGCGACTCTAGCTCTTTGAGCAGATTCAACATGGTCGCTGACATCTCCCCTGGAAGCCCACCGGCCGCAGGAGCCATCCGATTGACCTCGGCAGAAGCAAAGAAAAGACCATTTTCTGGAATCGGGACACCTGCCTTCATCAGTCGCGGCACGTCAATCATTCGCCAACTATCGTTGACCTGAATCAAAGTGCCGACCAAGAGCTGCTGAGGCCCCGATGATGTCTCAACGACTGCCATCACGTTTTCGTAAGCCAGCACGTCGGCGGTCGAGCCTTCCGTCCCAGCGGGAACAATCCCAGGCTTATCAGCACCAAAATTAACCCAGCGACTTGTGGCATCAATTATTTTTTGCGAGGCCAACAATTTTTGAAACTGCTCGGGAGCGCCACCAATTCGCTCTTTGAGATCAACGGTCTTTTGCTGTCCAAGGCCCAATTCTTCTAATTCAGCGTCGGTTAGCATGAGCCTTTCCAAACGCTTCGCATCGGATTCCCGCAAAGCCGCGACCACCTCCGAAGTTACTTCCTCTGCCGAGATAGCCTTCCAAGTATCAATAACCCCATCCTCGTCGCGATCGACACCCCATCGCATCCCTGAGGTCCCCATCCAACGCGACTGATCAATTTTGTCATTGAAATCGCTATCGATGTCGCGATAAACCTCGACTCCGTTGCCGTAAAAAGAGATTTGGTCGATTTTCTTGTCGCCGTTTGTATCAGCCAACCATCGAATCGGCTCTCCGTTGGGGCCCGAAACCAATAAGCCCACTACGCCGTTGCGGGTTTCGTATTTTCCCGTGCATTTTGAGTAGTCCGCTGGATCAGTTTTATCGAAATCAGCGTCTTTTTGCTTAGCAGCACGCGACAGCATTTTGGCTAATAGCGCCGGTTCGATGTCGGCTGCAGCTGCCATCGGTAACAGAGAAGAAGCCGCACAAGCCGCCAAAACGGGAGCTTTCCAGCCGGTTCGGCCAATACGCGACGCCAAAAGACCGCTAAAAAGTCCAATTAAATCGTGTCTGACGCTCATCCAACAGCTCCATGTTTTCCATAACGAATTCTCCAGCATGCTGGAGGTTGACAGGCCCGAACCTTAGGCTAACATTTCGACTCTACCTGACATCTGGTTGTTTTACCAATATCGATCCGGCGCAGGAAGAATAGTTTGTTGATAAGTTTGCGTTCTGCGCGCGTAGCTCAGTTGGTTAGAGCGCGTCCCTGATAAGGACGAGGTCCGTGGTTCGAGTCCACGCGTGCGCACTACCGATTTACCGATTCGATCTGCAGTTGCCAAACAACACAGCAGTCGAGTAAGATTAGACGGAAATACTCCCGGGGATGTAGCTCAGTTGGGAGAGCATCTGCTTTGCAAGCAGAGGGTCATGGGTTCAAGTCCCTTCATCTCCATAAACCCGCGTTTTCTTGTGAAAACGCGGGTTTTTTCGTGTCTCTATGGCCCAATCCTCTGAATTCAGACCTCGTAGAAACGCCCGCAATGGGCTTAACGAGGCCATAAAGCAAAGCTTGCCTTACAACGTGGTTTCGCTATTCTCTGCCCGCGAATAACGCGGATCTACGCGGATAAACTGAGAATTGTGGAAACTCCCTACACATATCTCAAAGCGCTGGATTGTGCATACCAAGCTGGATTACAGAGGAGATCATTTTCCAAACAATTCGCGTTTGGCAGCCCTATTATGATGAAAAAGTCAGTGAACAGGATGCAGTGGAGATACTAAAGGCTTTCTCACGCCTGCTCGACATCATTGCCACTGAAGCCGTGGAAGTGAGAAGCGGAACGAAGTAACTTGGAGCGGTTGATTCTTATGTTACTTGCGTAATTAAACCGACTTATCTCCAGCCAAACGAATGCTGTTTTGCTTGGCCTCAGCCGCTTGGGCGTCTTGTGCTAGTTCATCCCAAAAGGATACATATTTGGAATGGTGTTTGATGTTGCTGGGATCGAACACGGCGGATCGTAATTCCTCGCGCTGTTCAACCAATCGACTTAGGTCCTTCGAGGCGTCCGGTTTGAGGATGGGGCAAGGTCTATCGTAAACCACCATCGCGCCTTGACTGCCTTCGGTATGGAATCGCGATAGTCCAATGACCCGGTCCGCGACATAGAGGGCTTCGTTGAGTTCGTGCGTCACGATGATAATCGTGTACTGCGGCTGTTCGCCGCGCTGCTTTGCTCTCAAATTCTCCTGATAGAAACGCAGTAGCATCATTTGCAAATCCTCGCGAGTCGCTTCATCCAGTGCACCGAAAGGCTCGTCAAGAAGGACGATCTTCGGTTTGAGAATAAATGCTTGAGCGATTGCCACGCGTTGACGCATTCCTCCAGAAAGCTCTTTCGGATACTGTCCGGAGGCTGCTGCTAATCCAACTCGCGCTAGAAAATCTCTTGCCATCTGTAAGTGTTCACGCCGCTTGCGTAGATAAGTAGGCAATGCGACGAATCGCGATATAAGCGATGTTTTATCCAGCTTGAGACCAAAGGCGACGTTCTCTTCAGCGCTCAAAAAATCGTAAAGCGAATAATGCTGATAAACAATTCCAACGTCTCGGCTTGGCTCGGTAACCAGCTTCCCATCAGCGATCACCTCGCCTTCAGAGGGTGGATCCGTACCGAGAATTGCTCGCAACAACGTGCTTTTCCCGCAACCGCTGGGTCCTACTAATGCTACGACTTGACCATAATCAATCTGGAGATTGATATTGTTCAGGATACGATTCTCGCCGTACCAGTGACTGAGATTCTTTACTTCCAGTGCGTACATAGACTTATATTTAGTGGATCGCAACGAAGAATTTAACGGTCGTACCAAGGACACAGTTTTTTGCGTAGCCAAAGCAAGCTCCAATCTCCGAGCAATCCAGTAAATCCAAGAATGCCCAAGTAGATATAAACAATACTCATGTTAAGTACACGCGACTCCATGCGTATCCGATAGCCTATGCCTTCACCACCGACGAGCATTTCCGCTGCGAGGAGAAAAATCATGGCGGGACCAATTTGCAATCGAATGTTATCGAGAATCGGCGGAAGTATCTGTTTCCAAATAACCTCGTAGATTATCTCCGGATCGGACGCCCCTAGTGTATACGCTTTATCAATCGCTTCGTCTCGAACGTCATTGGTGATCGATTGATAGACGGATTGGGCCATCGTAAAAAAGATTCCCAATGCAACCATCGTTGTAAACATGGTTTGATCGCTACCGACCAACACAAAGTAGATTGGCAACATTGCCGTCGGCGGTATCTTTGCAAGGAACGAAATCGTAGGAGCCAATGGAGCAGCGATCCAACGATACGATCCCATCGCAATTCCAACCACGACCGATAACAAAACGCCCAGTCCCATACCGAGAAAAAGCCGCCAATAGGTGGCTCGAAGATCGGTTACCAACATGGATGGTTTCGGTGACTCGTCAGTTCCCTGCGGCTCGGTCATTCGTGAAACGCCATCACGGAATGCTTGAAGGCCAGGTATGACTTTTTGCTTGGGGTTGATCGCGGACTGCCTGTACGAAAGGCCGCCATAGACAGCCAGTAAAGTACAAACACCCAAAATCCCCAAGAGCACGACAAGCCATCGCGGTATCGGACGACGAATCATAGTTATTTAGCGCCGCTTGCTTGAGCCTTTAGAAAGCTCGTGTCAAAATTGATTTGCGAGTCGGCTGAATCAAAGCCTATGCTCGGTTTTTCCTTAACGATCTTTTGAGCTACGCAAAAATCGACCACTGCAGGCATCGTCTTGTTACGAAATTCGTCGCTCGTTAGAAGCTTAAGTGCATCTTCTGGCGATTGATAGAACCGCGTTTGCTGAACAACTTGCTTCATGTCCTCAAGCCCAAGGCTACTGAAGTTTGCACCGATCGCAACGAGCGTTTTGTCCGATGTTTTTGGGTCCGACATTCGTGCATTGATCGCATAGAAAGTCTCTACAAGGCAACTTGCAAATTGCTTTCCACCTTCTTTGGCTAATGAGTCTTTACCGACGACAACCATATCGATGATCTCTTCAGGAATCTCGGATGAATCAAACAACTTCTTGCTCTTGGGTTGATCGCGGAGTGTTTGCATCACGAACGGGTTCCAAACCATGATCGATTGCACGCTCGAATCTCCTGTCTGAAGAGCACTGGCGGCTGCACCCGGATCCATGTTGGTAAACGGGAAATCTTTTGGATCGAGCCCTTTCTTTACAAGGATTCTCTCAAAGGCATACTGCGATACGCTTCGTTCGAGCCCTCGAGTCGCCTTCCCTTTCAAACCATCCAAATCGTCGATTCCCACAGCAATACAAGCGTCTGCACCTACACTCGTCGAGGTCGGAAGGATCGCCACACTGGCTCGATCCATCGCAGGTCCAAGGGTATCCATGTTGGTAATACAGACCGCGTCGGCTGTATTCGATCCGTACATTTGAAGGCACGTGTCGTAGTCAACACCTTTGAGCACTACATCAACGTTCCACTTCTTCTCCAGCTCACCTTGCTTGCCTGCTTCTTTGTTAAGCAATCCAATCTCATCAGCAACGCCAAAGACGCTCCACGATGGATACTCGCTCCAAGCCAACGTGAATGTCGATACTTTCCCGCTACTTTTCGCATCGCTACTAGCTGCTGCCGGATTCGTCGGCGGGGTATTAGAAGCGGTATTGGTAGACGACTCGCATCCGACACATGCAATACTTAGCAGGGAAGCCAAGATTAAGTTTTTGCGCATTTTTTCACCTTTTCGTAGTAAGTAAGAGAGAGAATTCTTCTCGTTGTTCTTTGATTCAGACTGTTAGCCGAACTGATTGTTCAGTTCGCAGCCAATATTGCCCTTGTGACATTGTGTTTGTTTGAGTCGCTCTATTCTCGCAGATCTGACTCGTTCGTGTTGGAGCTTTCGAGCGAGCGAAGCCTTTCCTCCGTTCGCTTGGCAATTCGGAGGTTTGCATCCAAGTCGTCTCGAAGTCGCGTTAATTCGTTTCCGGTCGACTTCTCAGTCAAGTTTTTATACTGTGTTAAAGTCGACTCCAAATGCTCGACAGAATCTTGAATTTCCGATAGCAGTTGCTCACGTTTGCCCAGCAACGCCCGCTGTTCTTTGGGAGGAAGTTTTCTCGCTTGTTCGAGTAGCTTATACGATTCCGACAAATTGTTCACGGAGGCTGTAAACAATTGCTTCGCGCTGCTGAGGATTCCTTGGCTTCGAATGGCGATCCCTGGCTGACTAGCAAACTCTTCGAATTGTGTGCGATGCAATCGCAATAATCGCAGCAAATGTTGATCGCGATCGTCTTTGTCTTGGCTAAGCAAATGATCGAGGCGATCCAACTCGGCGGCCTCAGCCTGAAGCGATTGGAGTTGCAACTTTTGAATAGTCTGATGAGTGATCGCTTCCGTCTGAAAGATAGCCCGCGTCGCCATCCATCCGAATCCACCTAGCACTCCAACCAGCCCAGCTATCGTCAACGCATCAATTCCATTACCAGCCCACGAAAGAAGCCAAGCTGACGCGCCCGCCACGATAGGAAGAACGACCGATGGCGCCAAGAAAATCTCTTGAAGTACTCGATTTTGAACTTCCTTCAACGCCCAACCTCACTCTATCCGTCAATTACAGAACAACGAGATGCTGCTTTCCATCCGTGACCGCGACTCGTTAACGTTAGCTTATCACGTATGAATTCGACTTTAATACGGCAACTCGCCGAGCGTAAACACGACGCGAGATTGTCCAGCCTTTCCAGAGACACTCTTCATTCTAGCTGCCGGTATTCCCAACGCCTTTAAATATTCTACTGTCGCTTCAGCACGACGCGCGGCCAAGCTTAAATTTGCTTCGATGTTTCCGCTGCTGCTCGCATTCCCTTCGACTCGTAGATAATAAGCAGGCCACGATCTCAATTTCTCAGCGAGTTCATCCAAGACAGCGCGACTTACTTCGGAAAGATTTGCCGTTCCTCGCGCAAATACGAGTTCCGGAACACTCAGCGTTCCAACTGGCACAAGTGAACTCCACTGCGATTCATTCAGTTCGACCAACTGTTGCTCTTGCCGAATGACCTCTTCAGGTAGAAAGTTACTCGACTGAAGCTTCGCAAGCGGCCTATCGAAAAACAAACGACTGAACTGTCCGTCCGTCGGATCTTTTTCCATCCCTCCGGATGCAACTAAGACCGAAGCGATGCGACCTAATATGTCTTCAACATGAACCACCTTTTCGGCACGCAATCCGAAATGAGCATAGTTCTCTTGTGTATTCTTCCACTGAATTCCCTTCAGCAATCGATCGGCTTGAGCTGAAGTTAAAGAGGTACTCGTCAGCTTTGCATCCGCCAAGACTAACTCCTTCATCTGAGCAGGATCTCGAAAAGCGTTCATCGATCGGAAGTAGCTCTCAAGAATTTTTGCAACGACTTCTTCCTCCTTCAGTAGGAAGTCACGACTGACCACGATCGCGTCAACGATGTAGCCAGTAAACTTGGAGCTATCTACCAGGACATGCAGTTGGTCGTTTTCGAGCAATTGTGAAATGAATGGTTCCCACGTTACGAAGACTTCGTTTGTAGAAGGGGTCGCCTTACGATAGGCTTGAAGAATCGCGTCGGCGGATGCCACTCGCTGCATCGGATCCTTCGATAAACGTGACAAATCAAAATCGTGCATTACGACACGCGTCAACGTTTCGCTCGGAGAATCACCCACCAGTACAAATCGCGTCTCAGGTGAATTCAAAGAGTCGACGTCAGGATAACGCCGTTTGTAAGCGACCATCCCGTCGGCTCCTCGCGTCTCATCGATTATCGCGATGATGGTAGCTGGGAGTCGGTTATGCTGAGCCGAAATCTTGAGCAACGCATCAACGGGAAACGCAGCTAGCTGAATCTCTCCCGACTCCAGTGCATCCATTCGTTTCGCGTAGTCAGCATTGTCATCCACCATCTCCATGCGAATGCCTTGGCGGGCAAGCTGGTCTCGGAAGGCTGGCGAACGAAGCACAGCGTATCCTGAGAAGGCATCTAGACCACAAGCCAAATCGTATTGGTATCGGCTCGTACCCTTGGTTGCATCAACCGTCTGCTGCTCCTGCTCTTTCTTCCGTTCTGTTTCGCGTGCTTGTTGCTCGGGTTGCACGAACAATTTCCAAACGCCGACCCCAACACTCAAAAGAGCGAGCCACACAAAAGCAACAAGAACTATTTTAGATATGGACACCGGAATACAGTTGGCGAAAGGACTTGATTGACAAAAGAACGAGCCCAGTGAGCGACATCTTTACAGACCAAAATCATGAATAGTAGTCATGATCGGCGTCGTTTGGATTTGGTCAAACCGTTGAATAACACGATCACGAAAACAACGATAGCGATGAAAAATCCAACACCAACCCCTCCGTCCTCCTGCACAGGAGGAACGGTAGCAGTCGGACCATTCGGGGGCGCAACAGTTGTAGTCGGCCCGCTTGGTGAACTAGCAGCAGGCGTTGAAGCGTTCCGATATGTCGTTTGCGAAACCGAAACTTTCTCGTTCCGATTCGTTGCCAAAGCCTTTAATGCTTCAGCCGCAAAATCATCGGGCAAACCAGCAATCATGTCAAAGTTTGCAGCACTGCTATCTGTGCTCGAATCAGCAGACTCCGCAAAAATTTCGGACAATGCCTTTTCAAAGCTGGAAGCATCATTAGCCCTTCGGTAAGAATGAGCTCGACTGGCCAGCGAGTGATCAGACTGCATATCGACCCCAATGACGTCGATGATGATGCCGCGTGCAACCATGTCAGGAAGAAATTGCTCCAGTGTATTTCGATCAGTTGCCTCTCCGTCAGTGACGACCAGCAAACGATAGTCGCCATAGGGAACTTCACTACGACGTTCCAAGAGTTCATCGATCGCTGACTTCATCGATTGCCCCAATGGCGTGCCACCATCGGCCTTGACGTTTGCGATTCTTGAGAGGGCAGAAGATCGATCCAGTGGAGCCAGTGGCACCAACCAACCACCGTTTCCGCGAGCTCCGTTCATCAACAAGAGCCCAAAAGTGGTTTGCGGCGACAGCTGTTCAACCACACGTGTCAAGGCAGTCTTTGCGACAGCCATACGAGGCTCCAACCCAGAATCCGTGCGCATTTGATTACGCATGGAACCCGAGTCGTCCAAAAGGACAACAACTGTGGTGTCCGTTGCGAACGCAGGAAGCGTTAAATCTACCACCAATCCCAACCACGTAGATAGAAAAGCGATACCAACCAACATTTGATGATGTCGTATGAACGCTGCTCGACTAAGCATGAACTGCCTCTACTTTATCGTTGCCAAAACGGACGCTAAAGTCGGAATCGGATGGAACGGTTTGAATGAAAAAGGTGCAACTGGATCAAAAGTTAAAATCAGATGGAGCGATCGCTTCGGCCTCGACACGCACGATCCGGAATTCGACCCGCATGTTTTCTTTGGCCTCTTCAAGATTTCGAGGCTTCGCGATTACTGGCTCGATCACCCCTGCCCCAACGGGGACGATCTGCGACATATCTAGATTGACTCCCGATTGCTTGGCGAATCCCGCGACTGCATCACGAACCGCATCCGCTCGATTCTTGCTAAGGTTTAATGCAGCTTGGAACGTCACGAGCGGATCGGCCTTGCCACCGCTGAAAGCCCCAGCTTTGATTAAATCGGCAATCGCTTTTGTATTGGTCAAATCGAGCGGCTTCCCATCGTAGAAGTAGCGGAAATTGCCCGCGACGCCACTCTGCTTCAAGATTCCTTTCTCCAACCCAGATTGCACAAGATCCATCAATGTTTTCGTCGGGTCAGAGTGCCCTCGAATAACAACCTTTGCATTCCCGAATGTACTTGCTGCCTTGATAGCTCTTTGAAACTCGGCACCGTATCTATCCACCGAAAACTCTTGGACGTTGGGCTCAAAGTTGATGGTGAAGCTTACGATCGTGTTTGCATCTAGGTTTTCACCAAGGAACTTGTCGGTCGATTCAGCGGTCGGATTGAATCGCTCGGTCTTGCTCGGTTCGACATAAGTGATGCCGCCCAGCTTGGCAATTTCTTTGTAATCAAAAGTGTTGGGATCAAATCCCAAGCGCACATCCGCGTAACCCCACGTTGTCGCAAGATTGAGAGCTTCGGCCATCTTCGCTTCAAAGCCGCTTAGATTTCCTTTATCACGAAAAAAGGAAATCTGACCAGGCAAACCAACAAACGAGCAGTCCATCAACAGACCGTGGGCATCAATATCGAGAGTCGGCAGAACTTCCTTGCCAAACGTCTTCTGACTCAGCATCAAAATTTGCTTGTAAGGCTCCGACATTTTCTGCGTATCGTTGAATCCCTTTCGGAGCGCGACCAAATCTTCTGTACCTTTGAGATAACCCGCAACAAACTTCTCAACAAACGGCTTATTCGCGTCGTACCAATCACGTCGAACTGCATAAACATCCGCGATCGAGCGACTCATCTGCTGAGTACTGTTGACTAAGTGTGCACCTTCGACAGTTCCTTCTGCACCGCTACCAACCGAATCAAAACCACTGGTCAATCCAATAAGATCCGGAGTAATCACGCAACACGCATCGATCGAAGGATCTTTACGGAACGCCTCCGCTGGGCCGTTTGCACCTGTCAAATCCTTGACCCAAACAACGGTCACGTCATTCTTCGTGAGTTGTGCAGCAGACAGTGAGTCATAAAGCAGCCCGACGTGAGGACCACCTTGCTGACATGCGATCTTTTTACCTTTGAGGTCGTTCAGCTTTTTAATCGCACTGCGACCAACGATGTGGTCACCAGCACTCCACGAAAGTTGCAGTATGACAACAGGCTTTGTCCGAGGGTCCGAGCCGGTAACTTCACTGGCCAGCCCCAGCATGTGCATCGTGCCTCGCAAGAACGGTGTTTTCCCCGTCATGTAATTGCGAACTTGAGCGATGAAGTCGTCCCCCGGAACGAGTTGGACATCCAATCCAAGCTTGTCGAAAGTAGAACCCTTCTTAGTTTTCATATCGCCATTGGCAAGAAATGTTGCAACGTCGCCGCCCCAAGTCAGGTAGGGAACAGGTGGCACCCCTTTCGCCACCGGAGCCACTTGAACGGGGCCAACTAGGGTCTTGAACTTCTCTTGCGATTGAACTTGACCAAAGAGGCTCGACCAAACGAGTGCAGCTAACCCCAAAATAGCGCGATTCCACATGTAGCGAGACCTCTAAACGCGAGAAGAAAAACCTGCCAAAACCAAATTCTAGCAACCTTCAAGGATTTCCGCATCCAAGCGCATCCCCAACGCTTTGGTAAAGAAGTGCACCGCCAGGGCGGTTATGCCCTCTCAGGCCCCAAGACAATCCAGTTCCCCAATATCGAACCGAATTCGGTAGTGAAGATGGAGAGTTTCTAAAAGCAATCTGGACTTGTGAGCTATCTTATCGGTCTCTAAAGTATTCAGCTCGCTCGGGGAACTGTTAGGTCCCGGAGCAATTTTGGAGGATAGCCGAATGGTTAGGAACCTGATTCGAAATCAGGCGCCGGGAAACCGGTTGAGGGTTCGAATCCCTTGTCCTCCGCTTTTGCCCTTTAGGCATGATTCTTGAGCTTCAAAAAGAAGGCACTTGGGCCGGGACTCAAATTTCGAGCTTTTCTGAAGCTAGAATTTGCTCTTAGGTGGCTAGAGCCAGTGCAAAACTCCACCGATGGCGAAGATTGAAGCGCCGATGGCCCCGATGACGGTCACCAGGAAAGCTCGTGAGTGGCGATGAACGCCATGAACAAGTGCTAAACGCTCGACCAAGGCTTCCGCTTGCGTTAGGTTTGCACCGGACTCTTCCCGGACCAGGTAAACTGCTTCTCGCCACTGGCCAGACTGGATCAGATGAAGAGCGATCGCGTTGGTGTTTTGGTTGGTGACTGGATTCACGATTCCGAATGTTTTCATAGGAAAAAAAGAATTCGCGTCTTGGTGAGGCCAGATAATCTCTTGCGATCACGCTACCGTTGCATCAAACTACGCGGATAACTCCGGAGCGTCACGAAGAGAAATCGCTCTGAAATCTTGACCCTCGTTCCGGTCTGATCGGCATTGCGGAGGCTAAATCTTGAGCAAATTCCCGAGCAACCAGAATCCTGAAACCTCATTTGAAAAGTCGCTCGATTGGGTCGCTCCAATCTGCCTGTTCCTGATCTTTTGGTTGATTGGCGTCGATCCCCTTCCTGCTTCCAACGCGGCGGAACCACACCCATGGATTTCGGATGCGCCCCCACAAATGGCTCGGCTGATCGATACCGGACAGGTCAAGATCATGGTGGATGACATCGCCGTAAAAAATGCCAATAGAACCGCAATCACGTTTTATCGCATTAACGTGCAATACGAACTTCGATACACCCAAACTCCAATCCGTCAGGCGAATACGGCAAGTCGTCAAACGTCGATCCAGGTAAAGTTCACTAATCCGAAAATCACGCTCGAGCACGAAGTACAGCTGGCCTCAAGTTACCTGCCGGAGAAGCCTTGGGAGTCGCGCCTTCTGCTGCATGAAATGGACCATGTAGCAATCAGCACGGACCCGCGATTGATCAAGATACTCAAGTCGCTTCTTCGGTTGCCAGCGAAACTTACGGTCGACTTGCCCGACAACGCAAACCAAGATGCAACCACAATTAATCGTGCAATCGACGATTTGCAGCAAGCTCGTCGAGAGGCAGTGCAAAAGATCGTGCAAAGTTATTATGAACGGCTTGATATTCAATCGAACAACGGACTTGCTGACATAGATCAACGCAACGCGTTTTTCATGGGACTGTACTCCAAACAGGATTTGGAGTCACTGAAGTTCCCATACCTGAAAGAGATTCGGGCGGTCTTGGCTGATACGGATTCGGAAACCGTTGCAAATCACTATTTGATTAGCGATTCAAAGTAGTTCATCGAAATCGAGTGCTCCGTCCAAATGAAAAACAGAGACGCATACTCGTAGCAGATGTCGTGAGACATCAGAAGGCATCAGCATTCATCCAAATCTCGCTCAACGCCGCCATCAATTCTGTGTCCTCCGTGACTCTATGTTTTAAATCCAGAAGATTGTTCGTTCTGTTGGTAGCATTATTCGAACCAGTGTTTTGGAAACACAGAGGCGCAGAGAGCACAGAGGAAAACGCAGATAATTCGCAATTCAAGAACGTAGAAATGTTGACGTTCGGCGAAAAGCGTCAACATTTACCGTTGTTTTTTATCGAAGTCTGAACTCTTACGAATTCAGGTACCCGAGTTTTTACGTTAAACAACGCACAGGCGTTTGATGCATGCGGTCTATTGGACGGGAATTGTTATTGGCCGGGAATCCAAAGCCCGCTTCCACCCGAACCACTCGCGCTGGCTGGCTTTCCCGTCGCTTCAGGCGACCCTTGATCGGGAGTCCAAAGCCCGCTTCCTGAGCTAGCAGGCGTTGGTGCTTGAGAACCATGTCGCGCAAGAGCTGCACCAACATCTGCACCTCGCCCACCGCCGCCGGCGGCTTGCTGCTGTTGCATACGCATCATCTGCATTTGAACAAACTGCATCAAAACAGGATCGCGAGGCACTTCCGTAAGCGCTTTACGTAAGAACATTCCTGCTTCTTCCGACCGCCCGAGTTGCTGCAGGACGTCGGCTCGCTCCAGAACCACGTTGCCGATTGGAACGCCGAGAACCTTCCCCTTTTCATACATTTGCTCGAGGAGTTTTTCTGCTTCCTCAAACGACTTTGAACTGCGCGTACGTAAAGCCAGTTTGGTGTAGTCGGCGGAAATCTCAAGCTCCTCGGGCCACTTGGTTGCGGTGATCGCATCGGCCATCGATTCGTAGATGCTTGTTACATTTCGAGTCAGAGCGGATTGGGCCATCTGAAGCAAATCATCAGGAGCAATTCCTTCCAAATCGATCCAGAAATAGCTCGCACCACCTACAAGATCAAACGTATCTTCAGTGGAGCTGAGCTTGATTTTTTCCAGGGAAAGCTTTCCAGCTAAGTCTGCAAAGTCAGTTGCAGACAGCTTCGAAGTACCTGCTGCTTGCCAAAACAAAAGGAACGCAGCGAGCTCGGTCTTATAAACTGGGTCGTTTGCACACGATGAAGGCGTTCCACCGTTGAGCATGGGAAGCGGGAAATCAAGGAAAAGCTGCTTGTCGAGCTCTCGAACCGCGGCGTTGAAAGCAGGAGCCAAATCGTTCGGCGGCATCTTGTCGACTTGGACCGTGGCCGAAATGAACAGCAGCGGACTGTTCGGAAGCGACTGAAGGACAGTTCGGCTGGACTCAGGCAGTCCAAGCTCTTCAACGATCGACTTTGTCCAAGCTTGTTGATATCCACGAGTCGGTTCGATCATGACAATCCGCGGTGGCTTGTCCGTTTGTCGTCCATAGTAGACGATCCACTGACCAGCTTGTCGTGGGCGATACTCTGCAAACTCCTCACCCAACACGGGCTTAACCAACATATAAGCTGACTTCGGCGGAACCTCTTCTCCCGTCAATGCATTCAGGAGCTCACGAACCGATTCAGGCTTCATAGGAATCAGGCTAGTGCTGCTAACAAGCTTCTGTTCGATACTCTCGTCTGCGACTTCGTAGCTCGTCAAATCGAGCGGGACACCAATGCCGCTCTTGGTTGCAGAGAGCTCAAAGGCAAGTGCTTGGAAATAGACCTTTTGTGCCTCAAGCAAACCATCCGTTTTTGCAAGACGCAAGCAGGTTTCTGTTGCCCCATCAATATCCACGATAAGCAACTGGCACTGGAGCTTTGCGATTAGGAGTGGCCCCTGAGGACCAAACTCGCGTTGAATCGCGTCAAGCTTCGTTCGGCACTGCTGGACTTGATATCTTTCGAGTAACGCCAAGGCTTCGCGGTATCGCTCGGCATAGGGCTGATCGTCTGCTTCCGGGGGCGATGGCGGCGACTCGCGTTGGAGAATGCTAATGTTTTGTTGATTGATAATCGAGTTGTAAATCTCGTTTGTCATCTCAGCCGATTGCTCCCCGGCGATTCCCAGGAGCATTTCCGCGTGCATCAGCGACGAAAGGAAATACCGACGTTGCATCATGCTTTCGATCAGGTTGATCGCAACTGTCATGAAGAGCGGATGTAGATTCTCTGACGTGCCTGCGATTGCTTGGACCAGTAGGTTCGCTGCCTCTTCCACGTTGCCCCGCATAATCGCAACCAGCGATCGATACATCTTGGCGAGCGGATTATCGGGTTGCAGTCGAATGAACTTTGCTGACGTTTCTTCAAGCGACTCGGTTTCTTGCAGTTTCAGAAGTAGCTCGCACTTCATCGCCAACAGCCATGGCTCCGAAGGCAAGGTCTTCAAGAGCGAATTGATTCGGTCTAGCGCGGCGACACTCTGCTCGCCTTGGATCATCCGATCGACGACTTCCATCTCAGCCAAATGTTCGTGGCATTTGCAAAACTTGATCTTTTTCCCGTTACCGCACGGGCAAATCGTATACTGGTCCATCGACATGGCTGATTTTATCCTAGATCCAAACGCAAAAAGGGATTAGCAACGCCAACTGTAAAAGCCAAACGCCGCCGATACTCTGTCCGATACGCCGTCCAGTGTAACAGGCATCGGATCATCGCAGAAGCTACCTACTTCTCGCTATTACATCGAAGTTTTTATCGGGAAGTCAGCTGTCGCAACCGATTATTGCAACAATCTATTGCCGAGGAACTTCGACACTGCGAAGGAGTTGCTTGAGCTCCTGGTCGACGGAGCTTCCCTCGACTTCTGCCTCGGCATTGAGCACTACTCGGTGTCTCAGCGCGGGAATGGCAATTTCGACAACATCATCCGGGACAGCGTAGTTGCGCCCCTGAAACGCAGCCAGGGTGCGAGCCCCTTGGACCAATGCGATACCAGCTCGTGGCGATGCTCCCAAGTGAAACGCAGGCCAATCCCGAGTCGCTCGAACAATTCTATTAATGTAAGAAATCAACTTGGGCTCGGTCCGGACTTCCGCGTTCTTTTGTATCATCTCTTGAATTTCCTCGGCCGATGTGACTTGAGCGACATCGCGCTGGAGCATCTGATTCAGATCTATCTGCCGGCTATGCATCTCGAGCACCCGCGACTCCTCTTCTTCGGTCGGATAGTTAACGACCGCTTTGAACATGAACCGGTCTAACTGAGCTTCCGGGAGGCTGTAGGTCCCTTCGCTCTCAATCGGATTCTGAGTTGCCATCACTAAGAATGGTCGCGGCACCGGATGACTTGTGCCGTCAATGGTGACTCGGTACTCCTGCATGATTTCCAGTAGAGCCGCATGCGTCTTTGCTGGAGAACGATTGATTTCGTCAGCAAGCAAAAACTGCGTAAAAACCGGTCCCGATCGAAAACGAAACTCCTGAGTCTTCATATCCAAAATCGGTGCGCCGGTAATATCCGAAGGCATCAAATCTGCCGTAAACTGAATGCGTCCGAATTGGCAACCTAGCACTTTCCCAAGCGTTCGGACAAATAGCGTCTTCCCCAAACCCGGTACGCTTTCAATTAGCAAATGCCCACCCGAAAACAACGCCGTCAAAGTTGTCAGTACCAATTCGTCCTGACCAACAAAAACCTTACCAATCTCGCGACTAATCCGAGTATAGAGCCCCGCTGCTGCATTGGTCGGTACCGCCGCTAAAGAACTATTGGCAACCGAGGCGTCTGTCGCAGGCCCTGTCGCATTACTTGATGATTCGGTCATTCGGAAATTCTTTCGAAGGTTGAGCGACTTGAGCCCACGGGTTACTTGGCTCGCGTTTCACATCACGGAAATAAGACGCGATCTTTTGTAAAGCATAATTCTTGTCGTTCGTTTGATGAAGTAACTGTCCAAGGGCTTGAATGTGTAATCCAAAATCGGCGGTCGATTCGGTCGCAACCTTTCGGGGACGACCGAAGATCGGAAACAGAGCCAACAGAACAATGAACCCGACAAGTAATCCTTGCACAGCGATCAGACTTAACGGCCACACCCGCAGAAGCTCAAATCCGGAAGCTTCTTGTTTGTCAGTATCTGACCTAATCACAGTTTCATCTTTTGGCGAAAGGAATCCGATGCGACCCTTGGCAGGTAGATTCGTGATCAACTTCTGAGCAAACTCGCGATAACTAGGATTTGTAAGGCCCTCATTCAGGATCATCGCCCCATTCGCTAAGACATAAATCGCTCCTCCAGGCCAACCATCGGAACGAATCGAAAACGCAAATGGGCGACCATCGGCGGTTTCAATCAGCCGCTCTACGCGAAGGCCATTGGTCTCACGTTTCTTTTTTCGCGATGCTGTCGCAGGCTTATCCTTCGGTTGAAGATATCCTCGCATCGGAAAGTCCAACCCTGGTAGCTCACTCTCTACCACCCAGGCTCCTTGAAGTGGCTCCTGCTTTCCCGACCGACTCTCAATCAGATCTGAGTCATTCAGAACGTAGCGAAACCATTTACAATCTTCCGCAATTCGCTTTTCATAACGCATCGCCTCGTGTGCTGTCTCAGCGAGACCTTTTTCTTGAGCATAAACAACGCGGTCAATCGCCTGCTCAGTCTTCATTGCGGCTTGCCAGTAACGGACACTCGGTGAAAAATCACGACCGACGAAGATCAAAACGCGATTCGGATTTTCACTTAACCAACTCTCAAACCAATTGATCTCGGCGGCCGTCGGGGTCCTGATCGACTTCGGAATAAAGACAATTGCATCCAGTTGTCGACTTCGTAAGGAAAGCCCGTCTAATTGAATCGATGTCAAACCATTCCTTTCGCAAAGAGCTCGAAATGCGGTCAGCCCTGCTACACTTCGCTTGGCTCCTAAAGCCGAAGCCTCACCATAGAGAATGTCGCTGTCCGGTCGATTCGTATCGCATCCGCTACCGAATCCAATAACCGGGAGAAAACAAAGTAACCAAGACAGTTGAACGGTCTTCCCCTTTAGCCCACTCACACCTCCGACGATCGCCACAGTCGCTTGGTTCTCGAGCAACTCCTTTTGCTTTTTGGTCGATGTTATTTTTTCGAGGATTTGTTTGATCACCGCGGCGTGACTGAGGCAATTATCGAACTGACTTCGACTTAGCGAATATCGACCGAAAAAGACCGCTTCAAAATACTTTACTAACTCCCGGTGCGACTGCTGGAGCGAAGCAACTCCGCTCAATTCACGAACGTATACGCGATTCGTCTTCCCACGCTGAAGTCGTATGCAACCTGCTGCATCCAATTCCACGAGCACATGGCCATACAAATAAACCACGGCCCTCGAATAGTCCCCCTGGTCTCGCAAACGAAGGACTTCACTCCACAAATCTGTCTTTAGATCAAGAATAGGAAATGGCAAATCAACGACTCGCGTTTGATCGCGTTCAACGTTATCAATTTTGGAAGTTTTCGTTTTTCGAGCCATCCGAAATCCATCCGGATTGACGCGCCGCAACACAAAGAAGACTACCCCGCCAACGAAGATGCACATCGCAAGGAACAGCAACTCACGAATCCATGGGATATCGATAAATGTTCCCCAGGCCTGCAACACATCACCGAAAAAATCGCCAAAGTAGGTCCACGAATCCCAATAGTTCGTTGGTGATTCTGGGATCTTACTCACAACGCGATCATGGCGATTGGCAACTTTCTTCCCTGGCTCGCTGATGACAGCAGAATCAGGAAAAACAAGCCGATCTGAATCATATTCGTACCACGAACTGTCAGTCGAATAGCGCAGCGCCTCACGCGAATCATCTGCCGATCCCGAATTTGCATAACACGGAATTGCGCTTAAGCCAATGAAAACCGACAAAAACCATCCTGTGGTCCATGCGATCTTAGGTGGACAGCGCCTGGTTGAGCATGATAATCGATCGCAACGGTGTTGAAGTACGGCCTTTAGGCGCCGAGCACATTGGATTTGCCAAAAGCGGCTAAAGCCTGGACTCCAACGCAAACCCGGCGCTGTCCAATTAGGCTGACTTTTTATTGGAACGCTCATTGCATTGCCTCGCGAATTCGATCCCCTTCAGCTCGTAGACGCAATTCAAGTTCCCAACCTTCTAGTCGAGTGCGAGCATCAAGATACGAAAGAAAACGAACGACCGTTGTCCATATCGCAACAATCCATAAGGTTAAAGGAAATAAAAAAAAATCCATCCACCAATCCCAAATCGGCGCATTGAAAAAAATACTGGTACAAAACAGCCACCCAAACGACAACGAAACAACCAGAAATAAACCTACCACCGAGGTCGCAATCGATCTTCGCAATAACTCACCCGAAAAAGGACCATGAAGCCATTTACTTCGCTTCCGATAAACGACTCCTTGGGAATTGGGGCTGCTAGACTTACTTCGCAATGGTGAACGCTCCAAGATAAGCATCTCTGGAGCAAAAGGTCGCACAGCTCGGACACAAACAACAGTCCCCAGAAGCAATACACCGTACACAAAAAACTCAAAGCCGAGTGGCACTTGATTCGAAGAACTCGCCACCAAAGGCAACCAACATCCAATTATCCCCAAACGAACAACACCCAATACCCACAGAATTCCCCAGAATGATTGCTTGGCGGCTTGCCTGAAGTCTGCGATGCTCGGGTGGCTGAAAAAGACCGACTGCCCTAAAAAGTAAGTCACTCCCAACATGGCTAACGGAGCTTCAAGAAAAACGATCGAAGCCATCCACAAAACATATCGAATTCGCAGGACATCAGGATCGAGCACGTTGTAATCGTAAACGACCATCGATTCAAAATCGGTCATCCGAGCGAGACAAACTGCGTTAAGAATCGCAAATGGCAGCATCCCCAAAACCGCCCAGCCAAGCAGCGATCGCCAGTAGATTCGCACAACCGCGAAACTCAAGTCGATGGTGTCCGCAAAGCTACGCTGTCGAAGTGCTATTGCCGTTTTATCTAAATCCAATCTCTTCCATCCTCGGCGTGAATACTTAAACGCCTGGTCGCGTGATTCTTAATACAGTGCCCAATTAGTCCGCCTCCTGATTTTCGCTACATGCCTCTATACTCTTCGTTTTTCATAACCAAGAACTACAAAGTAGAACATCATGGCGGCACTGGACGCAATCGCCCAAAGGGCTTTGTAAGCGTACGGCAGGGGTGATGGCGAGATAAATCCCTCTGTAAACGCGGCTGCGAAAAACAGTAGCACCGAAACGATAATTATTGGAAGCGATCGCAATGCATGCTGCTTGAGCGAATCGATACGCATCAATCCAGCAGTCGAAATCAAACCAACGCCAAGCCTCAATCCTGCCGCCGCGGCGAGCGCAATCGCCGTCAACTCAAATGGCCCATGAGCGGTCACAAATTGAAAGAAGTTATCGCCCGACTGGATTCCTGGACGCGACATGTATCCAAACATGCTGCCAAGATAAACTGCTTGAAACGACAGTTCTACAATACAAGGGATGATCAACGGTCCCTTTCCAAAACAAGTCAATCCGATCGATGTATTGTGCTGGATGTAACCAGCCGCAGCCATAACGTAGTGATCGAAGTTACCGGCAAGCGGCTTCTCGTACATCTTTTCCAGCTCTTCTAATGCTTTGTCTCCAGTAATCTGATTTGGGAACTTCGGATAAAGCGTCTCAGCCCGAGCCAACATGGCTGCTAACGCAAACAAGCCGAAAAAAATCAATCCGGCAATATGTACACAGGGATCATTAAAAATTGCCCTCGGTATTTCAACCGTCATCGTGTTCCACCAACTGGACCACGAAAACTTGTTGGATTGGTAGAGTTGGTTGTGGGCACGTGCGACCAAGTCATGCAGATAATCGACCGTTGAAGGAGGGAGTTGATAGACTTCGGCCATAGCCAAATCGCTGCATGCAGACCGATAGAGCTTTCCAAACCGCATCACCAACTCACCGTGTCGTGGCATCCTCCGACTGCTGGAACGTATCTGAGTGCAAAGCCTTTCTAGCTCCGCCCACTCCTGGCGACGATTCTCTAATAAATCAGCAACCCTCATCGCTTTACATCCTTTATCGCGCTATCCATCAAAAAGTCACGATAGAAAAGTGAACACAAAAGCAAATCCCGGGAGGTATCTGGCATCATCTTAAATCGCTCGATAAGCGGTTCAGCCACCCAAGACGCCATCTCTTCTCGTTTTACCGGCGGCATGCTGGAGCGGCGTTGTACAAACATGGCAACTGTCTTCGCAAGACTTGGACTCATGCGAAAAGTCGCCGGAATCAGCTCACATAATGACGCAATCCGCGAGTCGTCTAAAACTACGCGTTTGGGGTACCACCTCCGCTCATTAACAATCACCATCGTCCCGGCAGCCAAATCCCCAACGCGTTGAAATCGCTTAGTCATCAACATACAAATCAACGCGACAAGAAAGGTTGGAACAACATACGCGATTGAGGTAGCTTCTGCACCAACCATCAATGGTGCGAAAGGAAAGATATCTGCAATCTTCAAAAAGTTTCGGATCGTCGCTTGCGATGCATTGATAGGCCGACCGTCGATCGACACGACACGAAGACCAGTTACCCGCTTCCCAAATGTTTGCCCATTCATCCACGTTTCAAGAAACACCCCGTAAAACCAACTTAACAAGAAAACAAGAACAATGCCCGAAGCCACAAGTATCGAAGCAGAAAACGGGAATAACTGAAAGACTCCCGAAAAAGCCATGATGATGAACAGAATGAAAAGAAAGACGTAACGAAAAAGGATATCCAAGAGGAATGCCGGCAGTCGTCGAAAGGGGCCAGCAATGCTATAGATGAACTCGATGTTCTCTGGCGTGGTAATGGATACATTTAAATCCAAAGGTTTCCGATGCGCTTCCATAAATTACAAAGATGAAATCGACAAAGAACATTCTAAAAAAATTACGCCCCGGTAAATGGTGGCATCAATTCTTCGTTAATCTTAGTCTATAGTGAAGTTTAAGGTTTATAGGTCATTGCATTCAATGATCAGATTCAATGATCGCCCAATGCAGTTTGATACGGAGTTTCGCTAAGGATGAAAGAAAAGTCAGACATTGTTCGCGATTGGTTGCCTCGGTATACCGGAATTGAACTCGACGCGTTTGGAAAATACATTTTGCTGACCAATTTTAGTCAGTACGTCGAATCATTTGCCAAGCGATTTAATGTCCCAGTAGAAGGAACTGGATTCCCTCTCCAGTCGGCTACGGCTGAAAACATTACCATTCTGAATTTTGGAATGGGAAGCGCCATGGCTGCGACCGTCATGGATTTATTGTCCGCCGTCGAACCCAAAGCGGCTCTTTTTCTTGGCAAGTGTGGGGGCCTTAAGAAAACAAGATTGGGCGATTTTATTCTTCCCATCGCAGCCATTCGCGGCGAAGGAACGAGCAACGAATATTTTCCGCCAGAGATTCCAGCGTTACCATCGTTCCGAATGCAAGCGGCCGTCTCGGCTTCAATTGCGAAACGAGGTTTCGATTATTGGACAGGCACGATCTACACGACCAATCGCCGCGTCTGGGAACACGATGAGGAGTTCAAGAACTATCTTGTCAAAACGCGAGCCATCGGTATCGACATGGAAACGGCAACGCTTTTTGTCGTCGGCTTCGCTAACCATATCCCCAAAGGTGCCTTGCTACTTGTTTCCGATAATCCGATGACGCCCGAGGGAGTCAAAACTACCGCCAGCGACCGCTGCGTTAGCGAACGCTATGTCGCAGCGCACCTAGAAATCGGCATCGACGCCCTGATTGAACTACGAGACTCCGGCGAATCAGTGAAACACCTGCGATTCGAATAGCATGAACCAAAGATAGCTTCGTGGACTTGGGATAATCCATCGATTTCGCAACTCCATTGCTGCGATATCGGATTTCCTTTCGGTCGCCTCTTTGCATCCAGCTCTGATGGTCATCGCTAGCATTGGCAAGAAATCGTTCGATAGAAGCTCAAAAGAATTGGTAGATCACCGCAATTTAGTATAGCGAACGCGCCTTTCAATATCCGAAACTACAGATGGTCTCTATCGTTTGCATTGAATTTGTTTTGGGTATTTCGTGTTTGAGATTTTGTGACGAATATAGCGAAACACAAGAAAAACCAACTTGATCCGTCCTGGAACGCGATTCTTGCGGGAACGGTCGTTGCTCTGTTTTTGCTTGCTTTTCTACCTTCGACCAAAATCAACTACATCTATCGAGTAAAGACGGTTGCAACACAGCAGCGGTTAGATGCCCTCCAGAATCGGCTTGTAGCCCAGGTGAAAAGCCCGCTGTCAAATAGCATCGCTGACAGTGCAGCAGGACTTCAGTTCGTTGCGTCGCGATTGATCGAGACGACTCCTCCCAAAATAGCAGCCGTCCTGTCAACGCAGCAAAACTTGCCGCGACGAGTCTTAGCCGAGGTGACGTTCCTTGCTGATCGAAAATACCAGACAGACGAAATCCAGTTGCATCTAGAAGAAATCTCGCTCGCGAAGGTAAAGTCCGACGAGATTCTGCAACTCGAGCAGCGTAAACGAACTCTCGAATGGGAGCTCACTTCCGCAAAACATCTCGCAGACCAGTTGGTGGCATCGAGTGACCCAACCCAAGATTTTAAAGTCGTTTCGACGAATTCTGTGGACGAATCGGTGCTGCGGAATAAATGGCAAACGGCAATTGCTTCCAAGCAGGAGCAGTACGACCAGTTAGTCGACCAGATTCGAACAGCGTCATTGCGGGCGAGTGGTTTTGTTGCAGTTGCCGGAAAGCCCAAAGTTTCCCCGAGAGTTACCGGGGCGATGTCGATTTCTACAGTCGTTGCGTTCTTTGCTGGAGCTCTGACATCTTGTGTCATTTTCATCTTGCTACGGTCTACCAAAGATAGCCATCGCGTGACCAAGACCACTCACGCCCAGACCAAAACCACAGAGCGTAAGACCAGCGAAAAGAAACTCCTCGGGACATTGCGAGTCGAAAAAGGAACTGCGAGCGGCCTTCGGTTGGCTAGCCGGATCTCAAAGTTAGGCATTCCCTATCTGGGCGCGATTGAATCCTCAAGCATCGCACTGGGCGGTTCGACAGGTCAGACCCATGGTAATGCCTCGATGAATATGACAAACGTAGAAGCAGCGAACATTAATTCCTCTTCTATTGATTCGTATCCCGTCACAGTTCTTCCGTCCACTTCAAGTAATTCAGCATCGCAAGAATCGAACTATCATCGCGAAGTTTGGTCTGCCCAACTACAACGATCACTTGAATGGTTGCTCATACTTTGGATGACAGCGGTCGTTATCCGATTTTTCTCAGATGACATTTGGCGAAGTCTTGTTTTGCAATCTCCCTTAACTGGACTCGCGAAGCTGTTTTCTGGGATCGCTTAGCTGGATGCATTCCAGATCGCAACTTGGGAAGAGTGCTTCTGTGTGCTGATAAGAGCTAAGCTGATGGCGTTAGCCACGGGTGACCGTGCAACGACGTCAGTACCGCTAGCACCCGAGGCTAGCGCCTACGGCTCAGAACGCGACTAATTGTTAGGTTATCGTTTTACTGGTTGCTTGTTCCAAATACCTAAATCGCTAGGCTGCTTTTTTCGAAGACTCTAACAGGGCCAGCTTGTTGTAGAGAGTCTTCAGACTGATACCCAGTTCTTCGCTTGCAGCATTCTTGTTTCCTTGATGCCGAGTGATGGCCTCTTGGATTGCAATGAGTTCCACTTCCTTCAAGCTCATTGGGACGCTGCTCGTTCGTAGATCCTTACGAAGCTTCCGATCGTTAAAGTGCTTAGGCAAGTGCTCCGGGAGAATCGGCGGAGTATCACAGAGGATGGTCGCATGTTCGATTACGTTTGCAAGTTCTCGTACGTTACCGGGCCAACGATGCGATTCAAGTGTATTGAGGGCTTCGCGAGAAAATATCTCTTGGATGCCGCTGTGCTCAGGGCGAAATCTTAGATAAATATGCCTTGCGAGTGATTCGATATCCTCGACCCGTTCTCGCAAGGACGGGACATGAATTTCGAAAGTGTTGATTCGGAACATCAAGTCTTCGCGGAACGATCCTGCTTCGACCATCGCTTCCAAATCACGATGCGTCGCACAGACGACTCGAACATCTACTTTGAATGCCTCATTATCACCGACGCGGCGAACGTCACCACTTTCTAGGACTCGTAGCAATTTCGCTTGCATCGATAATGGAAGCTCGCCGATTTCATCCAGGAAAATGGTGCCGGAACTTGCGATCTCGAAAAGCCCCTGGCGTTGGCTATCAGCCCCTGTGAAGGCACCTTTGCGATGTCCAAAGAGTTCACTTTCGATAAGATTTTCGGGAAGTGCACCGCAATTGATTGCGATGAATGGCTTCCCGTTTCTCATGCTCTGTTGGTGTACGGCTCGAGCGACCAACTCTTTCCCGCAACCGGTCTCTCCGCGAATGAGAACGGTGCTATTGGTTGGTGCTACTTTACCGATCAGCTTTTGAATGATTTGCATAGAAGCGTGCTTCCCGACGAGCTTCGATGATTCGTCACGAGTCGCTTTGCTTTGTCGTTGCAAGGTTACATACTGCTTACGAAGATCACGTCTAGCGGCGACTCGTGAAAGCAGTAGATCGAGATCGGCTAAGCGGCACGGCTTGGACAGGTAATCTACGACACCGAATCGAAGCGCTTCAATCGCCGACTCGAGTGTTTGTTTTCCGGTTAGGACAATTGCTTCCGTTTCAGGTGCGAGCGTGTGGGCTCGTTCGATTACCTGGATTCCGTTCATTCCAGGCATATCCAGGTCAACTAAAATGCAATCGAATTGTTCTTTTTCAAGAGTTGCAACCGCCGTGTAACCATCTGGACAGACCGTTACCGTGTGGCCCATTTGCGGAAGCTCCATACGCATCAATTCTTGAAGCGAAGGTTCATCGTCAGCAAAAAGGATCTTGAGTGGGCTAAGCGGCTTTTTTGTGATAGACATGATTGTTTGTTTGAATCGAGGGTAGACGAGGGATATGGACTTCGAATCGCGCACCGAGGTTTACCCCTGGGCTCGACACGATGATTCTTCCGCCGTGATCGGCGATGATTCTGCTACAGATCGGCAACCCGAGGCCGGTACCACGTCCATCACGACGTCTTGTAAAGAAGGGTTCGAACAGATGCTCTTGCACCTCTGGAGTCATGCCACAGCCGTTATCTTCGATAAACAGCTTGCAGAATTGGCTGTCACTTTCGAGTCGAATCGCAACGTAACCATCGACTTGATCCGGGCCGAGAGCATCCAATCCATTGGTCACCAGATTCAGCACAACTTGCTTCATTTCTTGCGGGCTAGCACACGCTTCTACATCAGCTTTTTCATCGAATCGTATATTTCGTGAGCGATACTGCCCAAGATGCCGAACCATTCCAATTACGTCTTCGATGATCGAA
>JAIYDQ010000264.1 GCA_027487375.1 Planctomycetaceae bacterium
CCACCGGCACCTCCACGGTGCTTCAATTTCGCAGCCTTTCGGCATCGGGAGGCCAAGGCCCGATTTTGGCTGACGTATCAGTTATCAATCTAAGCGCAGCCAGCGGCACCGATAGTCTCATCGGTAACAGCGGCAATGATACGCTCATCGGCAGCGGAGCGGTCGATCGGCTCGAAGGGGACGATGCGAATCTGGTTTACAACGGGTCGTTTGAGCTGTCTTCAGCCGGCACGGGAGTCGCGCCGACTGGCTGGATGATGACGGGTACAACGACCGATGGCGCTTGGAATATCTCCAATCGTGCTTCGGATGGAACAATTTTTTATGCGTTTGGTGGATCGTCCGCAAACGTTGGTGGGACACTTAGCCAGACGATCAATACCGTTGCTGGCACTACATACACGTTAAGTTTTGATTTGACTCGCACCAATGGCGATCAAAGCCCGGGCCAGTTGCAGGCAATGGTGCTCGATGGATCGAACGCATTGTTGAATCAGACTATTGCGACCAACTCTCAGGGAAAACAAAGTTACACCTACACGTTTACCGCAACCAGTAACGCAACTACATTACAGTTCACGGATCGATCACTCTTTCCCTCGGGCATGGACCTCGACTTCGATAACGTTCGGGTTTATGCAACGACGGGTGGCAATGACAATCTCATCGCTGGAGCAGGTAACGATTCGATCTACGGCGGTGGCGGAAATGATACGCTCGATGGCGGAGCGGGCTCGGACTATGTCGATGGTGGTGCTGGAACCGATACAGTCACCTATGCAAACTCGACCGCGGGAGTCACGGTCAACCTGGGCATCAACTTTCAAACGAGCACAGGCGATGCCAACGCTGATTGGATCGCAAATGTTGAAAACGTAACCGGCTCTGCCTTTGCCGATACGCTCACCGGCAACAGCGGCAACAATGTGCTGGACGGTGGAGCGGGGGATGACACGTTTGTAGCTACTGGTGGATCGGACACGATCATCGGTGGCGCTGGTACCGACGTCTTGATCCTGAGTGGCAATCGGTCGAACTATACGATTACCAATAACTCGGGCACACTAACAATCATCGATACGCGAAGTACCAGCCCTGATGGTACCGAGACGGTCACCGGCGTCGAAACGTTCCGCTTTGCAGATGGGGACATGTCGAGCAGCAACGTTGCGATTGTCACGTCGCTACGTGCGCCGATCGTTGAGAATTTCGACAATGGTGATCTAACCGGGTGGACGGGCGGGATCATTGTCGCGAGCGATTCTAATTTCGGACCGTTTCTCGCATCGGCTGCGGCTCAAAGCTCAGTAGTCCAAAACGTACAAGATGTGCATAAGACGTTTGCATTATCCGGCAACCAGACGTCGGTAACGATTAGCTTGACGTTCAATGAGATTGACTCATGGGATGGCGAGAACTTCCTCATATGGGTCAATGACACTCAAGTTTTTGCCAACGCATTCGCTCAAGGCGGTTCTTCGAATTATGCGACGACAACTTCAGACAATGGAGGAACAACCAACATCGCATTCGGCTCTTGGTCTGATGAGACGCACTCGATTGTATTGACCGTGAACACGACGGCAACAACCTTGAAGCTCGGTTTCGGGTCGTGGCTCGACCAGACTTTCGCTGACGAAGGATGGGGCGTGGACAACCTTGCCATTCGGGAGAATCTCTCTGGAATTTCAACGACCTACACCGAAGGTACCACAGGCAACGATACGAATTCTTCCACCGCACAAGCGGATTCGTATGCAGGCGGCACCGGCAACGATATCATCACTGGCGGAGCGGGCAGCGATTATCTAACCGGTGGCGATGGAACGGACACGATTGATGGCGGCGCAGGCATTGACGTTCTTACGGGTGGCTGGGGGATTGATGCGATCACTGGTGGTACAGGTGCCGATACGATCGATGCGGGTGCTGGGGACGATACTGTTTGGGCCGAAGGGGCGAACTTGATCGTCAACGGAAGCTTCGAGTCGGCGCTGTCGACGGGTTGGACGAGTAGCGGGAACCATTCAACAACAACAGCACCGACGCCCATTTTGGGCACAACCACTGTAACGTTTAGCGGTGGAGATTCGGCGGTCAATGGCGTCATCATGCAGAACGTCTCCACGGTTGTTGGTGCCAACTACAACCTTGGTTTCGACTTCTGGAAGCAAGGTGGCGGAACTGGCTCGGCAGGCTTCCGCGTCCAAGTTATTTCCGGCGGTGTCTCGGTCGTCGATCGTATCGTTAGCAACTCAACTGCGTTCGCGGTTAGCGATGTTGAATACAACTTCACTGCACTCGGCAATAGTTCCACAATTATCTTCACCGACGTCTCGTCAGCCACAGCAAGCTTAGATGCAGCGCTCGATAACGTCCGCTTGTTCCTCGACAACTCCGACAGCGATACCGTCTCGGGCGGCGGTGGCAATGACCTGATCTACGGCGGTGGCGGTGACGATTGGATCAACGGCGGTGCCGGAAATGATACGATCTTCGGCGGAGCCGGTAGCGATACGGTTTCGTACTTCGGTTCGTCGGCAGCAGTGACTGTGAATTTGAATACTCGCAGCAATTCAGGCGGCGATGCGGCCACCGATGTGCTTTACAACATCGAGAACATCTTTGGCTCGATCCATGCTGACACGATCAACGGGGATGCGAACAACAACACGATCGAAGGTGGACTGGGGAACGATATTCTCGATGGCGGCGCGGGGACGGGTGATACCGTTAGTTATTCGTTGGCAACGAGTGGCGTCAACGTAAACTTGACCACCACAACCGCACAAAACACAGTTGGGGCCGGTACTGATACGATCAGCAACTTTGAAAACCTTACCGGTTCGGCTTTCAACGATACGCTCACCGGTAGTGTGGCGGCAAACACGATTATCGGTGGTGCCGGTAATGACCTCATCCATGGCGATGTCAACCTGATCGCCAATGGCGGATTCAACGGCACCAGCGGATGGACGTTCACGTTCGGATCGGAAGAGTGGGGAAGCGGAAACCTCAGCTCACCGGCGACTCTCGACGGCACGAATCTAATTGAACTGGATTTCCAAGGCACCGGAGGACAAATCGATGCCGTCTTTCAAGATGTCTCCGTGTCCGTTGGCCAATCGTATACATTGACGTATTCATTTGTGGGGCGATCTGGCGAAAGCAATACCTCGAATACATTCGAAGTCTATGTCGGCGGAACGCTTCAGCAGACCATAGTTGCCACGAGTACAACAGCATGGACAACTGGGACGTTTACCTTTACTGCCAGTGCCGCAACGACACGCATCGAGTTTCGTGAAACTGCTGCAGGCAATAACGGCGCTGGGCCGTTGTTAGATAATATCCAGCTGACACTGTCTAACAGCAATGATTCTCTGCTCGGCGGCGCTGGCACCGACACGATCTATGGTGGAGCAGGTAACGATACGATTGAAGGTGGCGCCGGAGCGGATATTCTGCTAGGCGGAGCAGGTACGGACACATTGTCCTACGCGGGATCGTCGGCTGCAGTGACTGTCAACTTGGCCACTCGGGCGGCATCCGGTGGTGACGCGGCCAGCGATAATTTCTCCGACTTTGAGAACCTGACTGGTTCCGCTTTCGCCGATACGCTGACCGGTGACGCCGGCAACAACGTCATCACCGGTGGCGCGGGCAACGATACGATCGATGGTGGTGCTGGTACCGATACCGTGGTCTTTAGCGGAAATCGCAGCGATTACACCATCACGAGTGGGAGCGATGGCGGTGGTGCGTTCTTTACGATCGTGGATAACCGAACGGGTACCCCCGATGGTTCGGACAAGGTCTACGCGACCGAGAACTTTACGTTCAATGGAACAACTGTCTCCGCCGCGAATCTATTGAGTGCTGGGCTGGTGGCCAACAACGATTCCTTTAGCACCATCCAAAGCATAACGATGGTTATCAACCCGGGTGCCAACGACACTTCAGGAATCAGCAGCACGCGAACCATCACTGGCATTGTCGATACACTCGGTGGCGGGACGACTACGAACTTCAGCGGAGCCGGTTCTTCGGTGACGCTTAGTAACGGAACGGTGTTGACGCTTCGGACCGACGGCCGACTGAATGTGAACACCCCCTACTCCGGTCCGATTCAGTTTGATTACCTAGTCTCGGATGGATCAACCGCTGACCAAGGAACCGTCAATCTGAATGTCACTCCACAATCGGACGAAACGACAGCCAGGTCGATGGGCTTTGTGACCACTTGGGATACAACTCGCAATGGCGCAGACAATGTTCTGACTCTCAACACCCAAGGCAATACCGGCAACTATATCGTCTACTGGGGGGATGGCACGAGCACCGTTACCAGCGCGACCAACCCTAGTAAGACGTACGCAACTGCCGGAACTTACACGGTCACCATTGTCGGCCCGATGGGAGGTCTCGGCTTCAACAGTGACGCTCGAATTAGTGAGCTGATGAGCGTCGAGCGCTGGGGTAATGTGGCGCTCACGACGATGAACCAAGCGTTCTCGAACGCTACCAACGTGAGGTTTAATGCTGCGGATTCGCCGGACTTGAGGAACGTAACCAACATGGATTATGCCTTCAATAATGCGACCAGCATGGGTAACGTCAGCTTGAACAACTGGGATACTTCGAACGTCACTTCGATGGTCCATACGTTTGGCAACAATACCACATTCAATGGAGATATCACGGGTTGGAACACCGGCAATGTGACCAACATGCAGTTGATGTTCTACAACACCAATGCCTTTAACCAAGCGATCGGATCGTGGAATGTTAGCAAGGTGACGGACTTCGGCCGCATGTTCGAAGAGGCTGACGGTTTTAATCAATCGCTGGCAAGCTGGAACACTTCGATGGCTACGACGCTGAATCGGACGTTTGCCTACGCGGACCAGTTCAACGGCAACGTTACGACTTGGAACACGGGTGCCGTTACAAGTATGTCAGAAACGTTCCGCGATAACCCGCTGTTCAACCAGAACATTAACGGTTGGAACACGGCGAACGTCAACAACATGTACGCGATTCTGTACAACAGTGACAGCTTCAATCAGTCATTAAACAGTTGGAACACGGCTAACGTGACCAACATGTCGTACCTGTTTGGCGAAATGGCTTCATTCAATGGAGCGGTTGGATCCTGGAACACATCCAACGTGACCAGCATGTACCAAATGTTCTGCAACTCCGACATGTTCAATCAGAACATCGGAAATTGGAACGTTGGAAAAGTAAACAATTTTGCCTTGATGTTTTTCGACAGTGACAGCTTCAACCAGAACCTCAATGGTTGGACGTTTGGAACAGCGACCAACATCAACATGCAGCAGATGTTCGACGACGCCGGTGCCTTCAATGGTACCATCGGTAACTGGAACACCGCGAACGTAAACAACATGTCGTACATGTTCCGTAACGCGGACGCGTTTAACCAGGCCATCAATTCCTGGAATGTTGGCAATGTGACCAACTTCGTTTTGATGTTCCAAGATGCGGACACGTTCAATCAAAACCTAAACAGCTGGAACACTGTGTCGGCAACGAACATGCAGCAGATGTTCGATGATGCCAATGCCTTTAATGGAAACATCGCTTCTTGGAACACCTCCAACGTCACGAACATGTCCTACATGTTCCGCAACGCGACGAGCTTCAACCAAGCGATCGGCAATTGGAACGTCGCCAACGTATCGAACTTTACACAGACTTTCTATAACGCGACTTCGTTCAATCAGAATCTTTCGAACTGGAATCCCGCATCGGCTACGACGATGCAAGAAATGTTCCGCGGAGCGACTTCGTTCAACGGCGCGCTGAACGGATGGGACGTCCGAG
>JAIYDQ010000139.1 GCA_027487375.1 Planctomycetaceae bacterium
ACAGCTCGCTTCGACCCAGATCCGTTGCACCCATCGGGAACTCAGCCTTCCGATCCTTTTGACCCCACCAAAGCAGATGTGGGTTATGATCCAATTAATGCAGGAAATCCTATCAACCTACCCAACGTCGGACAGCGACCGTTGGTTGTCTCGGCAGGAGTCGACGGACGATTTGGAATTCGATTCTTTGGCGTAAACACAAGTAATATTGCTTCACCACAGTTCTCGACGTCAGCAGTCGTGTTGGGCACCTCTACAACACCTAGAGCACCTCTCTATGGTGGTGCATCTTTTGCTTGGCCTGATCCATTCTATCCACGGCTATTCATGCCAGGAACGGTCGACTTGCGTCTCGGAGCAGTCTTGGACGACTCTGTCGACACGGTGAGAGATCCAATCGGTATTGAATACATTGGCAACGCGGCCACGTTTATACCGAATCCAGATACCGACACGAACTACTTCCAGCACTCGCGCGACAATGTCACCAACCTCGACGAATCAGGAGCATCGCTATGATCGCAAAAATTCGTCATGGGATATCGCTTGTTGAGCTCTTAGTGGTGCTCGTGATTATCTCGATTCTCGCAGCACTCGTTCTGCCTTCGTTTAAGAACGTTTTGTCCGAACGAAAAACGAATGTCGCAGCACTGGAAGTGAAATCGTTTTTGGAAGCAGCACGAGCTCGAGCGATCGCGCGAGGCCGAAATGTTTCGGTCATTTTTGAACGGCTATCGTCACGTGGTGATGGTCTTGGAATAGACCCAACCAATCCCGTCGCGGCAACCAATCCAGCCAGATCGATTACGGCTCAGAATCCTGTAACCGGCGACGCCAGCGAATGGGCTGTTTTTGCCGTTCCAGATCCTTTCTTGAATTACTCGCAATACAACACTTAGATTCGTATGACGATGGCCGAGACGCTGCGGCCTACGGAGTATGAAATGAATGCAACAGTTAGAGCAAGTTATGCTGCAGGTGGCACAATCACTGTCGTTGATACTTCATCGAGTGCATTAGATGGCAGGATGGCTCTTGATTTGGTCGCTGGTAACACGGTTGAATTAATTGAGTTAAGCGGTGCGGTCAATCGATTTCAGATCATCGCTCCCGCCGCGCAACCAGCTGGTAATCAGTCTTCATATGCCTTCCAAGTTCTGAACGTTGGGAGCGCGATTCAACCATTTGGTAATATTGCTGCAATTGACTTTGCAGCGTCCTCACAACAAGCAATGCGACGGTTCGTTACTGTAGGTTCTATCAGCGGCATAAGGGTTTACTCACAACCCAAACCTCTAGCATCGGTAACGAACGAATTGCCACGAGGAACGTGCGTTGACTTATCTATTTCAGGCTTGGCCTCCGACGAGCCGTTAGCGAACTACACCGGTACCGAATTCACGAACTGTCAACGCGAGTTCGCTTCGGATTGGATTATGCCACCAGGACGCGGCGGACCACCGACACCACAGCAATTGCGGCCGGTGATGATCACGTTTTCACCTTCGGGAAACATCGACAGTGTGGTCAGCAACGCACCACAGTTGGTTTCCTTTAGCCCGCCTTCAGTGCCTCGCGTTTTTAACTCGCGACGAATTGAACCGAATCAAGATGTCTTTTTCTTTGTAGGGCGAACGGATCAAGTTGTATTTCCAACCGATGGGACAGATCTGAATGCCGCAGGGCTTGCGTTGCGTCGCACTGAAGGCGCCAAACCCAACATGCTAGACCCAACCGGATATTGGGTTCGTATATCAGCAACCAACGGAAGTGTCGCAGCCGCTCCGACCCAAGCTTGGCATGTTGAGAACGACGTAAACGAAGCCGCAGCTGGAAACCCAGCAGATTCGCTCAGCGAAATGATCACCGAGTCACGAGCATTAACTTTCCAAAGCGAACTAAGCAGTCAATAACCCTGAGCCGATGGCGCTAGCCACGGGTGCCGCGCGGCGATCAGAAACTGTATTACTAGAACGTTCAGCGGGGGGAACCCGGAGCTAGCGCTCACGGCTCAGAAGACGAAAAACAAATGCACGGCGCAAGACGTGCTACCAACGAATTGAAGAACCATTTCCAATCCAAGTGAAAGCTTGTGAGAATCGGAAACAAAGTGATGCACCTAATAGAACTCACATCCTTGAAACACAACCAAGCGATCGAAGCCGAAGCAGCTTCGCCGAACGATTCGCTATTTGCATCCACACGTCGCAACCTGCGACAAAGAACCAGCATGATCTCCCCCCGCAATCGAAAATCGAAAATCAGAAATCGTAAATCTCTTGGCGTCACCGTGGTCGAAGTCCTCTTCGCGATGTTCGTGATCCTGTTCGGGCTCGTCGGCCTAGCCGCCATCATCCCCATGGCAGCGCGACAAGCGAACGATTCGTATGCGATGGTCCACGGCGCTGCCAGCATGGACAACATCGTTCAAGAATTAAGAGGACGGGGCACGATCGAGCCAACCCAACAACAACCATGGTGGATGCCGAATGATTACACCTCTGATCCGTTCCTTCCAAGTTCGGGGAATTATGCGAACGCTTTAGCATCTGAAGCCTTTTCTTTTTCAAATCTTCGTCGCGTTTTTACAGAATTCCAAGCAAGAAAACTGCTCGTAGATACAGGCATAACATGGCCGAATGCAGGTACCGCTACGAGAGACCAACAGATTCGAGCCTTACGCGAAGGCCTCGCTCAAGGTTTCTGCATCGATCCTGTTTTCTGTGCAACACAGTTCCGCGATAGTTGGAATTACTCGACGGCTTACACCAACGATCGCGGTTCGGCGACGCAAGGATTCATGCGACGCACACGGATGCCCTTTTTCGATGAGACGGTTGGTCTCAACGGATCAAGTCGCTATGCATCTCTTGGTTTCAACTTCCCACGTCTCGTTCGAGTTTCCTATCAATCAGGAACTAATGCTGCGGGTGCGCCACTCCCGGTCAAAAAGGCGCTAGCGAACATGGTTGGTATGTCTGGTGCGGATGTGCTTCAGGCGATTGCGGAAAATGATAAGGCAGCAGGTGCGCTTCGCGGATTTCAAACCAGCGGTGGCGCCCTATTGAGCTCCAA
>JAIYDQ010000188.1 GCA_027487375.1 Planctomycetaceae bacterium
AAAAAGTCAGCTAGAGAGCCACGATATCAGGGAAGGTTTGTCTGGAAATCTCTGTAGATGTACTGGATATGTTGCTATTGAAGAAGCCGCTTCGGATGAATGTTTTTCGCATCAAAAGGTTATGGCGGATTCGTATTGCCACGACGCAATGAACACGATTTTGGATTCGCGCTCAAAAGAAGACGTTTTGATTGAGTTGTCCGATTCCAATGCTGAATCAGATGTTGATTTGACCACCGGAGAATCGACCGAGCGTATCGCGTTTATGCCTGCGAGCTTGGAGCAAGCACTCACATTCCTGGCAAGGCATCCTCGAGCGACAGTCATCGCGGGGGCTTCTGATGTGGGGGTTTGGCATTGTAAATCAGGATTTAATCCGAAGTGTGTCCTATGCATCAATCGAATTGCGGAGCTTCGGACTTCCTATGCCCCAGATGATTTGTTCGATGGGATGAGACGGGAGAGTTCGCTTATACTCGGAGCGTCGCTCAATTGGGAATCGATACGCGAGGCATGCAGAGAGTGGATTCCGCAGTTCGATTCGCTTTTGAGTTTGTTTGGGTCACCACAAATTCGGCACGTAGGAACGATCGGCGGAAACATAGTCAACGGTTCGCCGATTGCTGACTCACTTCCGATTCTATTCGCATTGGATGCGAGATTACGCTTAGCCTCCGCTGTCGGGAATAGATGGGTATCGATCAATGATTTCTACACGGGCTATAAAAAGAATGTCATGCAGCCTGGTGAGCTTCTTACCCACGTAGAATTGCCTATCCCAAAGGCTTCAGAGGTTTTGAAGCTTTACAAGGTATCGCGCCGCCGTGACATGGATATCTCGACGTTCACTGCTGCGATCGCTTTGGAATTGCAACATGACTCGGTGAATGGAACAAAAAAGGTGGATAAAATCCGAGTTGCCCTCGGGGGAGTAGGTCCGATGGTAGTCAGAGCATCGAAGACGGAAGCGTTTCTCATGGGCCGAGACTGGTGCGAGAGTGTTGCTGCCGAAGCGGGTGCGATCGCAGCGACTGAGGTCGCCCCGATAACTGATGTGCGTGGTTCCGAAAAATATCGACGCACGCTGACAAAAAACATTTTTCAGCGTTTCTTCTTTGAAACAAGTTTAGATTGCTCGAAAGCATTGCAGATATGACTCAATCGGTTGGAAAATCAGTTCCGCATGACGCTGCGATCGGTCATGTGCAAGGGAATGCTCATTACCTGGATGACCTACCAAAACTCCAAGGAGAGTTGCATGTAGGATTTGTCGGCAGTCCGATCGCAAGTGGTAAAATCGTTCGTGTTGATTATTCCAAAGCCTTATCTTTGCCCGGCGTAGTTAGGTGTTTTACTGTCAAAGATGTTCCAGGGCACAACGTGTTCGGAATCGTTGTGTTTGACGAACCGTTTCTTGCCTCAGAAGAGGTTCTGTATGTTGGTCAACCAATCGTCGTGATTGCAGCAGAATCGGTAGAAGCGATCGAGCAAGCGAAGAAGCTGATCGAGATTGAGTGCGAGCCCAGTCAGCCAATATTGTCGATCGAGGATTCGATTCGGCATCAAAAGTTCCTTGGGCCCAAACGAAGGATCGCTCGCGGTGATGCGCCCGCGGCAATTACAAAAGCGACTTATCGATTACAGGGGCAATTTCGGTCTGGCGGCCAAGAGCATCTTTATCTGGAGGCTCAAGCCGCCATTAGCTATCCAGGCGAGCAAGGTCAAATCACCATTCATTCATCGACACAGAATCCGACCGAGATCCAATCACTCGTTTCGGAGATGCTCGGTGTTGGTATGCATGAGGTAATTTGCGTTTGCAAGAGAATGGGCGGGGCTTTCGGAGGGAAGGAGAGTCAAGCGGCTATTCCTGCGATGATGGTCGCGCTCGTTTCGTTTCACACCGGTCGAGCTGCAAGAGTTCTCTACGATCGGGAGCAAGATATGGCCTCTACGGGTAAACGCCACGAATACCTAACAGATTGGGAAGTGGGTTTTGAACCGGATGGAAGATTGGTTGGACTAAAGGCAGACCTTTACAGCAACGGTGGTGCGTCCACAGATCTTTCGCTTGCGGTTATGGAGCGATCGCTGCTTCATAGTGATAACTGTTACTTTATTCCAAACGTCGAAGTCACTGGGCAAGTCTGCTTCACGAATATTCCTTCGAATACGGCCTTTCGAGGATTTGGCGGGCCTCAAGCGATTGCGATGATTGAAAACATCATCGAGTCGGTTGCTCAGGAGTTGGGCATCGATGCGTTGGTAGTTCGTCGCCGAAATCTTTACGGAGACGCTCCCGCAAATGTCACCCATTACGGTCAAATTTTTTTCGAGAATAAACTTGCTCAGATCTTTGATCAACTTGAGACTACTTCTGGTTATCAATCGAGGCGTTGTGAGATAAGCGAATTCAATAAGACCTCGAAACTCTCTGTGCGTGGATTGGCAATCACTGGTATCAAGTTCGGCATATCCTTCACTACCAAATTTCTAAACCAAGGGAATGCTCTGGTTAATGTCTATACCGATGGAACCGTACAGGTTTCGACAGGTGCGACTGAAATGGGGCAAGGTGTGAACGTCAAGATTCGTCAAGTTGTTGCGGACGAGTTCGGCATCCCATTGAATCGCGTTGTCGTGATGGCAACCAGCACAGAAAAGAATAACAACACGTCACCCACTGCCGCGTCAGCAAGTATGGACCTCAACGGTGCCGCAGCGAGAAATGCTTGTCAACAAATCCGAGAACGAATGGCGGTGTTCGCGTCGCATCGATTCGCTTCGGGGCCTGACGGTATCGTGGCATCACCAAGTCATATTGTGTTTGAGAATGGGGAAGTCTTTGATCGGCGTCGACCGCAGGAACGCGTTGCATTTGGTCAATTTTGTGCGGAAGCGAGGCGAGAGCGAATCGATTTAGGTGCTCGTGGCTTTTTTGCGACGCCAGGTGTTGATTTTAATCGTGAAACGGGAAAGGGGAGCCCTTTCTTTTATTACACGCAAGGAGCAACTGTTGCGGAAGTTGAGATCGATCGCTTTACAGGTCAATCGCGCGTCGTCCGTGTCGATCTCTTAATCGACATCGGTGATTCGATTAACCCCGCAATTGATCGTGGGCAAATCATCGGTGGTTTCATTCAAGGCATGGGCTGGGTAACGAACGAGTGTTT
>JAIYDQ010000521.1 GCA_027487375.1 Planctomycetaceae bacterium
ACAACCACTTGAATGCAAGACGGCTGTTTCGACACTAATACGTTCTCATGTATTCAAACTTCACCGCTTTCCAGAGATTAGAACGATCGAAATGATTCAGAAAATTGATGCATCCGTGGCGTTGCCGAACGAAAATCTTCCGGGTGTATTTGCGATTGTGGTAGCAAGGTACAATGAATCCATCACAGGGAAGCTTTTGGCAGGTGCCTTGGAAACGTTGAAAGAAGCAGGTGTCGCTGACGAAAACGTTTTGGTCGCTTGGGTTCCTGGGGCTTGGGAGATTCCGTTGGCCGCACAACGATTGGCAGAGAAGTCAGATGTCAGCGCGGTAATTACTCTCGGCTGCGTTATTCGCGGTGAAACAACACATGATCGATATATCAACGCAGCCGTTTCGACGTCGCTGATGCAAATGTCGCTCGACCATGGAAAGCCAATTGCCTTTGGAGTGCTCACGGTCAATACTCTCGACCAAGCCATTCATCGAAGTGGTGGAAACGTCGGTAACAAAGGCAACGAAGCGGCTCTCGCGGCGATTGAGATGGTGCGGCTAAGCTCGCAAATCTAAACATGTGCGAATTGGTCGTGCGTTGTGCAGGCTTCACTTTGAGTGATGACGCTGCTGTGAGGCGATAGCAAGAACCGATTCGATATACTTGCTTGCGAACTGATGATCGCGCAGTCCTGCCAAGATTCGATCGAGATATTCTTGCGACGGCTTCGATTCGATTTCGGAGAATGAAGTATGGCCGCGATAGACGATTGCTTCGAGTGTCTCCGCAGGCTCCTCGGATTGAACTTGAATAACGTCACGTCGATAACAACCGCCCGCGACGCCTTCGAAGATATCGAGTCGTTCTAATGCATAGGGGCTGCATTGATATACAACACCAAGGACATGTTGGGAAGCATCAGGTAAGACATCTGCATAGACTTCATCGGTGTGGAGGTACTTGCGAAATGCAAGTCGATACCCATCCAACCGAGCGCGACGCGACTCAGGAATCGTCCCAGTACGCGTAAGCATCTGTTGCTTCCACAGGTTGCTTCCGTAAGCAAAGTACCAGTGATTAGGATCCGTTGATGTCATGAAAATCGCTTCCTTGTTTGTCTCTTCTAAGCGAACGCGAACTAGTATTCAATTCACTCGAACTCATGCTTGTACTCAGCCATCGGCGGTACTCGTTCTCGATTGGAATCGAAACATAGAGTAGAAGACGAGTACCATTTCATTGAGTACGAGTACGAGTTCGAAAAGGCAGGGGTTATGAATATAACCTTCAATCAAATTGTGCAATCAGCGAAGAGTGTTCATTGTTTGAGTATTTTCTCGATTAAATTCTCCTATTTGTGCGTAATTACCGTATAATAAAGGCGTTCAGCGGTGGCTGAGCAATTGGATGAGCCACGGGTCGCGACTTCGCTTTGGTCGGTATGTAATCCCCGAGACTGGCAAAGATCTTGATGCGATAGATATCAATCGTCGCACATCCTTAACCCTACTTTATAGATTCTGCGTGAATTCTTTCAGGGCACAGTGTCAAAGCTATTTGAGAGAGATCGTGTGCGCACATGCAAATACAAGTTGGATACAAAATGGCTTTCAGCTTCCCTGAGCCAACCGCGTTAGTTTTGATGCTGCATTTGCATCCATCCCTGGTAAACAGTGTTATAAAACCAGAGAACCTTGTTATTACACCGCGTGTCCCGGTAACTTGGTATTACGATCTGTATGGAAATCAGTGCAACCGAGCTTTCGTTCCCGCGGGCCGAGTGACCTTCGAAAACACGGCGATCGTTCACAACGATGGGAAGCCCGATGTCTTGGGGATCAACGCGAGGCAGCATCTCCCGCACGAGTTGCCAGATGATGTTTTGATTTACCTTCTGGCTAGTCGTTATTGTGAGGTAGATAGCGAACTACGCGATATTGCTTGGGCTCAATTTGGTAAGCTTCCCGCCGGATGGGTTCTAGTCCAAGCCGTGTGCGACTTTGTACATCAACATATTAAGTTCGATTACATGAAGGCCCGTGCGAATCGAACCGCGTTAGATGCATACCGCGAAAAGACAGGCGTCTGCCGCGATTACATGCACCTTGCGATTACATTCTGCCGAAGTCTCAACATTCCTGCGCGCTATTGCACCGGGTACCTGGGAGACATTGGCGTAAGTGTCTCGCCAAGCCCGATGGATTTCAGTGCGTGGTTTGAGGTTTATTTGGGAGGCACTTGGTATCCCGTCGATGCGAGAAACAACGTCCCACGAATCGGTCGCGTCCTGATGGCTCGCGGTCGCGATGCAGCGGACGTCGCTCTTACGACAACCTTCGGAGTGAACAAACTGGAGTCGTTCGAAGTATCGACGAGGCAAGTACAAACCATGTAGCCACGTCTGTCGGCAGACTTGATGATTATTGCTGCGCTCTGTCTGCTCGCGCACTCTTCAACCTGCGGAGAGGCTCAACTTCTTGTGCAAGTAGCCCAACCTCTCCCGAAACGCTCGCCTTATTAGGCTTCTTTCTCAACGCGTTTGGGAATGAAGCCAACTCCGAAAGAGATCGCCATGAGCGACCAGAACGCGAGGGTTTCAGGGCGACGCAGATCGTGGAAATCGAGAACGTGTGGAGTCCTTTCGATGGCGTTTGGTTTATGTTCGCCATGCCCCGCAAATCCGAGGGGCCACGATTCCTCCAACCAATGTTCATAGTTTACAACCGCCAAGCGTCTTTGCTTCTCGAAGTCCGAGAACGACTCATGCCAGGCACCTAGGTTCTTCGCGAGCCACGGCGTCTTATCAAAGCTCCAATCGCTGTTACATCCCCAATCAATTACCAACTTGAGACCGATGACGATCACAAGCAGATAGGCGGAGATCTCAAACCGTGGAAATCGATCTAAGAGTTTAATAAAGATGGCCGCAGCGAATCGCATCAATACGACCCCCAGGATGCCACCGACGATCACAACCCAAAGCTTACTTTGCTCCGAGCCAGCGAGCGCCATCGCAGCAAGAATGGAGTCGACTGCAAACGCGATATCCGTCAGCTCGATAACCAAAACCGTACGCCAGAACGCTCCTTCGGCCCCTTTAACGACATCGCATGTTTCGCCTGTTTTCTCGGGATCCACATTTGCGGGCGGTTTGTCGTCCAGACCTAACATGCTGGTCCCAACGGGAACCCGCTGTTCGATTTCTATGTACTCTTGAGTATCGCTAAGCTTGCTACCGGTTCTCGCATCAATCAATGCAGGCTGACCATCGGCATCTAAAACCACTTTGTTATCTGCGGACTCATGTTGATCGAAGAATAAGTGTTTCACTGCAATAAAGATCAAGTA
>JAIYDQ010000106.1 GCA_027487375.1 Planctomycetaceae bacterium
CGTACAGTAGAGGCAAATCATGAACCGTATTGCGATCAGCGGGACGCTCCAAGGGCGCCTTTGGCTTGGGATGATCGATCCACTGCGTCTTCGCTTGAAGTCGCTTTTCTACGTCTCTGACTGAGGTGAGGTACTGATCAAGTTTCGCGTTATCTTCACGATTTATCTGGCTTGTTAGGGCTTGTGCTTCGTCGACCATGGAGTCCAGAATAGAGGCTTGCAAACCGTTTGCAATTTTTTGCTTCTCTCTCTGTACCAGTGAATCTTCGACAAAGAGCTTTTCGAAAAGGGCACTCGGTCCGGTAATCGGAGCGACTCGAATTCCAGAACGAGTCCAAGCTATTTGGCATCCACCGTGAATACCGTCCTCAGAACCGACCGTGAGTGATGCAAAACGCGTTTGATTCCCAACCGCATCCGCGATGAATTGGTCTACAGTCACATTGCCGTCTGGCCGATTCTTCGCTTCATGATGAAGTACACCTGACAAGAATGTATGAACTGCAAAATGCCCCCCCTTCAATCCATGATTCAAACCTCGGTAAACCGTCATTTGATCACGCAGTGGTTCAAGCGGCTCAAGAAGCTTTGTCGATTCAAATTCTTTGCCAACAGTCTCAGGGAACAGTTGCTTACGTTGAAAGCCGAGTAGATTACCAATCGCTACGAAACGGCGCGCACTCACTCCGGCCCCAGGAGCCACATCAACTACCGAACGCTTTCCGATTGCATCTTCAGCAATGGAAGGTAATGCAGGGATCGCGAGTGCTCCTGCAACGGACTTCATCACAAATCGACGACGTGATAGAGAGGGATGCATCGCTGAGGCTCCAGACGTTTGCTAGGTGTGAGATTCTGATCGAATCAATTTTGGCGGGGGGAGCTGCAGATTTCTCTACATCGGCTCCATGTCGGACTTGTAGTGTAGATCGTTCGGCACGGAAAATCTAGACAGGGAAAGTCATCGTCTAGTCCTCCCCCGGTTATTGCTAAACAATTCGTTGAATTTCTAACGAATTCAGAATTTCATGCGTAGGCTAACGGTTAGCCTTTTGGTGCGGCAGCGGAAAGTCAGGTCATAAGCGAAAGCATCAGGTAAATGGTAACGATCTGCGAGGAATGCCAAAGATTTCTTATTCCGGATCAGATGCGAGGAACGCAAGCAAGTCGCGAACTTCGTCCATTGTAAGCTTTTGAACCAAGCCTCCAGGCATGATCGAATTTTCGGAAGGCTCCTGCTCCTCAATGTCTTGCATGGGTACATCAACTGTTGTCGAGTCGGCCAAAAGGTATCTTGCAGATTGCCCGACCCCACCCCCATTTAGCTTCAACCCAACGATTACACGGTCGTCTTTGGTTAACACCTTCCACGTCGTATACATGGGACCAATCTCGCGACTGGGGTGTAGTATCGACTCGAGCAGTCGCTTGCGGTCGGTTGCCATCGTTCGAATACTCGTCAGATCGGGCCCGACCGTTGCTCCGCGTCCGTCTCGCATGTGGCAGGATGCGCACTGCCCCTTGCTGCTACTAAAAAAGATCCGCCAACCATTTGCCACATCACCACCTTCGCCAACGCGATCCAACCACGCATTGAGATCATCGATTGCCGGTTGTGGGGCCGCGTGACTTAGTTCGTTCGCTATGGAATCCCGACGGGCAACGGTTAGGTCTGCCTTGATTTCGCTATCGAGTGATGGATTGGCTAGTAGGTCGTTCACAGCATCACGAGTAGGCGGTTTGTCTAAAGAGGTCGCTAAATGCCGAGCGGCAGTTCGCGCGAGTACCAGATCATCCGATTTCACCATGGCTAAGAGCGACGAAGCACTCCACTGTGGAGCACTCGGCGGAACGAGCAACATGGCCATTTTGCGCACTCGATTACTTCGTGAACTATCTTCAGCGATTGAAATAAGCGTTTTACGTGTTAAAGAGTCAAAGCCTCCCTTCTCGACTTTACCCGTCTCCAGATAACTGATAGTTGCGGCAACCATAGCTAAGAAACGTGGTGAGAAAGACTCTTGTGTAAGTTGCTTTTTGACAACTGGCAACAGCGATTTGTCGCTGGTTTCAGCCGCCCAACGAAGAGCAACCATGCGAACCGATTCATCTTGATCTAACATGGCCCTTTCGATTAGCGATCGAATTTGCGTCGAGCTTGGCGCATCGTTGTCTCCAACAAGTGCTTTCCATCTTGCATCAAAAAGCTTTGCCATTCGTAGAATCGAAGAATTTCCTTCGTCTAGCCCCGACGCTCGAATCCATTCATCGCGGCGAGAGTGCGTTGTAAGCAAGTGAGCCAAGAATGGGTCAACAGTTTTTCCTTCTAAGGTTTGCTTTACAACATCCATATTTGCCATCGCAAAGTCAGCGAGATTTGTCTCAGCAAGGCTCGCCTGCATTCCACTGGAGAGCTTCGCCATCTCTTCTGGCGATTTCTCCTTGATTCGGATCTTCCAGATTCGACCTTTGCGGTGCACGTTATAGCTACGATCGACCCAATCAGTCACATACATGGAACCATCAGGCCCAATCGCCATGTCGACAGGGCGAAACATCGCATTCCCAACAACGACGTCTTGACGCGTCGAAGTAACTGAAGCGGCGCCGGATCTCTTTGGAGTATATCGCTCGATCCGATTATCCCCCCAGGACGTCACCCAATAATTCCCTTGATGACAAAGAATTGCGCACGGTGCTTCCCCTGTACCAGCCAACATGGGTAGCGTCCCTGGAAGCTCACCGTTCCAAGCTTGCAGTGGATGCGTGCCCGCACGGCCAAAACGGAATTGAAAACCGTAGTCGGCCTTGGGAACCACATGAACGATCCGACACGGTGGCATTGCATCGGCATCATTATCGACCATCAGCAATCGCCCCGCATCATCGCGGCAAATTCCGAACGGATTCCAAAAGCCGGTCGCAACACGTTGAATGTTGGCTCCGTCGGGTGTGCATTGAAAAATGTTACCACCCTCGCCCTGCCCAACTTGCCCCGATCCATCGCTCCCACGAAGCGAATACTTTTCACCAAAATTTTCGCCTAAGCCGAATGTCAACGTGGGAGGTTTATCAGCTGCTTCCTCAAGCAGTAGTCCACTCAACCCGTTGTGTGGATAATCCGCAAGAGTTTCTAGAGCCACGATTGTTGTCACTTCATCAGCAACGTCGTCTTTGTCCGTGTCCCGCAATCGAATGATTGCGGATCTAGTAGCAACATAAACCGATTCGTCACGTCCAATCGCCAAACTCATCGTTTTGACCGTACCCTCGTAGAATACTCGAACGCGATCTAGCTTTCCGTCTCCATCCGGGTCATCCAATAGCTTGATTCGGTCATGCTTAGGTCCGTCGTAGTTTTCTGGCGGGAAGTGCGTATGCGATTCAACAACAAACAGTCTCCCCTTGGAATCGAATCGACAACTAACTGGTGTCACAATCGATGGCTCGGACGCGACTAGCTCGATTGATAACGAAGGATCGACACATCGTGGCAATTCTTGTGACCAAAGGCAATTGGAAGTCGAAGCTGTTAGACAAATCGTTGAACACAAAAACAGCAAGCAAAATCTCGATACTACCAACATAAAAATCTCACCTTTCGGAATGCCCCAAACTGTTGATCTTTTGATTATAGCGTGTATTCACGGCGTCGTCCGCAACCATGAACCTGAGATAAAGCAGAAGCACAGGAATGGACAAGCATGTAGACTACATCACATTCGTATTAGCATATCCGGAGAAGCAAACAACGACGGCAGAGCGAAGTAACTTTCCACGGAGTGCTCAAATGAGTCTCGAGATCTTCTGGCCACGAATTGCGCGAAAGAGTGCGGATAAACGCTGGGTAGACCATGTAGAGATTCAGTCAGACGCGATCACTACGATCCGCATGAAGCTCACTTATTTGCAGGGTAGAGCGTTTGAAATAGATTAGTCGCACAAACATTGCATGGTGTCCGCCTCTGATCTCCGTGCACAATACGAACAATAAAAAACAATTACGAACATAACAAATCGCTGCACCAAAGTCAGTTTTGGTACGAATAAGCCGTGGACCGTACGGAATTCTACCGATGCGAGTTATGAGGGCCGAGCCTCTGGAATCTGCTCTTTGAGCCAGCAAATCGCGTGAAGAACCGAGGATACATATGAGGGCAATCCATGTTTGAGCCACTAAGCTTTAACTTTTCGACGCGTAGAAGCTACGCTCGACAGTGAGCAGTAACTCCAAGGATAATCACCGTTCTAGAAGAAGTGGCTTGCTCAAGATTGACCTTTAGAATCATCCCCTCGAAGCGATCTGTCCGTAAGAATCGCGGAGAATGATTCCGATTTCTTTCAGACCATCATGCGACCAATCAAATCCCATCCAGCTACCGATTTTCTGACGCTACCGAGCTAAACGCTCCTTATGTCAAGGGCTCTCGACCTTCACGGATTCAACGATCGGCATTACAACTCTTGGTGCATGCCCCTAGCCCCAGGGTTCGCTAGCTAAATCCGAGCTCACTTCGTACAGTATTTAACGAAGAGGACTATTCTTTTTTCGTACACCTTAGTACACTAGTAACAACTGAACACAGGAGTGTTCCCAGTTCGTTCCTTCTCGCTAGGCTTAATTCAACCATGAATCGATTTCTTACGGACCGCCAACAGAATGTTTACGACTTTATTCGCGACAAGATCATCAATCGCGGATACGGACCGACCGTTCGGGAGATCGGTGAGAAAATGGATATTAGCTCGCCAAATGGTGTGATGTGTCATTTGAAGGCGCTGGAAAAGAAGGGGATGATTAAACGCGATGCAAATAAGTCGCGAGCGATAGAACTGACCGAGAGTCCGGCATCGCGTGCTAAGTCAATCGCCGTTATGCCACTTGCAGGTCGAGTCGCTGCGGGAGCTTGTGCGTTAGCAGAAGAGCAAACAGAAACAATCGACTTTGCAGAAATGCTTTGTCGAGACGATCGATTTGCATTGGAGGTTACTGGCGATTCCATGATCGATGCTCACATCGCCGATGGTGATTACGTGGTAATACAAAAGCAATCTTACGCTTATCCGGGGCAAATCGTTGTCGCGCAAACGGATGAGAATGAAGCAACACTGAAATACTGGTTCCCTGAAAACGGACGTATCCGATTGCAGCCAGCAAACCGTCACATGAAACCCATCTATGTTGATAACGCCGATATCAAGGGAATCGTAATCGGTGTCGTGAGACGTTTGCGATAGAAGCGGTATGTAGCTGTGCCTCTCTGTAGGCACAGTACCCCATAAGCTACAGATCCTACTATCGCGTCTGCGGAGAGACGCGGCTACGTGGGTAACGCCTCCTGGGCAATGCTACGTGGTGGTACATCTGGATCCAAGAACTATCTAGTCAGCTCAGCACGAATCCACAAGCTCGGATCTTCTACATATCGCAACTCTGGGCCGAGGCTAATGCTTTGAGTCCCTAGCTCAAAATCAACAACTTCGGCGAACAGGCTAATTGCGTCAAATTGGTCGGGAGCGTAGCCCGTTAGACAGTTTGCGGGAATATGGCTCCACAACGTGTAACCATCCTTTTCAATTTGGCTTGCCACAAAAAGCTTCTCAGGTTCGATTGAATTGGGAGCTTCTCGAAATCGAGGAATCGAATCGAGTACCCCTCGCGGTTGCTCCGAACCCATGAGTTCATTCGTAGCCATCGACCTGGAATCAGTACGTAGCCCAGGAAAAAAATGGAAACAATGGCAAAAGCGAGTTGCGCGATGAATGCCAGGACTGCTTCGTGTGTCGATCCAAACACGAAGCCCATCACTGACACCGCCACCGTGCCCGAAAAAACGCGGCGGCGATGACTTGCCAGCGATCTTCATTTTGAAGTACATCCCATCCATCGCCCAGCCAGCCCAAACGGTTGATCGGTTCACATACCCAGCGAGCGTCGCAAAATTGGGTAGCTCGTGGGATTGATCTAAATCCCAATCCGATGGTCCGTGCAAACGTCCTTTAGAAGATTCGGCTACCTTCAGTTTTTTCCGGGAGCTAGGCTTATCAACCGTACCGCTTCGTACAACCGATCTAAGGTTGATTGAAAAATCGAAAAGCAGCGTAGGTTCGATGAGATGGTTAGCCATCGGCTGCGATTACCACTTCAATCCAAATTGTTCACCAGCACTAATGCTCGTAGTACCACCCTTGAGCGGTCCAGATCGTCGCGCGATGACCGGGGCGCGTTGCGGCTCATCGACCTCCTCTTGTTTTGGATTCGGTTTCGCAGCTTCGGATACTGGTTTCTCTTGAATCGCCTTTAGCGACAGAGACATTCGCTGAGCTTCGCGATCAACAGACAAGACCTTAGCTTCAACTTCTTGGCCTTCTTGAACAACCGAGTTGACAGTCGCGATACGACGATGAGCAAGTTCAGATACGTGAACGAGCCCTTCGACACCGGTAGCGATTTTTACGAACGCACCAAAGGCAGCTATTCGTGAAACAACGCCTTTCACCGTGGCGCCGACTGGGAACAGTGTTTCAACGTCGGCCCAAGGATGGTCTTGGACCGCGCGATAAGACAGTCCGATCTTCCCGGTTGCGGGATCGATCTTTTCGATTCGCACTTGAATCTGGTCACCTTCTTTAACGACTTCGCTTGGATGCTTGATTCGATCCCAAGAAAGTTGGCTCACGTGAATCAAGCCATCTAGACCTCCGATATCGACAAACGCACCAAAGTCAGCGACCTTACGAACAGTGCCTTCGCAAACATCGCCTACGTTAAGGCTCGCAAGTTTTTCGACTTTTTGTGCAGCTCGATCGCGTTCAAGTACTGCTCTGTGTGACAGCACCAGATTTCCGCGACGCTGATTGGCTTCCATGACCACGCACAGCAAACGCTGACCGATATAGGAAGCAGTCTCTTCCACACGGTACTCGGAGATTTGACGCATTGGAATAAAGCCACGAATGCCGCCGACTTTACATTCCAAGCCGCCGGTGTTAGCACTTTCAACAACGACTTCCACTACCAAGCCTTCTTGGACGTCTTCCCAGTCTTCGACCGAAGTCGCCTCACCAGGGAGAGCCAACTCATATAGCCCATCTTCAGCATTGAAGCCACGGATTAGACATTCGACCATAGCCCCTTCTTGCGGCATGTCCGTAAACTGAAGTAGCGGAATGATGCCTTCGTCAGGGCCGCCGAGAGAAAGAAAAACGTTCTCTTGGTGGATCTTAATGATCTTTGCCGAACGTCGAGTGCCTTGTTCCAACTCGACACCAACCTGAAGACTAGGGGCGCCGATCATTAGCCCGTTGAGGTCCGCGTCGACAAGAGCCGACTCCAATTCCATTTCAAGGTCACTTGGAAGCGGCTTGCGGATGTTGGGGCGTTCGACTTTTGGCAGAACTACCGGGGCAGATGCAGTGTAGCTTTCATCTTC
>JAIYDQ010000341.1 GCA_027487375.1 Planctomycetaceae bacterium
AACGAATGCTAAGCACTTCGGCAGAGGTCATCTGGTATAAACCATAAAGTCTGGCTCCCCTCGCCCCGGTACTCCGGGGGAGAAGGGCTGGGGATGAGGGGGTAAATGATCTCGAAACGCAGTGTCCTTATTGTTTGCTGAAGCCCCTCACCCCCGACCCCTCTCCCCGGATTACCGGGGCGAGGGGAGCCAGACTTTATGGTTTATACCAGATGACCTCTGCCGAAGTGCTTAGCATTCGTTTATTACGCTTAGTGGCGTCTCTCAGAAGACGCGAACCGTTTGTAGTTTGAAAATCGCAACGACCCGAAAAGCTACTGCCATCGCTGCAAGCAAGATTCGTTTATAGTGATACAGAATCGTCAACGGCGGGGCTCTTGCTCGGCCGCTTTCCAAATCCCCAACAATCGACATATAGAAAGCCAACTTGATGACTACCAAAACGATACCACTCGACACAAAATCGGCTGAAGAGCACTTGATGCGTTTTCTGAAGGTTAAGGGGCTAAGTGGTGAAGAAGCGGCGATCGCCGCTGCGGTTACTGACGAGCTCAAGAAGGTTGGTGTCCCCGCTTCGGCGATTCGGCACGACACGGTTCACGAGCGAATTGATTTGCCAACCGAAATTGGCAACATGTTTGTCGATCTACCGGGCACGATCCCCGGTCCTCGGATTATGTTTGCGACTCACCTGGATACGGTACCGATTTGCGCCGGTGCTGTGCCCATGCGAGAGGGCGACAAGATTGTTACGGACGGTTCGACTGGCCTTGGCGGAGATAACCGAACAGGATGTGCAGTCCTGGTAACGTTGGTTGAGACCCTGTTGAAAAACAATCTCCCTCATCCACCGATAACGCTTTTGTTTACCGTGCGAGAGGAAAGCGGTATTCAGGGTGCGCGAAATATTGATCCTGCAGACATGGCGGGTGCAACAATGTGTTTCAATGTCGATAGCAAAGTTCCCGAAGTCTTCATTATTGGTGCCGTTGGACAAGAGAGCTGGAACGTTGAAATCAAAGGAAAAGCGGCTCACGCTGGTGTCGCTCCCGAGAAAGGAATCTCCTCGACGATGGTCGCTGCATTGGCACTGGCTGATGTGAAGCAAAACGGATGGTTCGGCAAAGTTGTCAAACCCGAGGGACACGGAACAAGCAACCCTGGAGTGTTTGCTGGTAAGGCAGACAAGCCAGCCGGAGATGCTACGAACGTTGTCACCGATTATGTTCACATTAAAGGTGAATCGCGAAGTCCACAGGAAGCATTTGCATCTGCGATTACCGCTGCCTATGAAGCTGCGTTCGTTAAGGCAGCTTCGGAAGTCACCGACATCGATGGAGCGACTGCGGAAGTGAAATTCACGAGCCATGCTGCATATCCTCCGTTCAATCTACCCGAGGATGCACCTGCAGTGGTTTATGCTAAACGAGCCGCTGAATCGATTGGGCTCAAGCCGAGCACACTTTTCTCCAACGGCGGCCTGGACGCCAATTGGTTCGACAAGCATGGAGTACCAACGGTGACTTTCGGAGCGGGCCAATACGAAATCCATACAGTTAAAGAGTACATAAACCTTCCTGAATTCTTGGAAGGTTGCCGCCTGGCCGTTGCATTAGCGACGCTCGACAGCTAATGGATTTGCAGTGGTTAGAGTTTGACTAGTTGGAAATCGCTATGTTTGCGCTTGAGCTCAGGCTTTATCCGCTTCTGTCAAATCCAAGGTGCTGGGCGCCTAAAGGCTGTACTCCAGCGAGGTTGCGATCGATTATCGTGCTCAACCTGGCGCCGTCCAACTAGAATTGGCTGCAGAAGTACTTTGGAAAGACGGAGTGGCACTTCAAAGAAAGCATTACTCGGGAGCCGCATCACCTGCGTTGTGAGTTCCCATTGCACCCCAGGCTCCGTAGGGGCTTTCGCTGCTCCAATCGGGAGTTTGAATCATCGCGCCAGTTGTTCGGTACGCGCCTGGCGAAAGCGACGTACGACTCCCTGCTTCGATATTGTTACCGACGAATCGAATAGAAACATCCAGCATCATGACGTGGGCTCCACCCACATGAAAGCTCGTCGCCGACTGAATACCTGCTCCGTCGTTTGAAGCGACGATACATGATGGGCTGTTGGGTGGAAGAATCGTGTTGAATCCGCTGGAATCACTGAAGCCATCGCCCCAGTGCATACCACGCTTTGCGATGATCGATTGTGTCTTGATATAACGACCTTGTGACGCAGTGAGTACACACTGCTCGAGTGACACGCCTCGACCTGGTGCAATCTCGGGGAGCAGCGTGGCTTGATAACCTTGAATCGTTGAGCCAGGTGATCTGTCACCGGCGATGGCTGCTTGTGCAGTTCCTATTTCGCCTAGCGAGATTGTATTGCTTGTTCCATCGGTGCAGTCAACAAGCATCCTGCCCCAACGTTGCTGGAACATTCCTCTTGTCGTGGCACCAATTGTTTCCCATTCTTCTAACTCAACACCACGCTGCGAATCTCCAAAACAGAAAGCATAGTTCGTCCGCCCCATCGAACTCCAATGAGCAGGACGAAACAAATTAGGGTCAGACGGACAACGGAGCGTCGCGATTTGTGTTCGCCAAGGACGGTAACCACCGCCACGCCAGTATGGCTCGCCGTCCGGAGAGTACGATTCGAAGGGAGCGACATTTGATTTGAATCCGTCGCGATACATTTCAAGTATCGGCGCATACTCCATGAAAGGAGCCAGCCCAACCATACCGCTGGTCCGCATTCCCATCCATAAACCAGCCTGATTTACCAAAGCACCTGTCCGCATCGGCACTAACGCTTTGAATGCTAATTCGTAGTTTGCGAGAGCGACTCCGACCTGCCGAAGGTTGCTACTGCAAGCCATCCGCCTTGCAGCTTCGCGGGCTTGCTGAATGGCAGGCAAAAGCAACGAAGCTAGAAGACCGATAATCGCGATGACTACCAGTAATTCAATTAGCGTGAACCCGCGTGAGCGGCTATTCGGATTTGCCCGTAACACCATGGACCTGATTTTAGCGACGCGTTACCCGTTTTGGCAAACGTCTTCTTCGGAAGTTTTGCAAGTCTTCATATGCTTACCACGTTTAAGCGGACTTCTGAACCGGATGCGAACACCTCCGTCTTCAGCTATCATCATGGAGATTGCTTCGCTCTCCCCAAAGGTTATCCCACCATGCACTCCTTCGACCGCCGTACGCTCCTGGTCTCCACAACACGCGCTGCTCTTATCTCGGGCGTGGCAGGACTGGTAGCCAAAAGCCCACTCTCAATCGCTGCGGCAGAACCAGCAAAAGCGTTTGCTGCGGAAGGTGATGCGAAGCACCCCATCGCAATTTTCACTAAGGTTTTCCAGTCACACACCTTCAATGAGCTATCCGACGCGATTGCGACTATTGGAGCCGACGGGGTAGAAGCAACCATTCGCAGCAAAGGCCACGTTGAACCTGACCAGGCCGACTCATTGATCCCGAAACTTATCGAAGCACTCGGAAAAAACAAAAAGCTATTACTCATCGCGACAACCGGAATCACTCAAGCAGACAAATCAACGGAAAAGCTACTAACCGTTCTCCGCGATAATGGCGTTCATCACTATCGGATGGGCTACTATCGGTACGAAAAGCCAAACTCGTCGGGATCAATGCTGCAGCAAGCCCGAAATGCGGCTGCCAAGGCAAAGGACTTAGCCGTCATGAACCGAGAACTGGGTGTCGTTGGTTTGTATCAGAACCATTATGGCAAAGATTATGTCGGCAGCTTGATTTGGGACTTGGCGATCTTGATGGAAGGAATCGATCGTCAACACATGGGGATCGCTTTGGATCTTCGCCATTTGCGAGCAGAGATCGCAGGTTCCTACCCGTCGGCTGTGAATGTGATTCGACCACACTTGCGGAGCATCTTTTTGAAGGACACGCGCCGCGAGCCAGCAGCTGGAAAATCGCTCACCGAGTCATCCCCTGTGGACGTTCCGCTGGGCGAAGGGTTAGTGCAAAAAGAACTGTTTCACGATGTCCTCCAATCGCTTCCGCCAGCCCCTATCTCGCTGCACGTGGAGTACTTTGGTCAGAACGCAATTCCGGTCAATGAAATACAGCCCGTAGTCGATGCGTACCGCCGAGACTTAATCACTCTTCGGAGTTGGATACCGACTTCATAAAGCCGCTCTCCAATGGTCAGCCTTTGTGGTCGGATAAATCCTGAGCCGATGGCGCCAGCCACGGGTTTTGACTTTGGTACGGTTTACCAGATTGCACCCGAGGCTAGCGCCTACGGCTCAGGAAGGACGAGGTTTATGTCCGGTTGGCCTCTGGCAACTTACCGAGCGGGCGAGAAAAAGAATTCGCGATCTGGTAATTGCGGTGGCTCGGGAGCGTCTTGGTAGTATTCGTCTTGGTCTTGTCGCAAGGCGTTGCCCGGGCCTACGCCATACGGACCAACGCCGCCAAACTGCCCAAATCCATGAGGCCCTCCGCTGTATGGGTGGTATCCGTTCATCCCTGGAGGAAATCCTCCCGGCCCCATTCCATTTCCTGGCCCCACTCCTTGGCCGTTTCCGGATTGCCAATTTGGCCAATTGCCTTGGCCAGGTTGTCCCGGCTGCCAAGGTCTTGCTGGTAGACCGCCGCCAGGAAACTGGACTTGATTATTGAAGTTAGATTGGACGCTTGTCAGCGGTAATTGTGGTCCCCAAACAGGGTACGGTACGGAAAACGGCCGAGCTGGATATCTCCATTCGCCATACGGACGAACTGACGGTCCCCACTGGTCGACAACATGAATGTGATCGGCAGAGCTACCACCTTGAAGGCTAGAGCGATAATGTCGAAAGCCTGACCGTTGATAATCGGGACGCTCATAGACTACGGGTTGAACACCCTGAGCAAACTGAGATACGCGAGTTCCCTGCTGATCGTGAGTGAACGTCGAAGGCATGGTGGTCCAGTCGATGCGGACCGGCTGGCTCGCAGCGCCGTGTCGCGGATCCATAGCAGATGCAAGATCATCCGAAAACAAAGCGTGGCCAACCATAAGACTCAAGGCGGCGTGGGAGAAGCCTCCCAAGAGAAAAGACTTGCTTTCCAGAACGAGACGCTTAGCGGTTTGAAGTGCGGTGGTTCTCATACGTCCCAGATTAATTCGAGGACGTCCAGATTCTACAAAATAGCGAGTCTAGGGGCTATTTCCGGCTAGCGACTGCTCGAATCTAACGGTTATGACGGTGCCGTGTAGGCACGAAGTGACTCTTTGAGCCGAGGCGGAATCTCAACTGAGGAAATTCTGCCCGAAGCATCGATTTCGCAGCACACGCTTGTCGAGCTTCCCGAACAAATCGGCTCGGTAGATCGCGTAATTCGGTACGCGTAAGTCACACTTTTGTTGCCAAGTCGAGAAACATAAATGGCGATGTCGAGTTCGTCTTCAAACTTCGCCGAACCATGAAACTCCGAGGTGATTTTCACTCGGGGCCAGCTGATTGCTCGAACAGGCACCCCATCGGTCTGAATCGAAACCAAAACGCTCGAGCCTAACTTGCGAAGCAGCGCATGCTCGGCCTGTTCGGCATACTGAAGGAGCGCGGAGAAGTGTACGATACCAGCGGCATCGGTCTCGCAGAATTCGACCCGACGCTTGTAGTGGAAGACGTTGGCTGGCATGCAAACAACTCCAGACGATTAAATCGCCAAGAACCGGGCCTTCTCTTGGTGGCTTACTCGCCGACGAATGGCATCAAAGCCATGAAACGAGCTCGCTTGACGGCGCGGGTAATCGCGTGCTGGCTCACCGCACCGCAACCATTCTTGCGACGACCAACAATTCGACCATGACGATTTACAAGCTTTGTGAGAAGCTCGACATCCTTGTAATCGACATACATCGGACGAGGACGCTTTCCTTCTACGAACAGCGGATCCTTCTTCTTGATCTTAGTCCGAGTGCGAGTTCGCTTGCGGGGGGCTTTTTTGGAATTCAGAGGGCGACGACCGAAGGACATGCTAAAGTTGCCAATTCAAAACACAAGGAAAACAAAAAATAAGGCTTATTTGAGCTCTTATAGCGAACTCACGAATGTAACGAGACGACCGCGATGCTTCAAGGGTAAATCACCCTTGTTGGAAAACATCGTCTCGAATGATGACTATTTGGATCCGATCCGCGACGTATTATGCTCGCGATCGGTGAGCCACAAAAGAATTGGGGCTGCTACGAAGATCGAGCTGTAAGTACCGACAACGATTCCAACAAACAGGGCATACGAGAACCCGTGAAGGGCCTCGCCGCCAAAAACGTAGAGCAAAAAGACTGCGAAAATGGTCGTAGCCGACGTCAAAAGGGTTCGGCTAAGTGTTTGGTTGACGCTCTGATTAACCATTTCTGAAGTCAGCTTCGGGCTCTTTCCCTTCACTTCCCGGATCCGGTCGAACACCACAATCGTGTCGTTCAAGGAGTAACCTGCGATCGTCAAGAACGCCGCGACCATCGTCAAACTAATCTTGAAATCCTCAATCAACAGCGAAGAAAGTGGCTGGAAGAGCCAATGGCTCACAGCGATTGCCGTCAGAGTAATCAAGACGTCGTGGATCAACGCGACCACGGCGGCCAAACCGTAGGCAACACGCTGGAATCGGAACCAAATGTAAGCCGTGATAAAGATCATGCTCAGGAAGAGTGCCAAAATCGCATCACGTTGCATTTCGCCAGCAACACGGGATTCGATCCGGTTGATCGATTGCCAAACAGGTTGCTTTGCCAACTGAGCCGAAAGGTCTGCTACGATCTTGTCGCTCGCGAGACCATCTACTGGTAGAGTCACGTCCCAAGTCGCGTATCCGACTTGAGAATCGCGGGTCCAATCTTGTGCTCCCTCAGGAAAAATACCAATTTGCGATTCGACCAGTGTTATCCCAGCAGTTTTCGCCGATGCGACGATCGATTCCAAAAGTGCAGGACCACTGATCTTGGCACTGTCGACGTTATTGCTCGTCGAGAACTTCAAGGTCCGCTTCACCTTGGCGGCTTTAGTTTCCGAAGCTGCGTCTGGCTTGGTTTCGTCAGGCTTAGCTTCGTCCGTTTTGGGTGACTCGGCTGTGGGTTGATCTTGAGCCGGAGAAGCTTCAACGCGATAGCTTGCCAGAGTTGTTCCCGTTTTTTCTTCTGTGAATCCCGAGACGAGACTTTCTGATAGCTTCTTCACATCCCGCAAGGATGTATCTAGTTTATAGACCGATTCAGGCTTGAACTGAGCCATACTTACGTTGGTAAGCGATGTCTGAATCGGTAGTCCCGCTTCGTCTTTTACGAACATTCCGCCAACTAACTCGCGGACCTTGTCGGTCGGGACTGGCTCGTTCAATGCGAAAGTGACCGAAGTACCACCGTTGAAGTCGATGTCGAGAATCTGTCGACCTCGCAGAGCCGTCGCGACCAAACCAATCACTATCAACACCAAAGAGATGCTGTAGCAAGCGAATCGCATGCTCATGAAGTCGATTTCACGATCTCCGACCAGCGACTTCTTGAGAAGTGCAATTCCATCGGCCATAGAGAAGTTTACGAAGCGAAGTTTTTCGGCAATGTCAAACATCACTCGAGAGCAGAACACGGCAGTAAACATACTGACGATCAACCCGATGATCAGCGTAACCGCGAAGCCTTTGACTTGATCGCTTCCGATGAAGTAAAGAACCAATGCACTGATCAGCGTTGTTAAGTTGGAGTCGATAATCGTGGTCCAAGCTCGATCGAAACCGTTTCGAATAGCGAGTCGAGGTGTTGATTTCTTGGCAATTTCTTCTCGAATTCGCTCGAAAACAAGAACGTTCGCATCGACCGACATCCCTACCGAGAGAACCAAACCGGCCAAACCGGGCAAGGTAATCGGCTGTTGTATCAGAATCATGCCTGCCAAGATCAAGGCGAGGTTGATCGCCATCGCAATACACGCGATCACGCCCGAGAATCGGTAATAGCCTAGAATCAATGCAAGTGTCACCGCGAGCGAAAGAATACAAGCCAAAAACCCTTTGGCGATCGCGTCTTGGCCTTGAGCGGCACCGACAACGTTTTCACTGATGGGTTGCTTGTTCAAAGCCGCCGGAAGCGAACCCGACTTCAACACGTTTACCAGGTAATCACACTCTTCACTGGTGAAGTTGCCTGTGATGACGCCTTGGCTACTGATCGGTTGGTTGAGGTTTGGTGCGGACAGAACACGGCCGTCAAGCACGATCGCCATGCGACGCTTGATTCCGTTTTCCGGACGATTCATGTACGTGAGGCTTTGGAGCTTCGTAGCACCCGAGGACTTCATATCAAATCCAACTTCGGGAGTTCCGTCCTTGCCCATATTTCGGCGGACCACAGCCAAGTCATCACCGGTAACTAGGTCGAACGCAATTCCTCGGCGTTCGAGAGCAAGGAGCACATCAACATCTTGGATCCCCCTAGCAAGCAATGCCTTTTCAAAGGCGAGAGGAGTAGTTGGGCTGAACGCCAAATCTTCGATCAGCTTGCCGGTCTTCGCGTCTCGGATAATGTCACCGTCGACCGGGGTCTTGAAAGCGAAAATACCGTCTCGAGCTTTCTCGTCCCGTCCGACTGCTTGCCAAAGCCCGACTACCTTCGCTCCATCCGAGTCGCGAACTTCTCTGGTTAGTCGTTCGGTTTCGTTTTCGCTGGTGGCTTGCTTACGTGCGAGCTGAATGATGTCTTGGTGATCGCTGCGATTGGCAACGATTCGGAACTGCAAAATACCAGCGTTTTGGATGACTCGTTTGAGTTCTTCCACTTCCTGAGGATTTACGTTCGGAACCACGATTTCGATTTGATCGCTGCCGCTGGGGCGGATCAGAATTTCTTTGGTTCCAGACGGATTGAGACGCTGCGTTAGCTTGGGAATCAAGTCACTGGCGGTCACTCGAGTGGCTGCAGTGCCCGTCGTGGCGGCACGATCCAATTCGTAAACCAAGTTTGTTCCGCCACGAATGTCTGGACCGTAACGTAGCGGCAGCATCGTCAGCACGACAGCACTTCCAAAAATCGACGCCAAAACGACGGCGAATGAGGAAGCATGAGTCGGCATCCGCAAGGTTTTCGCGAAAAACCTACCCAAAACAAAGGGAAGGACGAAAACGATCAGAAGAACTCCGACGACTTTCAGGCCTTCCAGCCAAGTTGGATTACCAGCATCAGGAGCGAGAGGAGTTGGGGCGGACGCTGTTTGAGCGAGCATCCAGGCGTTGAGAGAACCGTACATTCGTTTTACTAATTCTGAAGTATTGACAATAAGTCACTTAAAAACGGGCACTTGCGACGGATTTAAGAGAATCGGAGAGTTTACGTTTGGGCTTCTGTGGTCACAAGTCCACTATCGTGTTACGCCACGGTTTACCCGGGGGTTTTATCTGACGCCCCAACGCTACCGTAGGATGGGGCCATCGCCCCGTCCACAAACCACGTCGGAAAACAAGAATTCGCCACAAGTAGGTCAGCCTCTCCGCAGGCTGACAAGCCCAACGCAAGAAAGGACGCAAGTCTGCGGAGAGACTTGACTACAAGTAGGTCAGCCTCTCCGCAGGCTGACAAACCCAATGCAAGAAAGGACGCAAGTCTACGGAGATACTTGGCTA
>JAIYDQ010000122.1 GCA_027487375.1 Planctomycetaceae bacterium
ACAGGGCGTTGCCCTTAAAGCATTAGCGCAACTTCTGAATCATCGTTCAAGGCTCAGGGACATAATAAAAGGCTCGCTAAAACAACGGCATTTGCCGTGGTCGCATCATTCCTTTGTTGATCAACGTAGGTAACTCAGGCCAGTCCTTTAGCGGATCCAACTTCGCGACCTCTTCGCCGATTAATCGATGCATCCAACGTGCAAGCTCTGGAGCCACAGCGTCATCAGGAGCATGGGTGAAAATCCACGGCTCGAGTCCCTCCACGATCCATGCCGCGATTTGCTTGGACCATTCTTGCCAATAAGTCGTGACCTCATCCGGCTTGTTGCGGCCAACGACGCGAACAAAAGGATGTTTACCGGTTACCGTGGTTCGAAATGGACTCTTAGGCTTACGTTTTTGCGATTCGATTTCGATTGGATCAGTCGGAGGCAAACTGAAAAGCGGCCGCGAATCAAACAACACGCGATCAATGTTGAGGTCCGCTAACAACTTATCGAGCCATTTTTCGTTCGACCCCTCATCAAACCAATCGCTGTGACGTACTTCGACAGCCCATTTACAAGCTTGCGGAAGTCGTTTCAGGAAGGTTGCAAGCGCATTGCGTGAGCGTGCTGAGAAACGAGGTCCCAGTTGCACGAACGTTATCCCTAATCGACCAACTTCGTGAAGTATTTTAAGCCGCTGAAGAAACTCTCGCGTTACATCGTCACAGTCAACAAGCTCTGCTTCGTGTGTGATTCGCTGCGGAAATTTAAATGAGAACTGAAAAGTATCAGCAGACTCCGAAGCCCACTTCTCAAAGGTCTCAGTCGACGGCATCGCGTAGAAGGTACTGCTGCCCTCGACCGTTCCAAACATCTGCGAATACCATCGTAGGCTTTGCGCTTGCGCAGTCCCACTTGGATAGACAATGTTCCCCCACTCCTTGCATGTCCAAACAGGACATCCCAAACGATAGGGCCATCGATTCCAATCAACTTTGTTTGAGCTCGTGGAAATGGGCATTGGAAAATTGGGAGTTGTAAAAATGCAGACGATATGGCTTGGAAGTTTTTACGAAAACGGGTCGATGACTCTTTCGAATCACCGACCCGTTTGTCGCTTAAATCCCCGACCGTTGGCGGCAAGAACGGAGCCGCTGCGAGACTGGCGAAAGTCGAGCGTGCTACTGCACTTGCCCTGATTGACCTTGGCCAACGCATCATGATGGTCCCTCTGCCGAAAAGACGACCGGGGAAGGTCGCAAGGTTTTTCTCCTTTGCGAATTGAACTATAGAGATGAACCTGATCGTTTCAAAGATGAATCTCAAAATAAATTCGACTCTTCACGGCATTCTTACCGGTTTTTTATCAGATTCCTGCTGAATACCTGTCTTTTTGATGGTGGCGTCGCGATTTCGAGGCGATTTTTTCAGTCTCGCGAACGTCAAATCAGGCTCAGAAATTTGCCTAAAGGCAAATCCATTTGTGCGGTAGATGGTTAGCGTCACCCCGACCCGTTTAAGCAATGTTTATCTTGTGAGATAACAACCGATCAACACGGGAATACCTCTCATTACCCGTGTCCCCCAAGAGTTGTACGCGCTTCGTGCTTTTAGGCTTCTTAGGGACACTTATCTAATACGTTTCTGCGACTGATTTTCGCCTGGCCTACGTCGATCGATCGTTGCTCGCGAGATGATTGAAACTTGAAACTTATAGCTCAAGCAACGACTCTACGACCATTTTATGTTCGTCTGACAAAGCTCCGCTGAGAGCCTGTGAACGTAGGCGGGCGACTGTTTCGGTAAAGCGTCGTCGTTCAACAGGGTTCAAGTATTTTTCTAGGCTACCTCCAGGTAAGTTCCGGCTGGATAGACGCGTCCCGTCGGCGGTTCCCAACGCGACGTAGGAGCCGACTTCATCTAAGTTACGACCTTCCAAAAAAGCCAAAACGGCGGCTCTTGTGTAGATATCGCTGGGGAGTTCTGACCGCGTCGCAACCAAGCGTTCACAGGCCCCCAATGCATCGGAAACATCACCAGCTTTGACAAAGCGATCGATGAACTCAACTGCTGAAACAAGCCATGTTGGAGCCTTGCCGTTGGCATCCCAAACCATCGGTGTCGGAGTTGGTTTGGATTCGACGATTTTTGCTGCAAGGTTGTTTCCGGGCTGACCACCATTGGCCCCCTTTCGTGCATTTCTTGCGTTCATCGGAATCCGGTCCTGTTTTTTACTAATCGTCCCATTTGAAGGGTTCGCCGATTCGCTTGCGGTCAGTTCCTGTTCATTCCGCATCTGGCTAACGAGATTGCGTTGCCACAATCTTTGATTCGGCATCATGTAACGATTAACTAATGGGCCGTAGTAAATCTGCACATTCGAAAAATCAACATAGGTTTGCATGCGGCTTGGGCCATAAACTGCTGCGTTCAATTCTCCGTTGGAGTCTTGAAAGACCGTGTATCCTTCGCCATTAGGCCCGATGGATCTGGCGACATCGCGAAAGGCTGGTGAAAATCCTGGTACAGTGTCCAGAAATTGGCCCTGGGTAATTCGACACCAACCGGCACATGCAACCCAAACAGCTAGACAAGTAACCGACGCGAACTGGGACCACTTTTTAGCCATAACTGAATTCCTCGATGCGGGCGTGATAAAAATCGGACTCGATGAGACAGGCGATTCTTTTTCACCATTCTATCGTTTGAGACGATTTTTAGCCAAATCGTATTCGCATTATTTTCTGTTAGCCACACTCAGTCGTTCGCATGCCTTTTCCGCCGGGGTGAGGGGCTGTATGTGGCGTCGCTCAAAGAGATGTGGTTTTTGCTCAAGCGGACCTTGGTTCTTCCTCGCTTGGACAGCAGTCAAACGCCGACGAATTCTATGCTAAAATCGGTGGATGGACTTTTCTAAACCTTTTGAAGAACAATTCACAGATCAGAAGCTCGAGATGTGCGGGGTCGGACATCGACTTTACGGGAAAGGATTTTCGTCGGCCAATGATGGAAACATTACGATGCGCGTCGGCGATGGCTATTTTCTTTGTACCCCAACAATGCGCAGCAAGGGATCTTTGCAACCAAGCGATATCGTTTTGATTGACGGAGAAGGCAATATGGTTGCGGGAACAAAGCAGCGAAGCAGCGAGGCTCTTTTGCACTTGGAAGCCTATCGCCATCGCCCGGACATTAAGGCGGTCGTTCATTGTCATCCACCGCATGCGACCGCATTCGCGATTACCAACAGTGCACTTCCGCGATGGGTCTTGGCCGAAGTCGAGATCTTTTTAGGTAAAATCCCGATCGCACCGTATAAGGCTCCAGGTACTCAAGAGTTCGCGGAAACGATTCGACCTTTTGTAAAAGAATCCAATGCAATTATCCTTGCGCATCATGGCACCGTGACTTTCGGAAAAGAATTAGAGCAAGCCTTTTGGTGGACGGAAGTACTTGATTCGTA
>JAIYDQ010000081.1 GCA_027487375.1 Planctomycetaceae bacterium
CTCTTTAAGCCCAGTGATACCGAATAACGTTTGGAGAGCTCGTCTTACCGCGGCTGCTGGCACGAGCTTAGCCTCTCCTTCCTCCTAGGATCTCTCAAGCAAAAGGGAGTACCCAAATGCATTTGATCCCCTACGACAGCGGTTTACAACCCGAAGGCCTTCATCCCGCACGCGGCGTCGCTCGGTCAGACTTTCGTCCATTGCCGAAGATTCTCGACTGCAGCCACCCGTAGGTGTCTGGCCAGTGTCTCAGTGCCAGTGAGGCTGGTCGTGCTCTCACACCAGCTACCCATCAATGCCTTGTTAGGCCATTACCCTAACAACTAGCTAATAGGAGGTGGGCTCATCCCCAGACGGAATCACACCTTTGGTCTTTCGACGTTATCGGGTATTACCTACAGTTTCCCGTAGCTATCCCCGATCCAGGGGCAGATTCCCACCTATTCCTCTCCCTTTCGCCGCTTTCCGGTATTGCTACCTTCTCGCGCGACTCGCATGCCTAATCCACGCCGCCAACGTTCATTCTGAGCCAGGATCAAACCCTTCACTTGTGTATGCTTACATCGACATTGCTATCGACGATTGCTAACTAACTAGTGACGAACTTGGTCCGTCTGCGTCCCGATCTGGTCTTGACCGGACGACTTAAAACAATCAGTTTTTTACAAAACTTACTCAGCTGAAAAAAATTGACTTTCTTTCATACAAGAGGTCATCTACCGGATTGTCAAAGATCAATTGTCGCTTCGATGAAGTGTCGCGTTTTTCAGCGTCTTTCATTTTCGGCGGGTCGAGAATTGTAGTGTCGACTATGGTAGGTCGTCAAGATCAATCTCATTTTATTTTCGCATCGATTTCTGTCAGTGAAAGTGACTCCCGTCTCTTTCAGCAACTCTTTCGTTTGCGAGAGGCGAAAAGATAGTCATGCCCCCGAACTACCGCAAGTCCTCTCGAGAAGATTTCGAGAAGATTTCCGAAAACCCCCAATTTCATTGGGTTTTTAAACGTTTTGCCGAAGACGAAACGGCCGCAAATCAACAGCCTCATGGCAAAGTTTGGCGAGTGCGGACTTTGTTCCAGGCTCGCCCCACGCTTCTCGGGCCTTGGGCTTTTTGAAATTGATGCAAGCAACAATTATTTTTCGCCAGAATCGGTCACAGGTGGCGGATCGTAGTTGAACTCCTGCCACTTCACGGCTTGCTCCATCGGCTCAATTCGAAGCACCAAGTCCCCGTTCTGAAATAGCCTCACTGTCCCACTGCTCTGACTAACCACGACCGCGATTGCCTTTGTCTTTTGCGAAATTGCCGCTCCCGCCCAATGCCGCGAGCCCAAGCCTTTTGAAAGCGTGAGGTTTTCATGCAAAACCTCAATAATCTGCCGCGATTTCTCAACGACACCGTCTGGTGAAACTACAAACGCACCGTCCATCTGAGCGATCTCCTTGATGTCCTCGCGGACTCGAGGATCGTGGAGGTCCCGACCTTTGCGATGATATCCACGCATTGGATCAAACCCAGCATCTTTGCAATGCTGAAGGACTCTGCGGGTGTCCCCAACAATAAACATGGTCCCAACCTTCTTCCCCTCACGTCCTTCGCGTCCAATCTGAATCGCGAGATCGATCACGGTCTTCAAGTTATTTAGCGGGACACTGCTCTCCAATCGCTGAAGGTCGCGACTGGTCAAGCGTCGCAATCTTTCGTCCAAGCGAATCAGGGACATCGAGTCCAATCGGGACTGCTCGAATGCGCTGTAAATCGCAATCACATCACATTGGTTTTCTAGAATCTCGTCAGCAACAGCTTCCAACAACGCGTGCTGCAAACGCTCGAGAAGCGGTGAATTCTCTTTGTTTAGCACCAGCGGAATCAGATCATGCAGAGCAGCTCCTTCGAGATCGTCGGCATGGTCAGTTGCGACAATGACTTTTTTGATCTCCAAAGGAATGATCTCACGCAGTCGCTCCCAATCGGTGCTCCCTTCTAGAAGAAGTAGCATTGCATCGGCCTTAGATTCGATCGCCAACTTGCTGGCCGAATCAAGGATGACAGTCAATTGGCGTGTTATCTTCTGAACAGTCATTCGGGCCACAGAGTAAGAGCTGGGGACAAGGAGAAACAGAGTGCCGCTTCGGATACTATCAAGCTAATCGCGACACGTTCTGGCGTACATACCATTCTCCATCGGTTGCATGTTTTCCGCGGGCCGAAACACTTGCTGTGCAGCGTCAGATTTGCGATGGAGTTCAGGCTTTAGCCGCTTTTGGCGAATCCATGGTACTCGGCGTCTAAAGGCAGTACTCCAGCGCAGGCCTGGCGATGTCCAACCAAGCGTTTTCTGAAATGAATACACGGACGGGACAAATGGTCCCATCCTACGCGATGATTTAGCGACGCAACTTCAGAGCATCGATTTTTGCAGCCATCTCCGTGTGGCGTTGTCCAGGTTGGACTCCGTAGACTCGCTGCTGATAAAGAGCGATAGCACGTGTGGCGTGGCCTCGCGGACCAATGGGCCACTTGTGAGTTCGATCGTCCCAAATATTGTTTAACAAGAAATCGACGCTCTTCAAAACACGCGGGTCGTCCAGCTTGTCTTTGGGCAGTGTAAACATAAGCCACTCGAGTATATGCCCGGTCGTCTGAACAAGTCGCTCTTTGTTTTGTTCGTGCCCACGTGATTCAAACCAGTTGCTGCTGAAGCTGCCATCTGGATTTTGAAGTGTCCACGTGTAGTCGATATAGTCCGCGATGAACTTGTCAGCTCGAGCAAAATGGCCGTCGATTGGACGCCCCTCTGCCTTGCGTTGTCGAAGTGCGAAAGTCAATCCCATCAAACGATGAGTCCCCCCGCAGGCCGATCCAACAACGGGTTGAGCCAACTCCTCCGCGACGAGCTTTTCAATGTTCCATTTGCGACGATCCATTGCCGTCCATGCCTGATTGGTATCCACGTAGTACGACAACGCAATCAACTTGAATGTGAGCTCGGTTCGCTCTTTACAAGTCGCCATTTCATATCGCACTAAATCGAGCACTGTGTATCGTTTGTTGGCAACCACAATCGGATAGTCTGCTGAGACCTGTGACTGAGCGAGCATGGCCAGGAATTGCCCTTCGTGCCCTTGTACGCCCCCACCAACATTTGGACGGAAACTTCGTCCTGAAGGGGTGAACATTTTCTGTGTCCGACAAGTGCCGTTGTAGCACATCCATTGAATCGAGTTGACGCGTTTGTTTCCGACGATGACTTCGCCTTCGACACCAAAGGGAAGCATCGCATGCATGACAGCCCAAGGACTGCGTTCGACAACCGTTTCGGGATTAGCGATGTAGTAGGCGAGGCAACTTTCAACTCGTTGTTTACGACGCACCTCTGCGGGGCTGAATGCGGTCTCGATTTTGGCTGGGGTTGATTTCGGAGGAGTCGATGCTTTTTCTTTTGATGCGTTGCCCGACAAATCACTTGGTGATTCGACGAAGCTTTTCTTGGAGGCTTGCGGACGCTTGGCTATCGCGGCATTTTCGTCTTCGTCTCGTGCTTGTTTGGAGTCGATCTCGCGAGGTGCATCTTGAAGATTGGGAGCTTCTTGGTCTTGCTCGGTCAATACCTTCACCGTGACCAATTTTCGTTTAGGCTTCGTCGAACCAGTATTGGTCTCGTTGCTTGGTGTACCTGGGACAACCACCAATTCAGCCAGTTCGTCGACGATCGATGGCGAATCAGGGGAGAGATCTTTCATGGTTTCTGCGACCGATTCCGTTGCAGACTCCTCAGTCGAATCCTTCATCGACGCATCGTTGTCCGATATCTCGTTTGGCAACTTATCGGCTGGCACCGCAGATTCATTTTCAGCTGTTTTTAATGGCGATTCGGCAGCCGATTTTTTGTCGCTTGGATTATCTTCCATCACCAAGGTCGGTGGATCACTGGGAAGCTGTGTTGATGGAAGTGCGCTACCGATGGTGAGCGGTTCGGCTGGTTTATCGGTAACCGATTTTGCCTCACCAGCCTGAGTCATAACAGGTTCTGCTGGTTTTTCATCGATAAGCTTCGTGTCTGCTGACTGCTTATCAACCGGCTTGGTCTGCGTTGACTGCATTGCAGTTGGCTTTTGGGTTGCCAGCGATTGCTCTGTAGACTTCGGACTAACCGGCATTTCGAGCGGTTTTTCGGTCGAGACGGCAACAGGCGCGGTGGTTGCTTTTTCGGAGCTCGTGTCCGGGCGATCCGATTCGTTTGGGAGCGACGGTTTGGTCGTCGCAGATGACGTTGTTGTCTTTACCGACGGCGTACTCGCCGGGTTTAGTTTTGGTGACGGCGACGCGCGAAGCGGGTTGATGACTATCGGTAGAGTGCTCGCACTATCTGCAGAAGTCTCGTCGCTTGTGCTTGTCAATTTCACCATTCCAGGCAGGGCTGTTGCAGGTGATGACTTTCCAGTGCCCAACGAGGTTGTTTTAGGTACGATCTCGCAAGTGTTCGTCGAATCGGTTCCCCTGGTTATCGCCATCGGATCAGCTTTTCCGACGCCCGAAGCGTCACGCGATTCAGAATCCTCGGTCAGAGCCGGAAGATCGCCCAAGAGCAAGAGAAGCTCAGTTAAATCCAGCAGCGGTGGGTCCTCGTCATTCGAAGCAAGAGCATTACCGCTTTGCGACACCTGATACGATTCTGTCGCTGCGTTCGATGTAGTTACTTTTGATGTTGGTTGCTTGTCAGCGGGCTTCTCTTCATCCAAAGCGACAACAACGCGTGTCTCGCCTTGAGTGCTGGGAGCAGCCTTCTCATCGCCGAAGCAACAGCAAGAATATGCACCGATAGCGATCCCTGCGAAGGACCACATAAAGAGGATTCCGAAACGTGCCGGGCTGTTCAAAACGGGCATAGGAAGCTTTGAATGCTACGAGGAATTTCCGGTTTCGTCGCAGCGATTCGAACTTCCAGATTCCGCCGAGCGGGAGTCGAAACGATGCTGTTAATTTGAACCGATTGTAAGGGTCGCATCAAGTTTATCGGCCTGATAGCGAGTAATCTGAAGGCTGATTTATCGAATGAAAGGGATGCTATCCAGCATGCGTTGTGGCAAGCTGGCCTGTCGTACTTCATCACCCGATTCGGGGCCACCGCCGGCATCTAGGAACTGCTTCCAAGACTCGACATTTCCCTCGAAATCACGGCCGGTCATCTCACGCAGAGCGACGGTCGCTTGGTATTGCATGGCTGGCGATTTCTCATCCAATGATTGTCGAAGCATGGTCTTCGCGCTTTCGTTTCGATACGCGCCAAGCGACTCGATCGCAGCCAGTTTGACGCTCATGCTTTCATCTGTCTGAGCAACCGTTGAAAGCATTTTTGCTGCATCTTCGGATTGACGACTCTTCAACGCTTTGCATGCAGCGATGCGTACCTTGTCGCTGCGGTCGGAGCAAGCTTTCATCAGCGTCGCTTCGGCTTCTGGTGTTGGTGAATTTGCCAAGGCCAGGACCGCCTCGCGTCGCATCTCAGGGCTGGTCTCATAGCGATAGACATCCGAAGCAGTCTTCGTGAATTTGGCTTGCTCTTCAGGTGGCATCGTTGCCAATTGCGACTTGAGCAATCGCATTTCCTCGGTCCGCTGCGTAAATGTAGGGCCCTTCTCAGAGTCCTTGCGCCATTGACTTTGAAAGTAAGGATTCGCTCGCTTCAGTCCGTACAGTGGGCCGTCAAGACAGCCCGTCATCGAACAACCCAACAAAGCAAAGAGGCAATACACCAAGCGGGAAATGGTTGATCTGATAGCCAAATCCACTTCCCGACTGTTTGTATTGATGACTGTATTGGTGATTGTGTTGGCCATGAAAATTCGGGCGTGAAAAGGCATCCGAGACAGACTCTGAAGATGGTGAATATCAAAAGCTGGCTCCAATCGCTACGGTGATTAGGAAAAATTCCCAGGACAATCATTTGGCAAAATTTATCGATTGCATCGGTTGTTTTGACTACTGCGACTATCCGGGATGTGCCGATAGTGACGATCAGTTCGAGAAGTAAATGGAACGCCATGCGCGTCTCCAAAATTCGTTACAGGTGCCAAAACGATGAGCAAGCAAAACGTTCTGCGAAGATTTATGTCACTTTGGGCAGCCTGCGTCGCTATGTCGCTCACTAACTCCCTCCCGCTTCATGCGCAATCGCCTAGCGTTGGGACAGCACCGACTCCGCCCAGTGCGCAGTCGAACCTCCAGCCAACCATTCGCCTGCAAGTGCCGCCTAGCAGCGGTACTTCCGTCGACAAAGCACCCGCGACACAACCTGTCCGCTTCGGAGCAACGACCGGCGCAACAAACACAAACGCCGAAGTCCAAGTCTACGACATGCCCCTGGAAATGGTCGGTGTCGTGGGAGCCCGATTGCGAATGCTCTACGGAGTCAACGATACGCGAGTCAACAGTACGACCGAACCCGGAACAGGTCGCCTGATGGTTCTCGCTCCACGATCTGTCTTGAACGATATCGCATCGCGAATCGAGCTTCTACAACGTGAAATCAAGCTCTCTGGGCCTGCTGCCAATCCTAAGGAAGCAAACTCGGCAAACAAAAACCTTTCGTCGCTTCAACGACAGTACAAGCTGAAGAATATCACTTGGCGAGAATTGGAAGACGCTTTGCACCACCTCTCCGGACCAAGGATGAGTGTCGTCACAACAAACAACGGCGAGCTTGCACAGTTCCGACTAGCGGGCCCCAAAGGGCTCCAAGATGTTCTCCAAGTCGACCGCCGCGCAGACGTGGTGACGCTGCAAGGCTCCTCGACGAATGTCTATGCTTGGATACAAGTCGTCGGAGCGGTTGACCAAGCTGGTAAAGACCCCGAGGCTGGGCCTCAAATTGTTTCACTCGCACCCGCGAATCCAGACAAAGTGGAAAGGGCTCTCAATCTCGTCCGCACAGTCGCCTTTCAACAAGCGGCTCAAGAAGAGCAAATCACCGGAGCCGCTCAAGTCGCACCCCGAGGCGGAAACAATGCGGCCGGAAACAATAACGCTAACAACAATGCGAACGCTCAAGCGAACGGAAACGCGGCCGCTGCGGGCGACGATCAACGTGCGGCAGCCATTGGTGGGGTTGATTCGTTGGACGCTCAGAGTGGGCTCTTTGGTGATGTTCAAATCGAGTTTGTTCCCGAGCTTGGCTTAGTCATCGTACGCGGTGGCAAACGAGACGTTCAACGTGTCTTGGAAGTGATCGAACAAATCAAGAAGCAAAGCGCTGAGACTCAGCCAGATATCGAAGTCATGCTTCTCAAGCACATCGACAGTCAAGCCATCGAAAGCATCGCGAAAGAACTCTACGAACAAGTCCTCGCATCGAGACAAGGACAAATCAGTATCAAAGCACTCGTGCAACCGAACGCGCTTCTTCTAGTTGGTCGCAAAGAATCGATCGCTTCCGTGGTCGAGCTCGTGAAGAAACTCGATCAACCACTTGATTCGTCAAGCCAGCTCAAGGTCTATAAACTTCTTCACACATCGGCTGTCGATGCGGAGAGGCTTATTAAGAACTTCTTCGATCAAAGCGGTGGCACGACGGCTACCGACCTGACTGGACGTGGACTTGCTGCGCGTGTTCGCGTCATTGCCGACTATCGAACTAATGCACTCGTATTGCTTGCTAGCCCTCGCGATCAACTGGAGGTAGCTCGCCTCATCGCCGAAATCGATGTCGAAGACACACCTGCTCAAAGCGAGATCCGTGTCTTCGGGCTCAAGTTTGCTCTCGCTTCCGAATTACAACCTGTTCTCTCATCAGCAATTACTGGGCAAGCAGTCGCAGCGACCGGAGGAGGTGGACAAGGAGGCGGCCAAGGCGGAGGGCAAACTACAACGACTTCATCGCAAGCTTCCACTCCATCTTCCAATCTTACCATTGTTTCAAAAGATTCCGCACGCCTCGACTCGGGAATTCTCGCAGGCGTTGTCATCACCAGTAATCCAAGTATCAATTCGCTTTTGGTAAGAGCTCCCGCTAAGAGCATGGAATTGATTGCCGCGTTAATCGAACAATTGGATCGGCCACCAAGTGCTGAAGCTCAGCTCAAGGTTTTTGAAATCAAGAACGGTGACGCGACAGCTTTGGCTTTGCTCTGTCAACAACTCTTTGGATTGCCAGCGACAGCGGGAACCACTACGACCGGCGGCTTGTTTGGATTAAACCAAAATCAAGGTGGTGCAGCCGGTGTCGCAGGAGCTACGACCGGTTCGCAAGGAAGTCTTGTGCAACTGCGAATCTCGGTAGATACGCGCACCAACAGCATTATCGCCTCGGGTTCGGCTATCGATTTGGAAGTCGTCGAAGTCTTGTTGATGCGGCTAGATGAGCGTGGCATTGAGACTCGCACGACAGAAGTCATCTGGCTTCGAAATAGCAACGCAACTGCAGTTGCTCAGTCGATACAAACTCTTTTGACAACACAACGAACGAACATCCAACAGTTGCTGCTGACCGGTCAAGCAATCAGCATCTTCGAACAAATTGACCGCGAAGTGATCGTCGTCGCAGAACCTAACACTAACAGTTTGATCGTTAGTGCGACGCCTCGTTACTTCGAACGGATTCGCGAAGTGATAGAACGACTCGATCGTCGTCCTCCGATGATCATGGTTCAAATCTTGCTCGCGGAAGTCGCTTTGGAAGATAGCTTTGATTTTGGTGCGGAACTTGGACTGCAAGATGCGTTGCTATTTGATCGAAGAACCGCATCCGGTGGTAACCTTGGTTCGCCAGGATTCACGGTTCCTGGGACTGGCACCATCACTGGCGGACAAAACGTCGCTGGACAAGGGCTCTCGACTTTCGGAATGGGAAGATCGAATAGCACACTCGGTTATGGTGGACTCGTGCTCTCTGCAGCGAGTGACTCGGTCAACATTCTTGTTCGAGCACTTCAAGACGCGAATCGCCTTCAAATCTTGTCGCGTCCTCAAGTCATGACGCTCGACACAGTCGCCGCGTTCGTACAAGTTGGTCAACAGGTACCGCGAGTCACCAGCGCAACCGGCGGGAACGCTGTCGCAGGATCGTCGGTATCCACCGAGGACGTATCGATCGGTTTGATCATGAGAATTCAACCTCGAACCAATCAGGATGGTCTAATCCTCTTGGACGTTCAAATCGAACGATCCAAGTTGAATGAAACGAATCCTGGTATCCCTGTTGGATTCGCATCCAACGGTGATGTGATCTTCTCGCCAATCATCGACACAACCCGAGCGGAAACCCGGGTCAGCGCATACGATGGCCAAACGGTTGTCTTCGCAGGTCTGATCACCAAAAATCGTCAAAGCAGATCGCGACGAATTCCGTTCCTCGCAGATATCCCTATCGCAGGAGCCCTCTTCCGATTTGATTCCGAATCCGAAATACGATCTGAACTCCTTGTCGTCATGACACCTCGAATCGTACGTGATCCTCAAGATGTCGAACTGATCAATCAAATGGAATCGGCTCGTATGAGCTGGTGCTTGGCGGACGTGCTGAACATCAACGGAGTTTCCGGTCTTTCGGAAGGCAACGGACTTTGGGGACCAGCATGCAGCCCGGTTATCTACCCAGACTTGACCCCAACAGTGGACTACATCGATGGAATTCCAGTGGAAGGTATGCCTACCGAGGCAACTCCAAGCCACTCAATTCTTCTACCAGACCCATCGCAATTGATGATACCGCAAACCGATGTGACACCGATGAACCAAGAGCTCAATCAAACTCCAATTCAACCATCGCCACAACCATCTGTTCAGCCACTGTCCCCTGCGGAACTGGACCCGTTGAGCTATAACAAATCGCTGAACACAGGCAATGTTGCTTACGGAAACAATGCTATTGGAAACACGCAATCTGGAATGGCAACCGCAGGACAATCAGTCTTTCGAACTGCTTCACAGACCACCAACCTTGGGATGTCAAACGCCCAATCAAGCAGCGCAATAGCGAATCCCGCGACTGCAACCACACAACAACCAAAGATATTGCCTCTGCCAATGATCAATGCCCCACAACCAGCTTCTGGTGTGGTCCCCGCATCGGCAATTATGCGTTGATCGCTCCCCTGAGAAAACATACCTAAGCCTTCAACTTACACGCAAACACTCAACATCTTTCCGGACAATTCCATGATAAATTGCTTAGCAAATCGAATCCTTGGAAAATCCATGAATCTAACCAAGACGCTTCAGTGCATCGCTTTGTTATTGATTGCATGCCATACAATTGGTTGTGCTTCGATGTTTGATAGCTCGGCCAGCAAAAACAAGTCCAAGGACAAGAAGAAAGAAAGCTGGTCACTGTTCAAGAAGAAGGAATACCAAGAGCCACGCAGCTTGGTTTCGACTTGGACTGAAGACACGTTGATTCAGCCCGGAAAACCTGTCACGCGAGGCTTTGGTGGTCGCTTCTACTTCTACAATGATCGCTCGCAAGTGATTCCCGTCGATGGTGAACTGGTTGTGTATGGCTTCGAGGATGAAAAGGCCCCCGAGACACACCATCTAACTGGCATGATGCAAGTCTCTCCATCGCCAAGTGATCAACCTAGCAATGTACCGGTAGGCAATATGCCCGTCGTCGAGGCGGACAAGAAGTTTCGTTTCACAGCCGAGCAATTCACCCAGCATTTCTCGCAAGGTGATCTAGGTGCATCCTACAGCGTCTGGATTCCCTGGGACGCAGCTGGTGGCCCGCAACGAAAGATCACACTGATCCCATGCTTTATCACAAAAGAAGGTCGAACAATTCGCGGCGATGCATCGAAGCAAGTCCTCTCCGGGAAACCGGCCGTGGTCGCAAGCACCAAAACGTCCGCAAATCCGATTCAGCTCGCGAGTTCAAACCAAATGCCAAGTCTTTCTAACGCCGTCCAGCAAGCATCCATGAATTCAATGGCGACTTCGATGATGAACTCGAGCAGCGGACAAACGATGCTTGGCTCTCATCAATCAACGCCGTCCAACATGGCACCAGGAATGCAACCGCTTGGACTGAACACGACAACGATTCGGCTCGGTCATAGCTCGAGTCTCAGTGGATCAATGCCTCCACAAAATCAGGGGTTTAACAACCAGGGCTTCAATAGCCAGACTGCAACATCACCCAACATGGGTATTGCCGGCTCCCCCCAATATACGAACAATCAACCCATGCAATTTGCCGCCGCGCATCAGCTTCAAAACACATCCTCCCCGAACAATTCGTTGCCGCCGATGGACATTCAAACACCTCAAAATCCATCAACCGCAGTAAACGCATTTCATAATCCGCTCAATCAAACTTCTCTACCTTCAATAGGACACAACCTACCACCCACCGGATGGATGGGGCGGTAAGTATCGCAATCACCTGCGAGGTCCGCAGCCTCCCAGTCTTCCAGCCCACTAGCCTCTAGCCTCTAGCCTCTAGCCGCTAGCCGCTAGCCACTAGCCTCTCTCATCCCTCGCATTCGTTAAATCCGTTTCAAGTGCGTAATCTTGCACATGGAAGTTGTGATCGGGTGCGTCGCATATCCGACAAGATCCGAGCTACCGTTTCTTGGGTGGCTCTTTTACCCAAGCCGCAGAGACTTCCCAAATAGATCTCTTTGCCAAGGGTCCGATAGTACCAATCGGACTCGGTCTAGCCATTTGTAACGGTTGCGATCGGGTTCGGGTTTGTACTTCTCCTATGCCCGCTGAGGTCCCGTCGGTGACTCTTGTTCC
>JAIYDQ010000154.1 GCA_027487375.1 Planctomycetaceae bacterium
ACATGTGCGGGTGCCAAACCGAGTGTAACGGAGTCGTTTACTGTCATGAATCCCGCCGTTAAGGCGATTTCAGCGAAGGACTCGAAAAACGAAAAAAGCCTTGTTTTTCAAGGAAAAACAAGGCTTTTCGATAGTCGGAGTGATAGGATTTGAACCTACGACCCTCTGGTCCCAAACCAGATGCGCTAGCCAGACTGCGCTACACTCCGAGGAGGAAGAGTTTTACTAGATTGCCTGAGTTCTTGCAATTGTGGATTATGGTTCGGGAGTAACCTTTTTTCGGGGTTTTTAAGCCGAATCGGGGTTACTTCGACATTCTTTTCGAAATTTTAGACAACCGAGCGATCTAAAAGTTCGTTACCCCGGGGCCGTTTCCATCGTTTTATGGGATCATCGATTCTGTGGACGGTCCAATGGTTCGCATCTTTCGCAAGTTTGTCGTTCGGGTTTGGATCGGATATCATACGAACCAATCTTTGTTACCTCTTCCTTTCACTTACCTTGGTATCTTCAAAATGGCGAGTCTCTCCATTCCAGAGCAAAACCGAAGCCTTTCCGATCCTGATCAGATTCGTGATTTCTTGGCACCGTTTGGTGTGTGGTACGAAATGTGGGAGGTCGAAGGGCGTTTGCCTGCAGACCCAACCAACGAGCAGATCCTTGAAACCTACGCCCCTGAGATCGAGCGGCTCAAATCGAAAGGGAACTTTGTCACAGCCGATGTGATTAACGTGTCCAACGCGACGCCAGGGCTCGATGCGATGCTCGCAAAGTTCAATAAGGAGCACACCCACAGCGAAGACGAAGTGCGATTCACTGTCTCAGGCAAAGGGGTGTTTCATCTTCATCCAGAAGGCGGGCCAGTCTTTGCAGTTACCGTCGAAAGTGGCGATCTGATCAATGTTCCCAATGGAATGAAGCACTGGTTTAACCTGTGCGACGACCGTCACATCCGATGCATCCGTCTGTTTGAGGACATGAGCGGATGGACACCCCACTATGTAGAAGCGGCTGTTCATGAGCAATTCGCTCCTCTATGCTTCGGGCCGGCGAAAGGGACTTGGTCTTCAAGCCATTGAAATTACCTGCATGTGTTAAGATTGTAGATGACTCGGCCGTTCGTGTTAGTACGGTTGTGCATGTAGTTGGCGTGGGGAAATCCACGGCAACAAAATGGTGGCGTGGTGGTTTGCCCAGCCTAAAAGCGAGGTTTCCGCGCTCTGAAGTCTTTGGATGCAGACAAAAATACCATCAGAAGCTGAGGTTTTCACCTGTTTTGCGATATCTGCCGCCAGTTTAAGCTTCGGTTTTTGATCCGGTGTCGAGTGCAGTTCCCCGGAAAGGGGAGCGAAGCCGGTAAGAACCTTAAGCTGGAATGGGGCCAGTCCGGGTGGTTTTCGTCATCAGATGTGCGAGCTTGCTTTCGTTGTGATATCGAAAAGACAGCGTTTTAAGCTGTGTGGCTTGGGCTGGTTGGGGTGCTTGCGGTGGCTGGGGGATTCTGTTGGGACGTCGGTTTTGTCGGGGGCCAAGCTGTATGGCTGTCGAAAAATTAAATTCCCGTTCTCAACAAGCCTTGCAAGGTCGACCATTTAGCGGCTACACTACGCGGCTCGCTAAAGAGCAAGCTAGGTCTCGGCATTTGTCCAAAGAGCGCCCAGCTTATGTCATATTACGATGTTTTGATTGAGGAGACGGCTTCATGCCGCGTTTGCTAGGGGTTGATATCCCGAATGATAAACAAATTCAGATATCGCTAACATATTTGTACGGAATTGGTTCTCACACAGCACGAGAGTTGTGCGTCAAGACTCAGATCGACCCGACCAAAAAGGCTCGCGATCTGGATGAAGACGAATTGAGCCGTCTGGCCTCGTTGGCAGAACGCGATTACACGGTCGAAGGTCCCCTTCGCCGCCAAATCGGTCAAAATATCCATCGTCTACGCGAAATTAAGTGCTATCGCGGTATGCGACACCGAGCTGGTCTGCCAGTTCGCGGTCAACGCACACGAACCAACGCTCGAACTCGTAAGGGTCCGAGAAAGACGGTTGCTGGTAAGAAGGGCGTTAAGGACTTGAAATAGTCTTTGGCGTTTGGTTTGTCTGTTTGTCATTCGCTCGAATTCAATTGGTTGTTTCGAGCCGTCGGCTAAATCACTAGTAAGATATGGCATGCGAGATTTAAAACTTCGCTTGTCGAGAGTCATCACTGAAGGCAGTTAAATCGTGGCGAAAGCTGGAAGCAGTAACAATAACGCAGCGAACGCAAACAAGCGTCGCCGTGTCCGTCGGAACGTAACCAACGGCATCGCGTTCATTAAATCAACGTTCAATAACACACACGTCACCATCACCGACGGCAAGGGCGATACCCTCTGCTGGGCGAGCGGTGGAACTTGTGGTTTTAAAGGCTCACGAAAGAGCACCCCGTTTGCCGGTCAAGTTGCAGCGCAGCAAGCGGCTGAGAAGGCTGCGAAATACGGCGTGAAGGAATTGGAAGTCCGAGTCAAAGGACCTGGTTCCGGACGCGAAAGTGCGATCACCGCTCTCCAGACTGCTGGAATCACCGTCAAGCTGATTCAAGACACAACTCCAATTCCTCACAACGGATGCCGACCTCGCAAGAAGCGTCGAGTCTAGTTCAGGATTTTCCCGCCGCTGCGATTCCTGTCGTTGCGGGGTACGAGTGGCTCGATCACCGTCGAGCGATTAGAACCGTTTTACACAACACTAATTTGGATTTGTTTTTATGAGTATGCATGTTCGTTGGCGAGGTTTGGAACTGCCAAGTGCAGTGACTGTCGATCGAGCTTCGTTGACTGCTAACTACGGCAAGTTCACTGCAGAACCGTTTGAACGAGGCTTCGGTGCAACGATTGGTAATAGCCTTCGTCGCGTTTTGCTCTCGTCGCTTGAAGGTAGTGCTGTTACGCAAATCAAGATTCGCGGCGCTCAACACGAGTTCTCCTCGATCGAAGGCGTTCTAGAAGACGTTACTGAAATCGTCTTGAACGTGAAGAGCCTTGTTGTGAAAAACCACAGCGAATCGACTCGAGTTATCACCGTCGAAGCGAACAAAGCTGGTGTTATCACTGGTGCAAACGTTGAAACCGATGCTGACGTAGAAATCATCAACAAAGACTGCGTACTCGCAACTTTGACTTCCGATGTTCCTTTCATGATGGAAATGGTTGTTGAAAACGGACGCGGTTATGTTCCTGCGACTGAACACAGCACCGGCGATCACGAAATCGGAATTATCCCTGTCGACGCTGTTTACTCCCCAGTAACACGAGTTCGTTACGAAGTCGAAGAAACTCGCGTTGGTCAAAAGACGAACTTCGATCGATTGATTATTGAAATCTACACAGACGGTTCGGTTGGTCCAGAAATGGCCCTTGTTGAAGCGACCAAGATTCTCCGTAAGCACCTCAACCCGTTCGTTCAATACGCTGAACTTGGCAAGCAAGTCTTCGCCACCTCGCGTGGTGGTCCTGGTTCTGCTGAAGCACAACTGGAAAGCCGCTTGAATATGGCGATTGCCGACCTGAAGCTTTCAGTACGAGCCAATAACTGCCTCGAAGCCGAAGGGATCCGAACACTTCGCGACTTAGTCATTCGAACAGAAGATCAACTTCTAGAAGTCCGAAACTTTGGTGAAACCACTTTGGCTGAAGTTCGCGAGCGACTCACAGCAATGAATCTCCACCTGGGCATGCGAGTGCCATCGGTTCAAAGATAATGATAGTGAATGAATCGACTGTGGAAACACGATAGATTCGTCAGTAGATGCCTCAAGCAGTAAAATTTAGTTAAGTCACAATTTAGTATTTTTGGATTGAATCATGCGACATATGCGACGCGGGCGAGTGCTAGGACGCTCCCCAAGCCATCGTAAAGCCCTTTTTGCTAACCTTTGTGCTGCTCTGTTTCTTACAGAACGCGACACCTACGAAGGCGAAGCAAATATTCCTAAGGTTAAGGGACGCATTGTGACAACAATCGAAAAGGCGAAGGAAGTTCGCTCGATGGTTGAAAAGTGCGTTACGATTGCAGCCAAGTCGGTCGCAAGCGATGAAGCCGCAAAGGAATTTGGAACAACCGCTGAACGCAACACAGAAGCTTACAAGGCTTGGCGAAAAAGCGAAAACTGGGCCAAGTGGTGTGCGGCTCGTGCTCCTGGCGTTACCGCACGTCGTCGAGTTATCTCGATGATTCGCGATAAGCAAGCAACCGCAATCTTGTTTGACAAAATTGCTCCGCGATTCGTCGATCGTCCAGGCGGATACACACGAATTCTACGTCTCGCTAAGCCTCGTCTGGGTGACGGTGGAACTCGTGCGATCCTCGAATTCGTTGGCCAAAACGATCGCGTTAAGCAAAAGGCTGAGAAGCCAGCGTTTGCGGAAAACGCTTCGTAGTTCGCGAGTTGCGACTGGTAGCTTGGGACCATAGTCCCGAGCGATTTTTTGGACGGGACTATGGTCCCATCCTATGGGAGTTCAGTCGTATTCGCGCCAACTCGTACGATGCCTGAGATTACTGAGTCACCATGGTTTGGCAGCGAGTTTCAATTGTCGGCGTGGGGCTCCTGGGCGGCTCGATAGGCTTGCGGCTTAAGCAGGCCAAGCTCGCAAAGGAAGTGATCGGCATTGGTCGCAATCCAGAACGCCTGGAGGCGGCTCTGGCGAAAGGGGCAATCGATTCTTATTTGCTCCGCGATGCAGATGATTGGCCACAGAAGTTGGTTGGGTCTGATCTCATCATTGTTTGCACTCCGGTTCTTGAGATTGTCCCCGTCGTCGAACAAATCGTCGAAGAAATCGGGACCGATGCCACGATTACGGACGTGGGCAGCACCAAATCGGAGATCATGACACGGCTGGAAGGGCATGCGGCTGAGCTTTGCTTCGTGGGCTCGCATCCAATCGCAGGTAGCGAGAAAAGCGGCGTGGGCTCGGCGACTGCAGATCTATTGGAAGGGAAGCTGGTGCTGATGACTTCTTCTCCTAACAACGCCGCAAAGCACGTTGAGAATGTAAGTGCCTTCTGGAGGTCGCTTGGAGCATTCGTTCAAGAAATATCGGCCGCCGATCATGATTCGATTCTAGCGACGACTAGCCACCTTCCACACGTCGTGGCATCTATCCTTGCAGGCGTGACTCCGAGGAACTGGCTTTCGATGACCGGAACCGGTTGGGCCGATTCAACGCGAATTGCCTCCGGGTCGCCGATTGTTTGGCGACAGATATTGGAAGAAAACCACGGCCCTGTCTTACACGCTATCGATAACTTTGCCACAATCTTGGGCGATTGGTCCGAAGCGCTCCGAGCGCGGGACTTTGACAAGATCGAACAGCTTTTGAACGTAGGAAAAAAGATCCGTGACGCTTTGGGAAATCGACATTCATCCGGTTGATGGTCAACCTGATTTGCTTGGTAGCGACGTGATGACCGAAGCGCGAGAGCTCGGGATCAGCGACAGCATGATTGTCGAAGCGGCTCACGGATTTCTGATTCAAGGGGACCTCGATTCGCAATCCGCGCAGACAGCCGTGGCGAGGCTGCTCGCAGACCCGATCACCGAGCGAACAGTCATCGCGAAAATCGGCTCCGATTTATTAGTCGCTCCGCGACACACCGGCAATTCAGCTCCGGTGCTTGTTCAGGTCATGCCTAAGCCAGGCGTGATGGACCCGACGGCACTGAGTACTCAGAAGGCCTTGAACGATCTCAAGCTCCATCCGGATGCCGTCCGAACGGTTCGCAAGTATTGGATCTCCGGTATCTCTGCAAGCCAGCTCGATCGACTGTGTCAAAAGGTGCTTCACAACCCGTCGATCGAACAGTTCTTCGTTGGACCGCTTCCACTGAAAGAATTGCAGTTCGGGTCTCCCTACCAGTTGAACGTCGTTCATGTGCCACTCAGCAAACTCTCCGATCCTGAGCTAGAGAAGCTGAGCAAGTCCGGGCAGCTTTATCTTTCGCTGACTGAGATGCAAACGGTTCAAGCACATTTCAAAACGCTTGGTAGAGAGCCAACCGAGATCGAGCTTGAAACGGTTGCTCAAACATGGTCCGAACACTGCAGCCATAAAACGCTCGGCGGTCGTATCGAATATCAAGACGAAAATGGAACACGCCAGTTCAAGAGCATGCTCAAGGAGACGATCTTCGCAGCAACGCAAAAGATCCGCGCCGAACTGGGTAAGGATGATTGGTGCGTCAGCGTGTTTAAAGACAACGCGGGTGTTGTGACATTTGATAACGACTATCACGTTGTGTTCAAGGTCGAGACGCATAATCACCCCTCTGCAATCGAACCGTACGGTGGAGCGAACACTGGTCTTGGTGGAGTCATTCGCGATCCGCTGGGAACCGGTTTGGGTGCCAAGCCGATTTGTAGTACGGATGTATTTTGCTTTGCTTCGCCAGATGCTGATCCCAACACATTGCCGCCGGGCGTTCTGCATCCGCGACGCGTCATGAAAGGTGTCGTGGCTGGTGTGCGCGACTACGGCAATCGAATGGGAATACCGACCGTCAACGGCGCGGTCTTCTTCGATGATCGCTATTTAGGCAACCCGTTGGTTTATTGCGGTAATGTGGGTTTGCTTCCTGTAGACAAAGTAGAGAAGGCACCGCTTCCGGGCGACTACATTGTCACGATGGGTGGTCGCACAGGTCGCGATGGTATTCACGGTGCAACTTTCAGCAGTGTGGAGCTAACGGAAGAGAGCGAGTCGATCTCGGGAGGCTCCGTTCAAATCGGCAACGCGATCACTGAGAAGATGGTTCTCGACGTGTTGATGCAAGCTCGCGATGCAGGGCTGTATACTGCCGTGACTGACTGCGGTGCTGGTGGTTTTAGCAGTGCTGTCGGCGAGATGGGTGAATCGATGGGGGCTGAAGTATGGCTTGAGAAAGCTCCGCTAAAGTACGATGGACTCAGTCACACTGAGATCTGGATCAGTGAAGCTCAAGAGCGCATGGTGCTAGCCGTATCGCCTGACAAATGGGATGCATTTAAATCGCTTTGCAACAGCGAAGGGGTCGAGACAGCTATCATCGGAACATTCACACCAACGGGGATGCTGCGATTGATGTACGATGGCCAAGAAGTCGGTTGTGTGTCGATGCAGTTCTTGCACGAAGGCCGTCCACCAGTTGTTCGAAAAGCGATCTACAACCAAACGACTGTTCCCAAGCTCGAGTTTGACTTGAGCACCCAATCACAATTCGAATCGACCCTGGAAAAGATTCTTGCATCGCCAAACGTTGCTAGTAAGCACTGGATCATTCGGCAATACGATCACGAAGTGCAGGG
>JAIYDQ010000440.1 GCA_027487375.1 Planctomycetaceae bacterium
CAGGTAAATCAACTTTGATTAAAGCTTGCATGAGCGACATGCCACCAACTGAGATTCCCGCGTCAACCGAGACTGCTGCAGTCTCTGTGGCGAATTGTTTTAAGAGCTGCTTTTCTTGGTCAGCGGACAATGGTTTGCTCGACTGGCCATCGATGATCTTCGGACCTACCGTGAGCTTCTTGTCGACCGCGATCCATTCGAGTCCAAACGCATCTGCAAGGCTCCAAGCAGAAACGTCATAAAACTTCGAAAAGGCGAATTCTTTTTGTCTATCAATCATCGCGTTAAAAAATCGTGACTCGGATTGTTGAAAGGGTATGACCCACGTTGATTCCGCTGGCCACAAAATGCCGTCGATTGTTTGCGACTCTGATAGTTGAAAAACGTCAATCTGGTGCATCGTAAGCGTCTTGAGCCATTCATCAGCAATGCGTTTGTCCAATGGTATGCGAACCAAGATTTTCTGAGTAACCGAGTGCGGCGCTGCTATTGATTTGAAGTCACCGTTTCGATTCTCACGATAGAATTGCCGTTGGTACTCCATGAGGGATCGATGTTCACGTTGCAGTGAAGTCAATGCAGCGATGCTAAGTCTCAACGGATTAGCTACGGTATCGGCGAAGGTTCGCGTCCCATCAGGGTAGTTCTGAATCAATCCTGCAGAGCTACCTTGTTCGATTAGGATTCCCACGCCTCCATGCAGGTCGGGAAAGGTGGAGCCTTTGCCTGGATAGAAGTCATCAAATCTTTGATTGGTAAAATGGCGTTCGCCCACGGTGTCGAGAAATGTCGAGAAATGCTGAGCGATTCGTTTGGTTGTTTCTCGGACAAACGGGGGAGTGGATGGGTGGTCACGCCCTTCGATTCCAGGTTGAAAGAACAGGCTTTGCGATCCGCCCATCTCGTGCAGATCTAGGACGAGGTTGGGTAACCATTCGTAATAAACTTTTAATCGCGCTTGCGTCTCGGGTTGCGTCGCTGGAAGCCAATCTCGATTAAGGTCGAAACCAAAGTGATTGGTTCGGCTACTGGGTGAGGTTTCGTTGTGCTCTCGGTCGCTTGGATCGGCAGAGACAATCGAGCCTTGGTTGTTTTGCAACCAGTGAACGAACCGATCGTAACCATCTGGATTGAGGCACGGATCAACCAGAATGATGGATTGGTCCAATATCCCTTCAATCCAATCGCCTTCTGATGCGGCAAGAAGATAAAGTAGGAGTAGGGCTGCATTCGGGGGCGAGGCTTCGTTTCCATGCACACCATGTGCAAAGTAAGCAACACTTGGGACCTGACTGTTAAACGCCTCATCACTAGGCTTGCTGTCCAGCCACTGCTTCCGAAGGCTCGTCGCACGGGCAAGCGACTCTTGTGCCGTTTGTTTGTTGCTGTCACCGACGTTGGTGATTGAAGAAGGTTTTGAGACGACGATCGTCAGCAGCTTGCGACCTTCGAATGACTTTCCAATCTCCATTAAGTGAAATCTTGGAGAACGCATTGAAAGCATCGTCGCGTACGAGACTATCTCGTCATGCCAAACATGTTTAGACCCTAATTCATAGCCAAGGAATTCTTCGGGAGTAGGAATAGACTTGTTGAATCGAATCAACGTGGAAAGCTGTCCAGAACCGCTTTCACTCTGCGAATCGACATTGGTAGTCGAAGCATCTGCAGAAGACGACTTCGAAAGTGCAAGATTGCCCGTCGCAGAGAAGTCGACTACTTGTCGCATCAGCTCAACCCATTCTTGATGTGGGCGAGCATGTGCTGAAGTTAATAACACTACGTTACACAGGAGAAGCAACGCGATCCTAAGTGTAGCCATCGCTGTTCCTGTTTTCGCGTATGGAGTTAAAACCCGAAAGGATTCGCCCCTGCGTCGGTCTCAGCGGCAGGAGCTGGGGTGGCAGGTGCACCAAACGGATCGTCCGCTGCGGGCGCGGCAGGTGTTGCTGGCGCATCATCGCCAAATGGGTCAGCGGCCGGGGCGGTCTTTTCTGTGCCTGGTTCATTGGCGGCAGGCATGTCCTCAGGAGTACCCTTCGACAGTTTGCCATCGCCAGCAAACGGGTCTGTTGGGTTGGGGCCGGGAGCTGTTGCCTCGTTGTTAGTCGCAGGGGCCGATGGTGCGACTGCAGAAGCGGCTGCTGCTTCGTAACGTTGTCGCATGAGTTCAAACTGCTTGCTCTTCGAATTCAAGCGAGCAAGTGTTCGCGCTCGTTCGATTTCCATTCGGGCAGGACCTTGAATGCGTTGAAGTGCTTTGGAGACATCCCCACCACGACGGCCGAGGACTTCGAGTTGAGCTCCTTGTTGGAAATCGGCTTGAGCAGCAGCACTTTGGGCTCCTGCGGTCGATGCTTCGGTAAGTCCGCGGAAAAAGAAGACGCGTGGGTCTTGGCTTCCAGCAGCAATAGCTTGGTTGAAGTGCTCCGTCGCAGCCGCTCGATTGCCAGCGAAAAATGAATGGACTCCGGAACCGTATAACTCGTCTAGGACGTCCTGTGCTGGGCAAACAGAGGTCAGTAATGCAGCTGTTGGAATGCAAAATAAGGCTTGAACCCAGCGATTCATAGTATGTTTTTTCCCTGTGAATTTGGCCTGGAGAGGCTGTTCGTGTCATGATCGTCGAACCGATCGCAACTGAATGATAGTTCGACCGGGGGGCAATCGCAATGATTTATCAGTTTCGACAAAGCGATTCTCACTCGAGTTTTTCGGATATTCCGGATGCGCGGGGACAAATCTAGGAGCTCTCCCTTCCAAGAGAGCAGGAGTTGCCATTCCTGAGCTAATACGGGTATAATACGGGGCTGAAGATTAGAGATGCGGGATCGTCGACCGAGTGGTCGGAGAGACTCGCATTTTTTTATTGTTGCGAAAGAATCCGAGCTATGAGCCAGTACGTACCGATGACCCGAGAGGGCTATAACCGTATCAAAGCTGAAATGGAGCATCTGGAGAACGTGGAGATGCCGCTGATCGCCGAAAAAATCGCCGATGCTCGTGCCGAAGGGGATCTGAAGGAAAACGCAGAGTACCACGCTCAACGCGAGAATCAGGGTTTGATGCAGGCCAAAATCAACGCGCTCAAAAGCAAGCTGTCGAACGCATTGATTGTCGACCCATCTACAATTCCCAAGGATGAAGTCGCGTTCGGCGCAACGGTGAAAGTTCGCGACTTGGATTATGGCGACGAAGAGGAATACACCTTGGTCGGTTCAGGTGATGAAGATTACGAATCGGGAAAAATTCTCACAACCAGCCCAATTGGTTCGGCGTTGCTTGGGAGCAAGATTGGCTCCAAAGTCGAAATCCAGGTTCCTCGCGGCACCCTGAAGTATGAAATTATTGAAATTGCTTACTAGATAATCGCTTAGGTTTTTTGCATATGGTTCAACCTCCAAAGAATGCGGTATCGGATGAGACGGAGCCTCAGACGGGCGGTGCTCGCAAGGAAGACCCTCGCAAAGAAGACCAGGGTGAGCCATCTTTGGGGCCGGCCTGCGCCTTCTTTTTCCTAGCCGCTTGTGCATTTGGCAGCGTTGCTCTGATAGCGACTGCTTGGTACATCGGAGGCAATCAGTCTGAGCGAGCTTCGGCCGCGCTTCGTTCGCAACTTATTCCGTGGGTTGAAATCTCGACACTCGCACCTACCGACAAAGCTCAAATTATCGAACGGCTGAACGAGCTAGTCGCAGACATGGAAGCGGAAAGGCTCGACGAACGACAGTTATCGCGACTTAACTTTCGACTGAGTGGAGCCCCCATTTTTCAGTGGGGAGTCGTTGAGCAAATCACTGCAGCTATAAACCAAAATCCTGAGTTGTCTTCCAAAGAGAAGGAGGATTTTGAGCTTGAAGCAGATCGGCTACTTCGAACCGTACAGAATGGTCGGCTATCGATGGAGCAGCTTCAATTTGCTACGCAACCGGTTGCCCAACAAGAGGTCAAGACTGGGCGGTTAAGCATCAGAGACAACCCTTCCTCCAAGGAACTGCAAGAATGTTCCCGGCGTATTACTGCGCTGAACGATGAAGCCAAAACCGTCAAAGGGAGCATGGACAAAAGTGTTGCTCAGGTCTTTAACGCGATCATGGAAGAAGCGTTAGAAGTGCCGCCAGATCGCTAGTGGGGACGGGCTCGTTACCACTGCGATCGGTATGACGAGTTTTCATCGATCATCCACGACAAGTCTGTCGGGATGATTACTTTCGACTCGTAAAGCCATTCTCGCTTTGATCGCACTGTAAGCGAATCATCTATCCAGTTTGAAGATCGACACACCTAGAGGAGGCAGGTTGATCTCCATCGAATGGCCTCTTCCGTGGTAGTTGTAGCCTTCGTCCGCTTGGACTCCTGGATAGTTTCCAACGTTGGATCCAGCGTAGAACGAGGAATCGCTGTTGAAGACTTCACGGTAAAAACCAGCTTTAGGCAATCCCATTCGATAACGTCGAACCACGGGGGTGAAGTTGGCTGCGACCACTAGGAAATTGTCCGGGTCTTTGGCTTTGCGAAGGTAGCTAATGGTGCTATCGCCAGCGTTCATGCAGTCGATCCACTCGAAGCCTGCACCGTCGAAGTCTTGTTCATGGAGTGCGGGTTCTCGTTGTACTAAGTGGTTCAAATCAGCGACCAGTTTTTGGATGCCTCGGTGGGTATCCCATTGCAGCAGATCCCACTGGATCTCGCCATCGTAGTTCCATTCATGCCACTGTGCTAACTCACAACCCATGTACAACAGCTTCTTACCGGGATGGGTCCACATGTATGAGTAAAGCAATCGCAAGTTCGCAAACTTTTGCCAGAGGGCTCCCGACATTTGAGCGATTAGCGAACCCTTGCCGTGAACGACCTCGTCATGAGAAAGCGGCAACGCGAAATTTTCGGTGAACGCATAGATCAAGCTGAAGGTAAGCTCGCCATGATGATACTGGCGATGGATCGGTTCATGGCGCATGTATCGAAGTGTGTCGTTCATCCAGCCCATATTCCATTTGAGCGAGAATCCCAATCCACCGTGACTCGTCGGGCGACTCACTCCCGGCCATGCTGTCGATTCTTCAGCAATCGTTAGAACGCCAGGATACTTTTCGTGAGCTTGGTTGTTGAACTCACGAAGTAGGTGTATCGCTTCTAAGTTTTCGCGACCGCCGTAAGAGTTAGGAACCCACTCACCCGCTTTTCGGGAGTAGTCAAGGTAGAGCATCGAAGCGACAGCATCGACTCGTAAACCATCGATGTGGTACTTGTCTAGCCAGAACAAAGCGTTGCTCACAAGGAAGTTGCGAACTTCGTTACGGCCAAAATTGAAGATCATGGTGCCCCAGTCAGGATGTTCGCCTTGACGAGGGTCCTCGTGCTCGTAGAGCGCCGAACCATCAAATCGACGGAGACCGTGAGCATCTTTCGGGAAGTGAGCTGGAACCCAATCAATGATCACTCCGACACCATTTTGGTGACAGTGATCGACCAAGTACATCATGTCCTCGGGCGTTCCGTATCGACTTGTACAAGCGTAGTAACCGACAGTTTGATAACCCCACGAACCGGTGTAGGGGTGCTCGGAAACTGGAAGCAACTCTAGGTGAGTAAAACCCATTTCCTTGCAGTAGGCAACCAATTGATGAGCCAGCTCGCGATAGTTCATCCAACCATGAATGCCGCCGATCTTCTTGCGCCATGATCCTAGGTGAACTTCATAAACGGAGATTGGCTTGTCAAGCTGGCTTTCGTTTGCACGGCGATTCATCCATTCGGAGTCCGACCATGTGTAGCTGTCTAGCGGGTTAACAATCGAAGCCGTTCGTGGTGGCAACTCAGCGAAGAACCCGTAAGGGTCAGTCTTGTCAACCGTTTGGCCGTCGTGGCTTCGTACACGATACTTGTATTTGCAACCGGCTCCAGTGTTGGGGACGAACAGCTCCCATATGCCATCGGGCGAGTGCTTCTGCATGGAATGGCTACGACCATCCCAATGATTGAAGTCGCCAACAACCTGGACACTCTGAGCATTCGGAGCCCACACAGCAAAGTTCACGCCTGCTTGGCCATTGACGTCACGAATGTGACTGCCGAGTTTGTTATAGATTTGCCAGTTTTGTCCTTCGCCAAACAGATATCGGTCGAAGTCGGTCATCAGTGGCGGAACAGAGTAAGGGTCGTGCATATCCAGGATGTTTCCGTTTTTCTGTGCGATGCGAAGTCGGTAATTAGGGTTAATCGTGCTGGGCGAATCCGCTCTGGATAGCATTCCAGAATCTAAAGTTCGTTGTGTGTTATGGTCTTGTGATTGTACCGAAGATTCTACTGGTAGAATTCCCTCATAAAGACCCGACGGATGAATTCGTCGCATTGGTCTTTGTACTGACGAAACCTCGTCAAGTATCCACGCTTGTTGGCTTTCGGGCAAATATGCTCGTACGCTTATCGCACGTCTCCCATTCATTTCCACTTCGTGAGGCCCAAGAAATCCAGCTGGATTCGGAGATGTTCCCTCTAATACGCTGGACAATCCCTGCAACGACAATTGTGTATGCACTATCAAAAATCCTTTTCTAACCGTTTAATCTAATTGTTTTAAGCGAAGCGAAAGCGTGGGCGGAAATGAGAGCGTTCCTACCCGGTTGGATCTAGTCGAGGCTGTGAGGCTTCGAGTATTAAAAATTCAAAAGTTGTAAAACTAAGCGACAGCCAATTCTTGTCGTTTGCGAACCGAATGACGCGGTTGCTGCGAAGCGGAATCAACTCCCGATTCGCCATCTGCGGTTTCATCTGATCCGGCGATCGGCTCAACGACCATCGAAGTCGGTTCTTCGCCAGTGATCCATCGGCAAGTAACTTGATGGTACAGCATGGCGTGATCGATTCGCCTCCATAGGTCAGCGTTTCGGATCGGTTGTACGCTACCAAAGTGCTCCCAGCAATAGTCGCTCTCACGCCATTCGTTCAGCCCGAACTGAAGTCCTCGCGAAACGTAGCGACTAGTGGTTACTAAAGTCACGCGACTGGGCTGCTCAAGCGCCTCTAAGCCCCGTACGACAGCAAGTAACGCTGCACGTTCAGGGGCCGCAAGAAGTTCGGCATCGGAGGCTTCAAGCCGAGTCCCAGCTTCAAGATCTTCGAGAATGAATCGCCATCGTCCTCGCGAGCTTGAATGCTCGATCCCTTGAGCATTTTGACTTCGTTGATTCTGTGACGCTTGACCGTCGCAGAACAAAAGAAAGTGCGGTTTTGGAACCATCGCGTTATCCACTCCCTACAGCATCACTGATCCTATGATTGACCATCAGATAATTACCGATGAACTTATGGCGAGCATGGAAAATTTTCCGTAATCAGGACAGCTTGCTGTGAAGAGTGTCCGAATTTGCGGATGCTAACGTTGATGCAAATAAGTCAGGCGCCCATCAGTCGGCAACCGTTAGAGAATATGCTGTTTCGCTTTTAGAATAGTTCGTACTCGTACTCGTACTCAGGCGAAAGCCGGTACTCGTACTCGATTTGCACGTGGATCAAGTGCGAAGACGAGCACGAGTACGAGCACGAGTACGAATATGCTGTGGTGTTGCGGTTTTTGACGCGGGGCTCGCGCGTTTTGACCGATTTGCAAAACATGCCAAGAGCCGCGCTGCCGCATGACAGGACCACCTTATCGAGCTAAACTCTGAAGCAATACTCGTTTTGTTCGTCTTGAACTAAGAATCTACTTTTCAAGGAAAACCAACATCGCTGCGTCCCTTGCAAAGCCCATCGATACCTTGATGGAACCGCCTCCGCCACCACGTTGGATTGTCGGTATCGACCTTGGAACCACCAATAGCGCGGTCGCTTATGTTGACACTGCTTTGCAAACGCCGGTAGTGAACTCTTTTTTGATTGAGCAACTCACGGACTGGAACACGTCGGAGAAGAGAAAAACGCTTCCTTCATTCCATTATGTTCCAACCAATGAGGAGGCGAATTCGTGCCCATCAAAATGGCTTTCGAAGGCTGGGAAATCGCACTTTATTGTCGGCTCTGCAGCTCGTGACCTTGGCGGGAACGCTCCAGACCGACAGATCACTTCAGCAAAAAGCTGGCTCTGTCATCGCACCGCCGACAGAACTGCACCGATTCTTCCATGGCATGGCGATCCGGAAATTGATTTGATCTCCCCTGTGGTTGCGAGCAGTCGCTACCTGGAGCACATTCGAATCGCTTGGGATGCAGCACATCCGGAACACCCGCTCGAGTCGTGCGAGGTGATACTCACGCTTCCAGCTTCATTCGATGAGGTCGCTCGGGAGCTTACCCTACAGGCAGCGAAAATGGCCGGGCTGCCCAATATTGTTCTGATCGAGGAGCCACAAGCTGCGTTCTATGCTTGGCTCGAAAGTCAAGAAGCAGATACATGGCAAGATACCATCAAGCCGGGGAACACGGTGCTGGTTTGTGATATCGGAGGAGGCACAACCGATTTCACATTAATTCGCGTTAAAGCAGAAACGAGTCCAACTGAATCACTTCAAAAGTATGGGCTTCACCGAGTCGCTGTCGGACAGCATTTAATTCTTGGCGGCGATAATTTGGACGTTGCTTTGAGCAAAGTCATCGAACCCATGCTCACAGGAAGCGAAAATCAGACACTCCCAATTCGTCAGTGGGAGCAACTCCGCCATCAATGCCGTATGTTGAAGGAACGCTTGTTACAAAGCGATGCGCCGGAGTCTTCCTCAGTCGCAATTGTGGGTACCGGTAGCCGCCTAATCAGCAATACGAGATCCGCGAAGATTGATAAGGCTCTTGTCGAAAGAACCGTGCTAGAGGGTTTTTTTCCGAAAGTAGCTCTTTCAGACAAACCACAACAATTGGACTCGGGGCTTGTCGAGTTTGGGCTCACATACGCTACAGAGCCTGCAATTACGAAACACTTAGCCTCTTTTCTTTGGGAACATCGATGGGATGGTCGCGATGATACCGATCGGCAAACGAAAAGCGATCTCCAAGCTGCCAAGCCCGACTGGCTTTTGTTCAACGGAGGGGTGTTGGAATCGTCGCTGATTCGTGACAGGCTTGAGGAGCAGGTCAACGATTGGTTCCCAGAAGAAAAGCCCGTAGGAATCTTACCTGCCGAGCGATTGGATTTAGCGGTATCAATCGGTGCTGCTTACTTTGGATTAGCCAAACGAGGGCTAGGAGTTCGTATCACGGCCAACCTCGCGCGGTCCTATTATCTCAAGATCTCAGAAGCTCCGCCGCGGGTCGTTTGCATCATGTCCGCCAATGCAAAGCCGCTCGACAGCTTTCAACTCAATGAATGCCCGCTGACACTGACTGTCGGCCAACCGATCCAACTTCCCATTTTCGTTAGCAACACCAACCTTATTCATCGTGTTGGAGCTATTGTTGGTATCGAGCCGACGGTCATGCTGCCACTGGCTCCGCTTGCGACGGTCCTTCAATTAGAGAAAAGCCGCAAAACGCGGGATATACCAGTCTATATCGAATCGTCACTCTCTGAGATCGGGACTTTGGAACTTGCGCTCGTTGAAGCGAAGCTAGAGCCGGCAAATGTTGAGCCATCGCGATGGAAGCTTGCTTTTGACTTGCGAGGAATGTCTGCGGATAACTCATACAAACAGACTTCCGAGTTATCTGAAAACTCATCTCCCTATGCGATCATCGATCAAGCAACAATCACTCAAGTAACTTCGATTGTGAGACAAGCTTTTTCTACTGAGTCAGGCTCGCTATCGAAATCGTTTATGAAACAAATCGCGGAGCTTCTAGATCTGCCACGCGAGGAGTGGTCGCTGTCGGTACTTCGTGCGATTTGGCAGGCTTGCTTGGAGTGCGACCAAGATCGCAAAAAGTCTCCTGCAATTGAGTCGCGTTGGTTGAACACAATAGGCTTTTGCTTAAGACCTGGATACGGATTTGTATCGGATGATTGGCGAGTCGCACAAACGTGGCGCGCGGTACGGGGTAAGCTTCGTTATCCCAGTAGCGCGGCAGAAGCAATGATCCTGTGGCGAAGAGTCTCTGGTGGATTCACTCAAGGACAACAACAAGCGATCTACCAAGAAATGCAAACTAACCTCCGAGGAATCTTGAGTGGTGATGCATCAAAGATTCGGCTTGTTTCTGATCCCGAAGAATTTTTAAGAATGGTAGGTAGTTTGGAATTGCTGCCGAGCCTTGAGAAGAGTTCCATTGGAAGACTTGCAATCGATTCATTAGAAAACGTGAAATTAAAATCATTCCAAGAAGGAATTCTGTGGATGATCGGACGTCTTGGAAGTCGCTCGCAAGTGTACGCCCCTGTGAATCGTGTACTCGCTGCAGAGACCGCAGAGCAGTGGCTGACAACGCTGATGCGAAAGAAGGAGCTTCCAATACTTGCTTTGCAGAGAGCCGTGTTTAGCTTGGCTCGTAAAACTAATGATCGGTATCGTGATATATCGCGCGAGCAACAAACCAAGGTTTTAGATTGGCTTGACGAAACTTCGGCACCATTGGCTTATGTTGAGCTCGTGAAGTCAGCAGGGAACCTTGCCGCGTCCGAGCAAGAAGCGTTCGCTGGTGATTCTTTGCCTTTAGGCGTTCGGCTAAGCGATTGAATCACGTAGCAGCCTCTCTTCGAGAGGCGTGTATATTCAGTATTCGTCAGTCTCGGAGAGACTGACCTACGTGGCTTAATCTTCGAAGTTTATGGAGAACCTCGAGCGTTCCTGTTGCTTCTGCTAAAGAGATCTTGGAGCTTCCTAGAGCACGCTCGGTATAGACAATCGGTACTTCGATGACTCTTTCCGATAACGCGGCAAGCTTGTCGTTGTCTTTGTTATTCCCATAGAGCAGATGCCAAAGAATCTCCTCTAAAAACCCATAGCCAGTACACTGAATTTGATCCCACGGTAGAGCACGAAGGCAAGCGACTCGATAGCATCGATACGCACTACTGCAATCTTTTATGTCCCATCCTAGCAACCATCGCGCATAAGCATTTGCGGCTTTGCTAACAAGTTTTCTTTTCCAAGAGCAATTCACTAGGCCGCCGTGATGGACATAACGTGACCCTATCACTAATCGCACTCGTTCTTGTTTAGCCTCTTTTGTCGAAGAATTCATCGCTGCAAGCAGTTTGGGAATCGCGGCGGGATCATGACTAAAGTCGGCGTCTAAATTGACGACCAATTCGTATTCATGCTTCATCGCGAAGTGTAGGCCATCGCGTATTGCCGACCCAAGCCCAAGCTTGCCCGCTCGCACCTGCAACTTCAACTGACTACCGAATTCTTTTGATTCAATTGCCTTCTGGACTGCCTCTGCTGTTCCATCGGGCGATGCATCGTCCATTACGAGAATGTCTGCAGCAGGCACCGCCAAATGGATAGCCTCAATCAATCGTTCAATGTTTGCTCGTTCGTTGTACGTGCAAACGAGAACCAATATTGAGCTCGTTTTGTTCGTCTCTTCGATCGAAATGCTATTTGGCAACGAAGTTCACCATGCGGCCGGGAACAACAATCGCTTTGACGATTTGCTTCCCCTCCAAAAGTTCTGCGATGCGTTCATGATTCCGCGCTGCCTTTTCGAGGTCTTCGGCCGAGCAGCCAGCGGCAATGACGACTTTCGCTCGGACTTTTCCATTGATTTGAAGTGGTACTTCGATCTCAGCGGCCCTCGTCGCGGATTCGTCAAATTGTGGCCAAGGTTCATAGGCAAGGCTGGTGGTGTGCCCCAATGTCTCCCATAATTCTTCGGCCATGTGAGGCGCGAACGGCGAAAGCAACAGCACGAGCGTTTCCATGGCCTTCTTGGGGCGGACCGTCTCCTTCGTAAAGAAGTTCACGAACTCCATCATGCGAGAAATCGCGGTATTGAAGCACATGTTGTCCAAGTCGCGAGTAACCGCTTGAATTGTGAGATGAACCATCCGGTTCTGCTCTGCGGTTGGTGGAACATCTTGAATGGATTCAACAAAGACGTTCTCGTCACTTCGCTGCTCGATCATCAATCGCCAAACGCGATCCAGAAAGTTGCGAACGCCACTTACGCCGTTCATGCTCCAAGGCTTTGTGGCTTCAAGAGGTCCCATGAACATCTCGTACAGTCGTAGTGAATCTGCTCCGTACTCTCGGACAATTTCGTCTGGATTCACAACGTTTCCGCGGCTCTTGCTCATTTTGTTTGCGCGGCTATCAATCCGAATGTCAGTATTGGCTGCGAGTACGAAGACTTCACCTTTCTTGGTTAACTTGTCTTCTTCCACACGAACCAGTTCTATCGGCTTCTTGGTCGACTTTTGAATCCAGCTACCCGAATCATCCTTTTCAATTTGGTCGTAGCTGACCCAATTACCGTCCAAGTCCTTGGCACCCGTGTATTCGACTTCCCCAAGAATCATTCCTTGGTTTACTAGTTTTTGAAACGGTTCCTTACCACTTACATGTCCGCGATCGTAAAGGACCTTGTGCCAGAATCGAGAATAAAGAAGGTGCAATACGGCATGCTCAGCACCACCGACATAGAGATCGACAGGCATCCATTCTTTTTCTTTGACGGGATCAACCATCGCGGTTGAATTACGAGGGTCAATGAATCTTAGGTAGTACCAGCACGAACCGGCCCACTGAGGCATCGTATTCGTTTCGCGTCGGTACCTCTTGCCATCGATTACCGGGTAGAGCCAACTATCATCGGCTTTAGCAAGTGGCGGTTCGGGGCGACCGTGGGGCTTAAAATCTTCCAGTTCCGGTAGGTCGACAGGCAATTGATCTGCATCAACGGCTCGCATTAAACCGTTAGGCTGCCCATTTTCGTCGAGCTCGTGCAAGATCGGGAACGGTTCACCCCAGAATCGCTGCCGACTAAAGAGCCAATCGCGAAGCTTGTAGTTGACTGCTTTGGCTCCCAACCCATTCTTGGTGAGCATCTCTGTCATGGCTGCTTTAGCCGGTTCTGTTTCAAGTCCGTCTAAAATCCCGGAGCGCACAGCAGTCCCGGGACCAACGTAGCAGACTTTCCCAGCGCCAAGCAAATCGCGATCAATATCCGCGGTGGCTACCGGTTCAACAACTTGTTTCACTTTCAAACCAAAGGTAACTGCAAACTCGAAGTCGCGTTGATCGTGTGCAGGAACAGCCATAATTGCTCCCGTGCCGTAACCTGCTAGCACATAGTCCGCAATCCAAATCGGAATCGGATGACCGTTGACAGGATTGATTGCGTGGGAGCCTGTAAAAACGCCGGTCTTTTTCCTATCGGTGTCGCTCCGTTCGCGATCGCTTTTGAACGAAGCTGCGCGGCAATATTCTTCTACGGCAGAAGATTGATCAGCCGTAGTTAGTTTCTGTACCAATGGATGCTCGGGCGAAATCACCATATACGTCGCACCGTACAACGTGTCAGGTCGAGTCGTGTAGACTCGTAACACTTGCGCATCGTTTTGTTCTGACAGATCTTCCGGCCAACCAACAGTCGATCTTTGAGTCGTCCAAGCGGTGAAGGCTTCTAGTGGCCCGATGAAGAAATCAACCTCAGCTCCCGTACTGCGACCAATCCAATCGCTTTGGAGCTTCTTGATCCCCGGTGACCAATCGAGTTCATCCAAGTCCTCCATCAATCGATCGGCGTAGGCTGTAATTCGCAACATCCACTGTCGAAGTGGAATGCGCTGCACAGGGTGATTCCCGACTTCGCTACGACCATCGATTACTTCTTCGTTCGCGACAACCGTTCCCAGCCCCGGACACCAGTTGACCAATGCATCATCTTGATACGCCAATCGATGGCGGTCCTGATATTTTCGAATCGCATCAGAGCCTTGCGTAGAAATTGATTCCGGAATGGGAAGTTCTGAAATCTTGCGACCCTTCTTGGCTTTGGGGTCGTACCAGGTGTCATACAGTTCCAAGAAAATCCATTGCGTCCAACGAAAGTATTCGCGGTCTGTTGTCGCAAGCACTCGATCCCAGTCATAGGAAAAACCGAGCATCTTTAACTGGCGAGTGAAGTTCGCAATGTTCGACTCGGTACTCACACGCGGCGGCGTGTTGGTCTTGATCGCGTGCTCTTCCGCTGGCAGGCCGAACGCGTCATAGCCCATGGGGTGAAGGACACTTTTACCGCACATTCTCGCGTATCGGCTAACAATATCCGTTGCGGTATACCCCTCAGGGTGGCCAACGTGGAGCCCTGATCCGCTTGGATACGGGAACATATCGAGCACGTAAAGCTTCGGAGCCTTAGAATCTCCTGGGGGATGTTCCGGGGTCCGAAAGGTTTGATTTCGATCCCAGAAAGACTGCCACTTGGGTTCGATCACTGCGGGGTTATAACGAGGCATCGTTCGATTGAATTCGTCGTATCTAAGAGGATTCTTGTGTAGAAGGTTTCTTGCCTAAACGAGCGGCAATTGTAGGGCAACCAATCTAAATCAGCAAAGCCCGCTTGGTTTTGTGCTAATTCGTTTCGAAATACAACACAGGGTAGGGCTGGGATGATGAAAAGTGCATTTCTCTTGAGCTTCAGGCGCGAGACCTATGCCACCTACTCTTGACCCATCAGCTGCCTGGCGTCAGACAGCGTCCTGCTTAAGCCTGTATTTCTACATTTTCGTGCTCGTACTCAGGCGTAAGCCGGTACTCGTACTCGATCGGATTGCGGTCGATTCGAGTACGTAAGATGCAAAAAGGGGCCGCTTTAAAGTAAACGCTATCGACTCAGGTTTCATCAGCCTGGGGTGCGGCTTTTTTAACCAACGATTTCGCTGATATCGGCCAAGTAGACCTGGCGCCCATTCTGATGAGGCGAGTCGAAGACGACCTGTTTTCCGTCGCGACTCGCTGTCGGATGCGTGTCACATCGCCACTCACCGCGATATGCAGGTGGCGAGGGGAAATGACCAATCGGAACGCGTCGGTCCGTCGGAATGTGATAAATGTACGGGTTTTGGAAAGTCTTCGCGTCCGGATAAGTGTCGTTAAGTACCCAGTTACTGTCGGTACCCGGTATGTAAGTGTTGTGACCATTCACAGTCATCGTATTCGGACCGACTACCGATACGTTTTCGGTTTTGTCCTCATAAAGATAAAATCGCTGCTGATGCGAGGGATGCCAGGCCCACGCGAAAATGTGCTTTGGATCACGCCAAACAAAGTGCGAGGTATCGCCCCAAGGATCGATTACATACAGATCGGTTCCATCGAAATTCATAGTCATGGCACGCGTGAAAAATCTTGCCATGCTGTTCTCTGGGTTACGCCATCGATGGAGGAAAAACAATCGCGTACCGTCTGGGTTACAGAGCAAGTGATTGAACCAATGCTTCGAATGAGGTCGAAACACGGCGTCTTCACGCCCTTCAAATGGAATCTTCACTGCATCGGCAAATGAGAATATCAGCTTTTGTTCGCCGCTCTGCATATCCATTCGCCAGATGCCGGCATTGTCTGGGGCGAGTACTTCTCGATTAGGATCAGGAACACCGGAATAGCCATAACCAGGACGCGTGTCGTTCAGGCGCCGAAAATCGGGTGCAAAGCCTGTCTTTCCATCGGGTGAAAGACAGTAGAAGGGATGGGGAAGTGTTCGCTTGCTACCAGTTTTGACATTCAGGACATGACTGACAAACTCCCCGTCGACTCGATCGTTCCAAGCGACATCATCGGAAGCTCCTGGTACCCATTGCAACATGCAGCCTTGCTGCCAATTCCACGCAAAGGTACTTCCTAGTTCTGTCCACCGGTCTCCATCTTGGGTATCGATCATGCCGATACGAATCGAATCATCTGCCGTCGGTGAACGTCCTTCGAAATCCACTTCGTTAGCTAAGACAAATCGGTTCGTTGGGTCGAATAGGAATTTGTCATAGTAGCCTCGCCAATGAAGCTTGGGGCCACGCGTGATGGCTCGGACAGGAGGTAGCTTCGAATCTGATTTTTCTGAAGCAAATACTTTTGCAGTCGCTGCAATGGGAAACGATGCAGCTATCGTCTGAAGGGCTTGACGTCGATTGAGAGAGGAATGATTCATAGATAAAGGTATGTTTGAGTACGGGAATGAGGACAGGATTGAGCCTAGCGTGAATGAGACGGAACTCACCTTGGAGCGTCTTATTCTATCAGGCGTGTGCTCGTCCTGTTATGCCGGAAACATCCCGCAACTTACCAAAAGAGTGTAAGATAGAATCGAGACGGGAACTTCCCGCGGTGGAATTGACGCAACTAAATTTGAAGAAGCGAACCATGCAACAAAAGCTAGAAGAAACACTCAAGGAACTTCATGAGCAACTCGCCAACACCGAAGACTTGGGGGCCGAGCAAGTCGCAATGCTTCGCGTTACGCTCGCCGAGATTCAAGCCAAATTAGATGACGAGCATTCTGAGCCATCGAGTCTTTCCTCGCAGCTATCAGAATCAATCGAGCAGATCCAAGGATCGCATCCAGTACTTACCAATACGATTGCTCGGGTCGCAGATTTACTCGCACAAATGGGCATTTAAGCGAGTTTTATAGAGTCGAGTGGTGTGGGAGCTACTCGGTCGGTTTCCGAGCAATCCAAACGGAACATTCAGCGTGTCGCAAAACGTATCGCGACACGCTTCCCATAAGAAATCGTGCGATTAGTCCGTTGCCTGTGTCGCCGACGACAATCACGTCAGACTGCTTTTCACGTGTGTAGTCTACAAGGCTATCTCCAACGTTGAGCACTTGAATTACTTCGGAGTTCACCCTCGGGAATGTTTTTCTAGCTTCTTGTGCAACTGTTTCCAGGTTTGCTTCAAGACCCTTTTGAATTTCTCGGATGTCGATCTGCATCGGGATGTCAGAATAGCTGAGAGGGGATGCAAATCCGGAAACAATATCGAGATGAGTTTGTGGTCCCCATTGAAAGATCTCCAATTGCTTCAACGCGAATTTGCTCGGCTCCGAATTGTCATAGGCAACACAAAGGTTCAAATCATGATGCGTTCGATCTCGCACTATCCCTGGCCTGACAATCAAGACTGAACAAGCTGCGTGGGTTGCTACGAAATCGCTTACGCTACCCACCATCATTCGCTCAAGTGTCGAGTGTCCCAAAGCACCCACAACGACCAGGTCACACTTTCGTTCCTTCGCTTCGCGAGTAATCTCGGTGCCAACATGTCCTGTCAAAATGACGGACTCAATCGTTACGTTTGCCCCCATGAACAGTCGCTCTATTCTCTCGCAAGAATGTACTGCTTTCTTCTTCTCCTCTTCGTAATAACGTTGCTTCCATCCGACCATTTCAGGATTACCAAAAATTTCGATCGATGGAGTTACTGCAACAATTGTCACGTCTATTCGCTCACGGTGTGGGAGTCTTGCAACAAATGCAGCGGCTTCGTCTGCGAACTTCGAACCATCAGTCGCAATAAGGATTTTCATTTGCAATATTCCTGTAATCGAGAGGTACTTACGTTGTGTGCTTGAGATCAAGTGTTTCGTGATTTATTCGATGGTTGGGCAATTGAATTTATAGTCCAAGGGTCACAACCCACCGGCTAGTCGTCGTGAAATGAAAAAGATCAAGACCACTGCGATTGCACTGCACAAGAGCCACCACATGGTTTCATAGTCAAACTTGGAC
>JAIYDQ010000092.1 GCA_027487375.1 Planctomycetaceae bacterium
CCCAAACGACCTGTGCCAGCCATTACACTTCACGCCCGATAGTTGTTATGTCAGTGGACAAGCAGGGAATCGAACCCTGTCGCCTTGATTGCAAATCAAAGCTCCGTTCCTACGGACAAGCCCATTAGCGATGTCAGTGACTCGTGTGGGATTTGAACCCGACCTAGCTGGCTTGAAAGACCAGTGACCTCACCAGAAGTCGAACGAGCCGTTGTTGGTTGTGTAGGTGCGCACCTCTAGCGCAGTTGTTCTCTAAGTGTTTTTGCAAGCAACGCATTCAGTGGACTGGGAGGTGCTCGAACCCTCCTCTGCGGTTCTTCAGACCGCCGCTATACCGTCTCAGCTACCAGTCCGTGAGCAGGCTTGAGCGGTAAGGTATGAGACTTGAGGTTGCAGAATCGCTTTGCGATTTGTTTTCCTCACGCCTCTAGCCTCAAGTCTCCAGCCTGAATAGGCACGAAAAAACCCGGTGTCACTTTGGGGTAACACCGGGTTCGCCAACGTTTGCTTCGTTAGTACTGGCCCATCAAGACCAACCCAGTGTTACCTCCGATGTGGATGCTCATCCAAATGGATGTTGCGGAGCGTATTCGCGTCTTGCGACACGATACAACCCTTCGGTCCATTAAATCGTTCGGTCAGTGTTGACCTTAGGTAACTGGGCCGTATTGAAGTCATGATCTCGTATCCAGTGATTGATTGCTTTTCAGATTCCTTGATCCGCGACCGTATTCGTCGCGTGCTGCAGATATAGACGCTCATCCCCTGCATTGGTTCGCGGAAATTTCTAGTTCACGAAAATATTCGTAGGTGCATGTCGTCAGTAGATTAAACGCATGTCAGCAGCAAAAGTATCCATTGGTTGAGAATGTTTTTGCAACTTCCTATTCAACGCTTACTAAGGTCTCAATTACAAGACGGCAAGCATCAAGGAGCAATCACTGGATACGGTGGCATGACTGGGGAGTAATGACCTGGATGGCCTTCGGGTAGATTGTCGGGGTCGTGATAACCTGGTGTTAACTGATAGAGATGATCTGGTGGGAGTCGCGGCCCGATGATGTTGGGGAGCGGTGGCGGCGCTTCGATAAGCACAGGCTCATCCGGTGGAGGCAACGATAGAATTGGAAGAGAACCTAGCCAAACGGGATTCCAATATCCCCAGCTAATCGAACCGCATCGCAATATCTAAGCGGTATGCGGACTCGTATTGCACGTCCAACTGGCGGCCCCTCTCAACACATGTCCCGCCCTTAAATCGTTTGCTTCGTATGATGGACTTGGTCGCATCCGCGAGTTTTGCCCTATCGCAACTCATACGAGTTCATCTCTGTTTGTGTTCACCAATTGAGCTTAAGTTCGCAGCAGTTCGATTTCTCGTCGAATTTCCACAAACTAGTTTCGATCGAAGACAAAATGTCGGAACAAACTAATCTTTGCTTTACAAGCCAATAGCCAAGTTTCGAGCACTATCTACAACTCGTCATGCTCCCGATGACGTTCTTCGCACGGGGAGGCGCCTGGTCGCGGTACATTTAAGTTTGTCTCCACAACGAGAGTATGCTTGCCAGCAGCGAGACGTCCCTTCCGGCACCCCAGCTTCTCTATTGAGAAATCTCAAGATCTCCGTTTTCAAAGATGGGTTTGATTCATATCCTACCGGTCAGAAACCTTCTCCAATTCAGGCCCACACAAGCCTTTAATTCCCCGCTCTGTGAGCGATCCGCTTGCGATGCCGACCGAGTACCAAGCCAGTTTCGCTAATCTAAATGTTACCTCTTCTGGATGCAATCAAGAGTTCGCGAATAGTTTCATGCGGACTGAATGGAAATAGTCATGAATTTGACTACTATTGGAACCGGGTGCGATTGCCCAATATGTTCGAAGTGATTCCCGAACATTCCTAGTTCCATTTTATAAAGCGGTCTTAATCGCACCCAAACCCCCAAAACCTCGGCAAGCTTTTGCTAGTTCTGCCGCCTGTCTGAGCCCCGGTAAAAATTCCTTCGAGTCGTTATGGCTGAGAAACTCTCTGAAAACCAAGATTATCAGCTTGCAATTGTCGGCTATTCCTGCTGTTTTCCCGGTGATATCGACAGCGCTGAGGCGTACTGGAACACATTGTTGCACGGTCAATCCGTCATTGGCGAACTGCCGAATTCGCGTTTGAACCGTGAATTCTATTTCCGACCACTGCAACCAAAGCGGGGACAAAGTTACTCGATCCTAGGGGGGGCTATCGAGTATGAAAAGTATGTTCGTCAACTGAATGAGTTAACGCATGGTAGGGAGATCTCGGACGATGAAGGACATCAACTAACATTATTGGTTGCTGCCGAAGCACTTCGTTCTGCAGGTTATGATCCCGTCAATTTATCAACTCGCAACGTGGGGGTTTACGTTGGGCATACGCGGGGAAGTAATATAGTTGTCGATACCGTGTTTGCGTCCTGTATTGAAACGACGATTAACTACTTAAATGACATACCATCGTTTCAAGCTTTCCCCGAACAGATGCGTTGCGGTGTGATCAATGAAGTTGTCTCGAGCATCCAACAGCAGTATCGACCAACATCGCTGAAGTATCGGCCACGCCATTGGGCTCACTATGCCGCACGCAATCTTACCCATGCGTTTGGATTGAACGGACCATCATTGGTACTGAACGCAGCATGTGCTTCGTCGCTCATTGGATTGTCGATAGCAGGCGAGTCGTTACGATCCGGTGAGATCGATATGGCGATTGTTGGTGGCGCATCGTTCCTCAAGTTCGATAGCATGATTCACTTCTCTCATTCCAACGCAATGTCGGTGGATGGATCGAAGCCCTTTGATAACTCCGCAAATGGTTTAGTACCCAGCGAGGGGCATGCATACTTTGTGGTGAAACTGCTTGGTGCTGCTGAACGAGATCGAGACCGCATCTGTGGAGTCATTCACGGGATCGGTTGCTCGTCCGACGGCAAGGGTAAGGGCCTGTGGGCTCCGCGCAAGGAAGGTCAATTGAAAGCGATCGAGCGCGCTTACCATCGCCAATCTTCAGTTCATGCAAAAGACATTGAATATTTAGAAGCTCATGCTACTTCAACTCGATTAGGTGACACGACAGAGTTGATGGCAATGAAAGAGTTCCTCGATGGAAAATCGATGGATGGAAAGAAGATTAAGATCGGCAGTTCCAAAGCAAACCTGGGTCACATGTTAGAAACCGCAGGCGCAGCAGGACTCATTAAGATTCTTCTTGCGATGGATCACGGATTGATTCCAAAGCAGATTAATGTCGAATCGCTTTCCAGCTATTTTGATTGGAGTGATAGTCCTTTCGAAGTTGCCCAAGTGGCATCGCCGTGGCCTAGATCGGCGAACTGCCCTCGAACCGCTGCCATTAATGCGTTTGGTATCGGTGGAATCAATGCTCATCTAGTCGTTCAACAGTACGAAGCAGATCGTAATCATCAGATTCCGAATCGGCTGACTCCCCCGAGCAAACCGGAGAACGCCCCGATTGCCGTGATTGGAATGAGCTCCATCCTACCTGGAGCGATAGGCATCGATGCGTTTCGAGATCTGCTTGTTAATGGAATTGATCCAAAATCCGCGCCCAACTCTGGCCGCTGGGAATTGATGTTTGGCTCGAATGCATCCAATTCAAGGCTGCCGATCCCGCCTAGAGAGTCACTGCGAAATGGTTACATCGAAGGTTATCAATACGATTGGAAATTACACAAGATTCCACCTCTACAACTTCAGAGCTGCAATCCCCTGCAGTTCATGGTACTCGATGCTGTCGACAAGGCACTGAAAGATGCAGGGTACTTGGTTGAAAAGGATCTCCCCACAGAGAGCACTGGGGTTATCGTCGGCTCGCGATTTGATAGCGATTTTGCTAATGCGTTGCAGATGGGATTGCGACTACCGGAAGTTCATAAAGAGATTGCAACTGCATTGAATGCATTGGGTTGCGAGTCCTCGGATGTGAAGGAAATAATGGAGCAGTACTCGCAGTTGCTTTTAAACCGTCTGCCTGCACTGAATGATGAAACCGGCGGATTTACAACTAGTACGCTAGCGACTCGAGTAACGAAGGTCTTTAATCTAATGGGGGGAGCGTACACCATTGATTCTGGAAGCTGCTCATCATTGGCCGCATTGCAGATCGCGATGAATTCGTTGAGAAGTCGCTCTGTTGACATGATGATCTGCGCTACAGGGCAGCAAAGCGTTGGGCGACTTGCCCATGAAGAGATGCTTCTAAATGACGGTGTAATCAATCCACTCGCAGAAGGGGCTGCCGTTCTAGTCTTGAAGCGATACGAGGATGCCATACGTGATGGTGACGAGATTAAGGCTATCTTACATGGTATCGCGTGTACTCAACAGGGTAGCGTTCGAGAACGGACGGAGGAGTCGATTCGACGAGTATTGAATGCATCCAACGTTGAAGGCAGCGATATTTCATTGTTAGAAATCGCGTCCTCCGGAACCGCCGATTTTTATAAGGAACTTCTTTCGGCCGCGAATAAGCAGTTGTTATCGCCTTCGAGAACCTCGCGGGCTATCGCTGGTTCTTTGTCGGAACAAATTGGACATTCGATCGGTGCGTCGGGCTTAGTCGCGACGATTAAGACCATCTTAGAATTGCAAGGTCTATTTGCGGCAGCTCAACCCTTCGTATCTACCGGGGCCGTAAGCATTCGAGACGCAATCTCTGAACAAACCGATGCGATTTCTATTGCGGAATCAACTCAAGCGATTCAATCATCGAATAGGGATGGTAGGCATTTCGGGCTAGTGACCAATGCAGACCGCGACGGAACGACGTACTCGCTATTGATTGAACGTCCCATTCGTACTAAACCGGACAATAAAGATGCAACGTCTATCGCAACGCCCATGAGACAAGATTTCAAGATTCCAATCTATGACGATGCGGGCGAGACATCTTACGATATCGGTCGCGAACATGGCATTCGCTTCGCTCATGAAATACGTGCGAATATTCAACGATTAGAAACTCTCCCGCCTGCGGTATCGAGCTTTCTACCGGATCATACGCGAGTTCCATTTTCAACGCATAAGATCTTGCTGTCTGATTCCGCTCTTGATGAATTACAGGGGATTGCTGACGGGGCTGGAGTCACATCGGAACAGCTATTCGCTTTCAACATGGCAATGTTTCCCGGCTGCGTGCAGTTCTTTGTTCCCACTACTGATGCCGGGACTGTTCATGGAATGAACTTGGATTTGCCTATCTCCCGAATTCTGTCGGATTCGAGCAACCAGACTCCACCGCGAGCGATCCTAAGGCGAAGGACCACACACGGCGGCAAAGTATTCTACGTCTCGGTGCCAGGACAAGTTGGTACGATTCTTGGCATGAACTCGCATGGGATTTCAGTAACATCATCAATGCTTTTGGATCGTTCCATTCCACATGATCCTAGTGGCAATCTGTATTCAGTCATCGTTCAAGAAATTTTGAGCAGTGCAACGTCAATCGAGAAGGCCGCGCTCGTTCTCAGCAAGAGTCGACGTCACGGCGGTTGGGGCGGCATCATCTCTGACTTGAAGCGGACTAAAGCATTGCATTTTGAGTTCGATGGCGAAGACATTAAATATCAGTGGGTCAACAAGTCGCGTATCCTGTCGAATCATTCAACGATGCTTTCTCAGTCGGGTGAGGTTCCTGCACATTCACAGACTCGTCTTGAAAGACTGCAATCGCTGCTAGGCGATCAAGACAATTCCGCACGCACGCTAAGTGACTGTACTAGTGCATTGCGGGATCGCTTCAATCATCGTACCGGTAGCATAGCCAAACATCGTTCAATGAACTCGATCCATCGATTGGACAATGTTTTGAGCTGGACTTTTGTGCTCGAGAAAGGTGAGCTTTGTTTAGCCGAGACTTCTCATGATACGGGCGACAATAATGAACAACAGGCTTATCAAACGCTGCGTTTCGATGAGCTCTTTCATCAACAGTCGGTCAATAAAGAATCGAATCTATTCAATCAAGTTACTCAATCTGGGAACTCAACGTTGAGTTCGATTGCTTCAGCCATTTCACGGTCAGCATTCGAAGAGATTAACACGGCAAAACCCAACGGGGAACCACCGATTCATCCTGGAGATACTGTATGCCATCGGTTTGTGATGAGAGTTGTTCCTGCAGGCCTGCCACAACTTCCAGCCAAGTCACCTTTTGGCAAGAAGCATACTTTGATTGTTGGTGAAGCCGAACTCACTGCATTGATGGCCGCTAAATTAGCGGAGGCTGGTATGCACGTGACACAGTTCAACCTGTTAGCCGATCAAGCGGACTTGCTCCAGGCGTTTGATGAATTGGATTCTGTTGAACCAGTGTATCACTTGGTTTTAGTGCCGCCCAACGACGGTATGGCAACAGAAGAAGAGTTCCAACGATTATGGAATGAAGATCTCAGCACACGCTTCCATACGCCATTTCAAATCGTGCAATGCTGGTATCAACGCCAACGAGAAAGAGGTTTGCTTGCGGAATCGTCGCTGCTTGCATCGATAGGTTTAGGAGGCGACTTTGGCTTTACACGCGATGCTGCTTATCCACACGACGGTGGTCTACAAGGGTTAGTGAAGGCGATACGCAGAGAAGTTCGGCATCTTGATAACTTTGTCTTCCGGGCGAAAGTTGTCGACCACGCAACAACTACATCGACCAATACTCGTATCGACGACCTCGTTCGCGAGTTCTTTGCTGACGATAACGAAGCGGAAGTTGGTTATGTCGATCACAACCGCGTGGTCGCCCGCCCAATCTTAGCCCCAATAACGTCGGAGGATTTAGACCGACAGAACAGGTCAGCCAGCAAGCGATTAAAAGGGACGTGGATCTTCACCGGCGGAGCACAAGGTATCACTGCAGTTACAGCCAAGGAGATGGCGAAGCACTTTGATGTAAAACTCCATCTCATTGGGTCAACTCATTTGCAGCCAATTGAGCAGAACTGGCTGAAGCTTGACAAGGAGGGCCTCAAGCAACTTAAGTCGACCATTGTTAAGAAGGCTTTAGAAGCGAAACAAGTACCGATTAAAGCTTGGGAACAGATCGAAAAGAGTCTGAATATTGAACGTACTTTGGAAGAGATTCGTGCGTTGGGCCGCAGCGTCACTTACCATGCATGTGATGTATCCGACAACGCGAAGGTAGCACAACTCGTCAGCCAGATTGAAGGACAAGATGGCCCAGTTGTAGGGCTGGTTCATGGTGCAGGCTTTGAGAGTTCATGCAAGTTTGAAAAGAAGAAGCTGGAGAATGTAACGAAGACAATTCACGTGAAAGCGACTGGTCTAATCAACTTTTTGAATTGCTTGAACACAGACGCTTTAAAATACGTTGTCGGATTTGGCTCAACAGCAGGTTGCTTTGGTGGAGTTGGCCAAACGGACTACTCCGCGGCGAATGAGATGTTGGCGAAGATTTTAGAATCTCATCGCAACGGACATCCTTGGTGCCGAACGTCATGCCTCAAATGGACCAGTTGGGATGATGTTGGAATGGCAGTTCGACCAGAATCGAAAGTAACATTGTCGATGATGGATCGAAAGTTTCTTCCATCGTCGGAAGGCGCTCAGCATTTCTTAAATGAGCTAGTTCTCGACCTCCCAGAGCCCGAAGTCACTGTTGTCGAATGGGACTATTACAAACGATTCTTCCCTGATAAAGCGTCTTGCCCACAAGCGGGCAACTACACGATGAATAACGAAAGTATGGACGGCACTAAGACTGAAAAGATCGATATCGATTTAGGTGTCGTTCAAGAGACATTGTTGATCCCTTTGTATTGCCGTGCATTGGAATCGCAGCGGACAGATGCAATCTTCCACGATCAAAAGGCAGTCGAGATCTGCCGAAATCTGAAGTACGATTTCAGTGTGATTGATAGCGAGCCTTTTCTCCATTTGGAGATAGCGATACGCACTGAAGTCTTCGATAAAGCGATTCGACAGTTTCTTAAGAATCATCCGACGGCGACGGTAGTCAATCTTGGCGCAGGCTTAGATGGCCGCTTTGAAAGGGTCGACAATGGCCAAGTCCGTTGGTTTGATTTAGATATGCCGGATAGCATCGAACTGCGACGTAAATTTTACCCCGAGTCGAGTCGAGACACATTTATTGTAAAATCAATGTTCGACTATTCTTGGATTGATGATGTACTAGCGCAACGCATTGACGTGTCCTCACCAGTCTTGATTGTTGCCGAAGGTCTATTGCTGTACTTCACCGAAGAGCAGAACAAAGAGTTGTTCCAACAGATTGCGAATCGGTTGTCGAACGCTCATTTCTTGGTACACGCGATTTGCCCAGAGATCGCCCAAGATACGTCGGTATGTAAGTCTGTAGCGATGACGAAGGCGACCTTCAAATGGGGCATTTCCGAGTTTCGCGAACTGGAGAAGTGGGATCCGCGATTCCGCGTTTTGAAAGAATGGCACTTTATTAAACGTCATCTGTGGCGTTGGTTGAAATTGACTTTGCCGATTAACTACTTGTACTATTACACGCATTACTACCAAAACATGAAGGTTGGTTTGATCCAGCTAAACCAATCTTCAGGACGATGATTGACGCACATTGGTACCCTGCAGATCGTCACGCCATTCATAACAAAAGTACGAGAGTACTCGCCACATTCCTTTCCTTAGAGGCAAAGGCCGTGGCTTCGCGGCTTAGGGGTTAACGAATGCGGTTGTAAGTTTGCCTGATTCAAGTGGATGCGGGAGGCAGGTACAGAGCTTCCGCGAGACGCACCTTGAGGTTCGAGTTCAGAACATTTGATTCACGCACTGAGGGAAAGCGAGTCTTCGCGCGACCGGCATGACTGTGCTCGATTCGGTCTGACTGGCCCGTAGACTTCGCGCTGTTATCTCGATTGAGTGAATCCTCATCGTCCTACAACCTCAGTTGTATGCGGTTGAATTGACGCATGTAGCGATTCTCGGAAACAACTCGAGACATTCTCGGGGGGCCTTAGTTCTTCTACGGAAGAATCGCCAAAAAGTTAACGCCGGACGATGAGAGATCGACGCCCGGCGTTTTTTGTTTCTACCTCACGTTTTGGCCTTTTTTCGCGTCCGCGACGCCCGCCCCAAATAACTCGGTAAGGAAAGAGAGATACTGGGCAACGACGGACACGCGAGCCGTCCCCTCCGCTATCCTGGATCTCTAATAACAACTCTCAAGATCTCCGTTTCCAAAGATGGTTTTGATTTACACCGCGTCTTCAAATCCTAACCGCTAGAAAAATTCTCCAATTTTAGCTCACGGAATAGACTAATCGCCCCGCTCTGCGAAGGCACTTCGCCCGACGGACGCAAATGAATTTGATGAACCGCCGGGAAAATCAATGGGACGATGTAATTTGGAGTCCAGAACGGCGACTAATCAAACGTGAACACGAATCAACTCCAATCCGATTACGAAAGTTTGATCGCGCGGAATAAAGGCCGCTTGCTGGCAATAGCTCGCGCCTACGGAGATGCGGAGTCGGATGATCTGTTGCAAGAAATCCTCATGCAGGTTTGGCGCAGTATGGATCGCTTTGAAAATCGGGCATCGCAAGATACATGGTGTTACCGAATTGCGCTCAACACGGCTTTCTCATGGCTAAGATCACATCAACGCCGAAACAATCGTCTGAACGTGGTATCGAACGAAACCGATTCAGTCCCGGGTACAACGCAAGTTGATGATAGCGTCATTCTGCTCGAGCGTTTCGTGCGAGAACTAAATCCAGTCGATCGCGCAGTTTTGCTTATGTTTTTAGAGAACTTATCAGAGGAATCGATCGCGGAGACGCTAGGTTCAAGTATCGGAGCGATTCGCGTTCGCCTGCATCGCATCAAATCTCGTTTGACCGATTGGAAGGATGAATCGTGAAATTGGAACAACTTCAACGCGTCTGGCAGGCTCACCATCAACTGGCAGCCACATCGCAGTCGTCAAACTTCGCTACAGAGACTATTACGAAGTCTGTGAAGTTTGAAGCAACGATTTGGCGGCGAGATTGGATTGAAACATGCGCCGCCGTTTTTGTAATCGTGATGTTCGGCTCGATGCTCTTTACTGATGACCTCCGCGTGATCTCGGTATTGGGCGTGCTGATCATCATAGCCTCGACGCTTTGCGTCATTTGGGTCTTACACAGCACCCGTACGCATCAATCGACTATTCCACCCGATCATTCGCTTTTGGAGTGCGCTCGTGTAGAGCTTCAGCGGGTGGAAATGCAAATCAAATTGTTGCGAAGTATCACATTCTGGTACGTAACGCCTTTAACCATAGGCGCGATCGTATTCGTATTTGGACTGCTTGAACCTTTGTGGGTCGCGCTAATCGGAGCTGGTGGTTTTTGGGTAATCTTTATTCTCATAGGATTTGTGATTCATCGCATGAACCAACACGCAGTCAAAGAATCGCTTGTCCCCCTGCAACAGCAACTAATTGACTTGATCCAATCCTTAGAACCCGATCCCCCACTCTGTGAATGAAAGTGATCGAAAATTACTTGGGGGCAAGAAATACAAAAGGCTCCGATTTCTTGAAACCACCGGTCTGATCTCCGCCAACGATCGACTTACCGTGGAGATCCAATTTTCGAACCCCGGTGCCTTCCGCAAAGTCAACTTGCTTCAGATCGACCCAGACGACACTCGGGCTGGATGTGTCTTCGAAATAGTAAACTCGATTTTTCTGATCCGACACGGTGCGCCAAATCGTTGACGAAATGTTGGGCTGGTTGGGCGTGCTGATTCCTTTCGGAACGCTGACGTTGCGCATGACACTAAACACCGAGGCAACGGCTTCCCTGGCGTCGGCTGATTGCTGGGCGGCGTTGATGTAGAAACTAGCTCGAGCAAAACGATCTGCAGCTCGGTTAGTGCCTGGAAGCATCACGGTTCCTCCGATCTGCTTCCAGTATTCATTGAGAGCCAATTGCTGGTCGTAGATTGGCGAATTGGTCATCACCTGAAACTGCCGGCCATGGTGAATGACTTGCTTGCCATTGATGTACTCAATAATTGCTGAGTCTCCCAACGGATCGGAGATCGATAAGTGGATCTTTCCTTCAACGCCATTAGGGGCCACAACGCTTACAGGGCGGAACGCTTCTTTGCGAAGTTCCGCAACAGCCTCTTCGACCGTCTCGAAACTATCGAGCACGTACTGCGTCCAAGCCGCGATCGACAGCTGTGGCCGGTTGTCACCCTCGGGACTTGGATACTCACTCTCGACAAGGAATAGCAAATTCGCGACGAGCCCCTTTTCATTCATGCCATCAGCCGTGCCAGCTTCGTAGACCGATGCGATAACGCTGCCGTACTTGCCTGTCCATTTAAAACCTTTCTCGCCCATGCCGCCGTCACGCTTCACACCTCGCGGGAAAATCCACAAGTCGGTGTGCATGTCTTCCTGCCAGTCCATCGTGCGCCCGGTAACGGTCTGTCCCATCTGGCCGAAATAGACTGCGCGACTACATGCATTTGCAAAGCTAACTGGAAATGACGCAATGAAAATGCAAAGCCCTGCAACGGCTTGTCTTAGACCTTTATTCATACCAATGACTCCAACCTCATGATCACAAGCAAGCAGCGAATCTAAACCGTAAGGGCTACCAGACTTCGCTTAAAAACCCAATTGTACCAATTGTTATTCGATTCGGTCTTGATAGGATTCGCAGCGGGATTCTCTCAGCGTTTAAATGACGATCAGAAAGGCGAATGCAGTGAAAACGACCTATTACGTCGCATCGACCGTCGACGGCTTTATTGCAGAAGTCGACGGCAGCGTGGGTAATCTATCGGAGCTCGCTGGCCCCGATACAAACTCCTACGAGGAGTTTATCGGTTGGGTAGATGGATTCTGTCCTTGTCGATGAGTATCTGCTTTTGCTTCCGAATGCTTGAAACCGGTACATCTCAAAAAGCTCCAGATCCTCACTGTAGCACGCAACATCGATATCAC
>JAIYDQ010000284.1 GCA_027487375.1 Planctomycetaceae bacterium
CCGGTGACAGCCGCGCCTTAAGATTTTTCTGCGCATTCGGTCATTAGCCTACAGGACTCGGCTAGAGATTTTTGATGTTAGGTATTTTGAAGACCTAAGCATGAAATCGTACTTGCGATCAATGAAATGGTACTCATGCTCGCACGCAACCGGCCGGATTCCATCACGAGCAACGTCTTCGTCGTCACCTGAGTACGAGTACGAGAATCAGAACGAGAACGCGAACACTAAGAATGAAACTCTTTGAATGCCAAATTGCGGAACACAAAGACCAGCAACAGAGTCCCAATACACCGATTCATGGACTTGCATCTAACAGAAAAGGCGGAAGCGATGGGGGCTTGAATCTAGCACAGATCAAGCCAGCATCAATCGTTGCCCCATCGCGGAAGCGACTTCCAGGGAGTGCGTCACGACAATAAGCAGGAAGTTCTCTTGCTTCTGTAAACTCAGTAAAAGTTCTGTAATGGATTTGGCTGAAACGGGATCCAGGTTCCCAGTAGGCTCATCAGCCAAAATCAACTTCGGTTTCAACAGCAAGGCTCGAGCAATCGCGATCCGCTGCTTTTCTCCACCGCTGAGTTCACCGGGCAAGTGATCGGCACGCCCGCTCAGTCCGACTGCCTCAAGAAGTTCCTTGGCTCTCGCGTACTGCTCAGCGGTCGACGTCCCGGCAGCAAGTGCCGGTAGCAACACGTTTTGGATTGCCGTCAATGCGGGCATCAAATGATGATCTTGAAATACAAAACCAATTTTCTGATTTCGGAAGATCGCTTGCGATTGGGCGTCGAGTGCGAAAGGGTCTTCACCAAAGAGCGAAACCGTGCCACTGGTCGGCTGATCCAGCGTCCCTATGATCTGCAGCAGGGTTGATTTCCCAACACCACTAGGCCCTGTGATTGCTAGGCTATCGCCGGATGACAACGAAAGACTAACGCCACGCAAAATTTGCAAATCGGAACGACCACTGCTAAAGGTCTTACAAATATTGCTAACAACTAGATCTGGCTGCACGGTGATTGTTATACAGAAGAGGTAATGTACTGAAGGTTAGTTTTTAAAACGAAGCCAATTGGACATCGCCATGTTGAGCACAATAATCGATCGCAGCTTTGTTGGAGTACAGCCTTTAGGCGCCCAGCACCTTGGATTTGCCAAAAGCGGCTAAAGCCTGAACTCCAGCGCAGACCTTGCGCGGTCCAACAAACGTCCAGTCCCTATCATAGCGTTTCAAACCGTACGCCGTGATTCGTCGGCCAATAGTTTCTCAAGTCGACGTTGAAGGCGAGTGCTGACGGTTTCGGGACCGGACGAGGCTGAACCATCCTCCAGCGAAGCACCTTGAGATAATTGCCCCAAGCCCGCAGCAGTTGGATCAGAGGTTCGTTCTGATTCAACGCTTACTGGGGGTGCAGAGGGTTTTGCAAGAAGCGGTGGGCCAGGATTTCCAAAAGGCCTGCAGATCGCTCCGTCGTGAATGTAGAGACGATTTCGGCCACCCATTTTGGCTGCGTAAAGCGCTTCGTCGGAGCGTCGGACGAGATTACCGAGTCGTTCCTCAGGGCCAATCTTCGAGACTCCACAAGAAATCGTTATCGGAATGCTAACCCCTTCCGCTTCCACAATTCTTGATTGAACGCTTTTACGAAAGTCATCGATCCTTTGTGCTGTAGCTTCGATTGTCAAATCAGCTAGGATTGCAAACTCCTCGCCGCCATAGCGAGCCACATCGATCCCTTCCCCTTGGAGGGCCTTCAGTTGGGTTGCGAGATCTTTCAGAACAGCATCACCCGCGGGATGCCCAAAGGTGTCGTTGATCTTCTTGAAGAAGTCAATGTCGATCAACACCAAGCAGAAGGGCTTTTTGGATGTCTTCCACCGTTGCATTCGTTCATCCATTTTGTGATCAAACGCGCGGCGGTTTGACAGTCCCGTCAACCCATCGGTACGTGCCTCTGTCAGATACCCGGCAAGTTCTTTCGTCTGAGTTTCGATCCGATTTTCAGCCGCTTCCAGTTGTGCCTTGAGTTCGTTGTTGGCTGCCGTGATACGAGACAACAGGGCCTGGACTTCTTCAGCCGATGGCTTTTTGCCCGATTCATTCGCGCGCTTTGCCAAAGACTCAAACTCGGCTTGATAAGCGGAAAAGTCGCCAGCAAAATCACTCGTAATCGATGCAAAGTTCCTGACAAATCGAAGTACTTGAGCACGCTCGAGAGAGTCATCCACAACTTGCGGAGGAGCCATCCGCCGACCGATCCAAATGCCCAACAACAACCCTAACAGAAGGAGCGTTGTGCCGATCAGCAAACCGGCTAGGAACATGGGAGTGCTTGGATTCATCGCGAGACGGTATTCCGGGTTCGTTCGAGACCGAGTGGCGTAGGAACCGAGTGAACTCCAGCGGGTGCGTCAAACCGAAGCGATTCGCCGCGATGCCCGAGTAGTGTTTCAATCGCATCTGTTTTGGGAATCGTTACGATTCCTCCTTCGCTGATAGTAAATCCACGTTGTCGATCTTTTTCGAGATCGTATCCAATCTCAAAACCCGCCGGGATACGGACCCCTTTATCGATGATCGTTCGCCGAATCTTGCAGTGCCGACCAATGTCAACACCTTCAAAGAGAATACTATCTTCAACGTGTGCATAACTATTCACACGAACCTGAGGACCGATAACACTTCGTTCGACTCGCCCACCGCTAATGATCGTTCCTCCGCAGACGAGCGAATCTAATGCGACGCCCATTCGTTCGCGATCGCCGCTGTTGCGACTACCAAATACAAACTTCGGAGGTGGAAGATTCGCTTGATAGGTTCGTATCGGCCAAGAAGAATCATACAAGTTAAGCAGAGGATCTATCGCGACCAAATCCATGTTGGCTTCAAAATATGCGTCTAACGTCCCGACGTCCCGCCAGTAGGAATCCTGTTTGCGATTCTCGTCACGGAATTGGAACGCGTAAACTTGATCCTTGCTGATAATCGAAGGAATAATGTTCTTTCCGAAGTCATGATTGCTGGTGGGATTATTTGCATCGATGCAAAGCTGTTCTAGCAAGAAACGCGTTGAGAAAACATAGATTCCCATCGATGCCAAGCAGTGATTCGGGTCGCCTGGGATATGCTTGGGGTGAGCAGGCTTTTCATCAAAGCCAATCACGCGTTGGTTTTCATCGACGGCCATGACACCAAACTGCGTTGCTTCTTGCGGGGAGACTCGCAACGCGCCAATCGTCAAATCGGCATTCATTCGGCAATGGTATTCGAGCATTGCCCGATAATTCATCTTGTAAATGTGGTCACCCGCCAAGATGACTATGTAATTGGGGCGCTGCTTTTCAATTTCATAAATGTTTTGATAAACCGCGTCGGCAGTCCCTTGGTACCACTGCTCGTCAATTCGCTGTTGCGGCGGGATGTTATCGATGTATTCATCCAATTCGCGGCAAAAATACCCCTGCCACCCAAGATTGATATGACGATCCAGACTGGTGGCTTTGTACTGAGTCAAAACCATCATTTTTCGGAAGCCACTGTTGAGGCAGTTCGACAACACAAAATCGATGATTCGGTAATTCCCACCGAAGGGGACCGCAGGCTTGGCTCGATCGCGAGTTAGAGGCTCCAGACGAGTCCCTTTTCCACCAGCTAATATTACTGCTAACGTGTCGTTCATCTTGAACCGCTCAACTCTAAGTCGTTGTAAGTTTCTCCTCACCTACAAACATCTTAGCATTTTTTTTCAGACCGGTCATCGTCACTTCCACACGCTTTAATTTCGAGAAAGCGGAGTGATCTTCATTCGGACTTCCTCATCTGCTCGCTTGACGACGATCTCTGTTTCCGAGCCCACCTTAAGCCCTTCGATTGCGTATGTGTAGTCGTAGATATTCTCAATCTTTCGACCAGACAACTCGATGATGATGTCCTTGGCTCGAACTCCTGCTGCTGCAGCGGGGCCCTTCTCTGCCACCCCGGATAAAAGGACTCCTTTGATATCACCTTGGATATAGTCTGGGATCGTACCCAGGTAGGCCGTCATCGCCGCTCGGGTCCCTTGGTTTTCAGGTGCTTCCTGTGAAACAAAAGGCGGGGCCCCTTCCGTCGTCGCCAAGCTTTTTGCGATCAACCCCATGAGCTTTGCCGTCGATGCGGCCCCTTCGTAGTTGAGAAGCTCGGGTGTATCGCGCGGCGTGTGGTACTCGCTGTGCTGCCCGGTGAATGCCGAAAGAATTGGGACACCCTTTAAGAAAAATGTGCTCGCATCAGTCGGTAGATAACTATCACTCTGAAGCGATACATCTAAACCAACTACCGCGTTCCGTCGTTCTATCTCTTGTGCCCAGACCGTCGATGATCCAGTCCCTTGCAAAGCCAACTTTTCACGAAGCCGACCAACCATATCCAAGTTCAGGCATGCAATGACATCCGGATACAGGGTTGCAGTAGATGTTGGACCGGCCGGTGTAGCGGAAGCCTTCGCTTGATCCTTTGAAGGCGGTTGCTCCTTCGTGGACGCACTGGTGACAAAATGATCTGCGTAATAGCTCGACCCGATCAAGCCCAGCTCCTCACCAGACCAAGCGGCAAAAATCACATCGTGCTTCAAATCGAGCGTACCTGCTTTTTTCTGAAGCGTCATGTACTGAGCTATCTCCAGCATCGCCGCGACCCCAGACGCATTGTCGTCCGCGCCCCGGTGCGCTTGACCACGTTCTTCGTCACGAGCCAAAGAGTTGCCTCCGCCACCGGTCCCCAAGTGATCGATGTGTGCGCCCACAATCAAGACGGACTTACTCGGTTCGGCTCCTGCCACCAATCGACCAAGTACGTTCCGACCTTCTTTTTTTATTTGATCGATATCAATGGTTGCCTCGACACGCACCTTGGGAAGGGGTATACCCATCATGAGCTCTCCTTTGTCGAGCTCATTCTGTATCGCTAACAAATCTTCTTCGGCAGTCTTCAACCATTCAATCGCGGTCGCATCGTCGATGCTGATCGCACCGAGACTGCTTCCCGAAAGCGCACCGTCAGATTGCAGCGGAACAAGCTGCTGTCGAACTTGACTCGCGGGCCCACTTACGACGATCAGCCCTACGGCACCACGTTCGCGAGCCACCATCGCCTTACGACGCAACGATCCATATCGAGCTAAGTGCTGGCGGCGTTCGGGGGATACGTTTGCAGGAAGTTGCCTTAACACCAACACCCACTTCCCCTCGACATCCAGATGCACATACGAGTCATACTCGGAATGCTCACCATCTTTTGGAGCCACCAAACCATAGCCGGCAAATACAACATCTGTCTCCGGTATCGCACCTACACGCGAAAACGAAATCGGCCGCCATTGCTCATCAAGCTTTGAGGCAACTCCGTTGATCTTCAGAATGTTATCGGTCCCCAAATCAATTCCTGCAGTGAAGGGAAATGGTTGAAAGAAAGATTTATCCCCTGAGCCGTCAACGCTAGCCTCGGGTTGTATTTTTGGGACTAAAGCTTTGTCAGAAAGGTCACTCGTGGCAATCGCCGTCTGCCCACCGTTGCTTACCTCGGGCACCAGACCCAGTGACTCCATATAAGCCGCAACATAAGCTGTCGCTAGCTTCTCGCCCTCGGTCCCTGTTAGCCGCCCACCCAGTTCAGGCCTGCAAAGATAGTCAACGTGACGCCCCACGTCCGCTGCCGAAAAGTCTTTCGACGATGTCGACTGGTTCGCTTGCGCGATGCTGCGTGCTTCCGCATCAGCACTCGCTGCTATCGGTGCCGTGGTCGAAAGCCCAAGTGCTTTTCGAACAGCCACGTCATTCCATTGAGCGATGAATATTTGCGACTTTTTGTCTGCAGTACGAGTCGAAGTCCAAGTAAGCGACTGTCCGTCAGGTGTGAAGACCGGTAACCCATCAAAACCATCGGTTGTTGTGATCCGCACAGGCTCTTTGCTACCCATGGAGTCGACTGCATAAAGTTCAAAATTTGCAAAGCCATGCACGTTCGTCGCAAAGATCACGTAGTCTCCGCTCGGATGAAAGAACGGAGCCCAGCTCATCGCCTTCAGATGCGTCAGTGCCCGCGCTTCGGTTCCATCGATATTTGCTGTAAAGATTTCAGCTCGAGCGCCATCTTCAGAAAATCGACGCCAGCACAACTTCTTTCCATCTGGCGAAAAGAATGGTCCTCCATCATAACCAACGACATCGGTAATTCGCTTCAGATCAGAACCGTCGGACTTCATGACGTAGATATCCATGGCCGATGCTGGATCAGTGTCGAAGAGTTTCTTCTCCGACTCTGAGAGCTCTCCAGAATAAGCCCTGCGATTCGATGCAAACGCAATCAATGTACCATCCGGCGAATAGCTACCTTCGGCATCATAGCCCGACTCATGAGTCAACTGCTTATAGGTTTTGCTCTTTCGATCAAACTCAACAAGGTCGTACGTCTGATCGTAATCCCATGAGTAGCGGCGAGTTTGACCGGATGCTCGAAAATCAATTTCAGCTTTCTGTTTATCGAGCGCCATGGGATCGAACTGAGTCGAAGCAAACAGCACTCGCTGATTATCAGGATGAACCCACGCGCAGGTCGTCTTACCAAACCCAGGCGAGATCCGTTCCACATCCCCTGTTTCGCGGTCCATCAAGTAGATCTGATAGAACGGATTCGTTGGATCGCGTTCGCTTTGAAAGACCATCGTCTTTCCATCTGCGCTAAAGTAACCCTCGCCAGCCCGAAGTCCATCAAAGGTCAGTTGGCGAACCTTCGTAAGGAATTGCGATTCATTCGCCGCGGGCGTCTCTTGAGCAACACTGGTGGACCCAAGAAAAGCAGTCTCCAATAACAAAATCGCGAACAATATGCTTGAAAGTCGGTTCATCATGATCGTTCATTTTTCCTTGGCAAGACGGACTAGGACAAAGCTTGTGACGTTAACCGAAACCGAGCCCCTGAGTGCAACCGACGCTCTCAGTAGGCCTTAGCAAATATCGCCATTTGCGCAGCGTCTTTCCCTGTAAGAAAGCACTTGCCCGGGGTGGTTCCGCCGTCGAGCGGGATACAGCGAATGGTAACTTTCAATTCATCCAGAAGAGGCTTGACCGCATCTTCGGAAACGAAATGACACTTGGCAAAGCCACCGTTGATCGGCGAGTTCTCTTCGTTCTCTGATTTAAAGAAACTTCGAAAATCTTGTTCGTTAGTGATGGTCACCGTGTTTTCATCACGCATTGCGGTTGCACGTTTTAACAAGTTATTCTGCATATCTTCAAGGATGGCACCAATCGTCTCAACCAACTCGACTCGTGGCACTGATTTTGATTCCCCAGTATCACGTCGCGCCATAAAGACCGCTTGATTGGCGATGTCCTTGGGTCCGACTTCCAAACGAATCGGCACACCACGTTTTACGTGGTACCATTTCTTTTCACCACCGCGTAGATCGCGGTCGTCGATATCAACGCGAATAGTCTGATCATCCAGCCGCTGCAGCATCAATTCACCTCGCAAGCTCTTGCAATATGCAAGCACCTCCGCACGTTGAGTGTCATCGCGATAAATTGGCATAATGACAACATGCGATGGAGCCAATCGAGGTGGCAGAACCAGCCCATCATCATCCGCGTGAGTCATGATTAACGCCCCGATCAATCGCGTCGACACACCCCAAGAAGTTGTCCAAGCAAACTCGGTTTCACCACTTTGCGATTGGAACTTGATCTCTTGAGCTTTCGAAAAATTCTGGCCTAAGAAGTGAGACGTTCCGGCTTGTAGTGCTTTACGGTCTTGCATCATGGCTTCGATGCAATAGGTTATTACCGCTCCGGGGAATCTTTCGCCTGCAGTTTTCTCGCCTTTAATCACAGGGACTGCCATGAATCTTTCTGCAAAATCAGCGTAGACTTCCAGCATCTTCCGAGTCTCCTCCATCGCCTCCTCGGCGGTCGCATGGGCAGTGTGCCCCTCTTGCCACAAGAACTCTGCCGTTCGCAAAAACAAACGAGTGCGCATTTCCCATCGAACAACGTTCGCCCATTGGTTTATCAAGATCGGAAGGTCCCGATAAGACTGAATCCATTTGGCGTAACACGCACCGATGATTGTTTCACTCGTCGGGCGCACAATGAGTGGCTCTTCAAGAGGACCGGCTGGACGCAGGCCACCCTTGCCATCTGGCTCCAGTCGATGATGAGTGACTACAGCGCACTCTTTCGCAAAACCTTCGACATGCTGAGCCTCCTTCTCAAGAAAGCTCATCGGAATAAACAGCGGAAAATACGCGTTCTGATGCCCCGTGTCCTTGAACATCTTGTCCAACACACGTTGCATGTTTTCCCATAACGCATACCCCCACGGCTTGATGACCATACAACCGCGAACAGGCGAATTCTCGGCGAGATCCGCCCCTTTAATGACCTGCTGGTACCACTCAGGATAGTCTTGTTGGCGAGTCGGCGTGATGGCGGTCTTGGCTGGTTTATTCATTTGCGAAAAATTACGGTTTCAAATGGGAGACAATCAAAAACTGACCGACGTATCGCCAAGCCAGCCGCTTCAGTTTACGTTCTCCAACCCATTTCTCCCAGCGGCCAACACAGCCCCAAACCACAGACATCGACGAACATTGCACCCGATCAAGTCTGGGCCGCGTAATGATCATCCATCGTCGCTGCGCCGTTAAAAGCTTACTCATAAGCGGTAACCCAAACTCGCATTGCTAAGCCTGCCTGTCTCCGCAGCAGTCGAAAGCGGTGTGGAGGAATCACTCGTGGCTGCCTCGGAACTCTCATATGTTCGCTGACTTGGTTAAAGTCCACACTGCCTTGGGCAGAAATGGGGTGGACTCGTAGCAGATGTCGCGAGACAACTGAAATGATCTACTTTTGCTATCACGCTTGTCGACAGCTGAATTCTTACAGATTCAGCTACCCCCGTTTTTAAACAGACAAGCCTCCAGTAACGGGCTGTCAATTAAGCTTTCGTCGTACGCATTCAGTGGAAACCGTCAAGCCGCCTGTTGCCCCGATAGTCGGCTTGAATCATCCCCATCGAGCAACCCGTCAGAATGTCGCAGAGCGGTTCAAATTCCAAAAACAACGGATGTATGACTTGTAATATGCGGTCGTTGCTTTAGCATTCTAGGTTCGAACCTACGTGTCTGGTTTTGATTCCGCTTGAGAATAATGAACTCGGTTTCTGCGATTTTGAAACTCCTTCAAAGTAAACGCACCCATTCGGTGCTTTGTCTTTTCGTGGCTGTTTTTATCGTACTACCGATTCCGCTTGTCTCCATTGACCACGGGAAAAGCGACACCGACAACGCAACCGAAAGATTTCCATGCGAGAATTCTCCTTGCGGTTGCAGGAGTGCTCAGCATTGCTGGACCAAGTGCTGTTGCCGAACTCCAAAGCAGCGAGCGGAATGGGCTAAAGCGAATAAGGTGACGCCTCCCAGTTACGCGATTGTCGCAGATGAATCTCCGGTAATTGCCTCCAAGTCACCAGCTTGCTGTGCCAAAGAACCAAAACCAATTGCCGTTCGAAACTGTTGCACACCAAAGAACGAAGCGTCCGAAATCGCTACTACTCAAGTCAGCAAAAACAATCCGAAACTATCGGTACAACTCACGTTAACAGCACTCGTAATGAACTGCCATGGCCAGTCTTCGGACTTTGCATTGATGCCATGGACAACACTTGTTAAGCCAATTTCGCTTGGGTTGAATCTACCGTCGATCGACACTCTGGGCCTTCCAAATGCTCAGCAACCCTTCTCTGTCTATTACGATCCTGCCGTGCCGCCACCCCGGCGAGCCTCTTAAGCATCGCTTTACTAATCATCCCGCTTCGAGGCTGATTTGTTGTCGTTCTCATTACAAGTTCAACTTGGAATCTGAATAACGACGGGTCTCGCTGCTGACTGGCTATCCAAATTGAGAGATTGCTTGGCCTGAAACTATTGCTGCGCAATTGTTCTTCGTATCGAGCCCGAGACGCTTGCCGATCTTGTGGAACGTTCGAATTGCAATCGGCGCAAGCTCTTCGGAGTCAAACCAATCAGAGATCGCCTCTGGCCACAAAAACCAACTGCTTCAAGAGATTGTGAAGCGTTTGCGAACAGAGCTTCTTGGCGATCAGAGTCACTTATCCTTTAAAACAAACATCAAAATACAAATCATGTACAAGAAGAAATATCGATTGCTTTGCAGAGTTACTCTGCATCACAGAGCTTTCACGCTCGTTGAATTGCTTGTCGTCATCGCGATTATCGGAGTCTTGGCCGGGCTGCTGTTGCCTGCGATCCAACAAGCCCGTGAAGCGGCACGAAGGATGAAATGTTCAAGTAACATTCGCCAACTTACACTCGCCATGCACAACTACGAAGCTACCTATAAAGTCATACCAGGTTTCTTTGCGCACGGTGCATCTAACGCGGGAAACTATTCGGTTCAAGCTCGACTTTTGCCTTTCGTTGAACAGTTCAACTTGAGTCAAGCGATCGAGTACGATAGGGCCCTCACCAATGGATGCTGCCCAGGCACATTAACTCCTCGCGTTGTAAAAGTCGCAGGCACGCAACTCCCTATCATGCGTTGCCCAAGCGATCCCACGATCGACATTTTCCAAGTTACCACTTTGAGTGGTGCTGGACCGATAGATCGTTACGCAGGCGTTAACTACCACATCAACATTGGAACGGGAGTTGGCACGCTCTATGACTCGCGACTCGAAACGGATGGACTTGCTTGGACTAATTCATCGATCGGTTTCAACGCCATCTTGGATGGACTGAGTAACACAGTGGCATTTTCCGAATCGGTCCTCGGACTGCCAACCAACGTTGTACAAGCTCCTAGGAATCGGTCCGAGCGCCGTAGGACGATGATCAACGTTGCTTGTGTTTGGGGTTCAACCACGATACCTCCGGTGACGCCAGGACTTGCGAATGGCTACAGAACGCCGGAAGACCCCGCTCAATTTGAAGCGATGACGGTTGCCATCAGTAGAGGATGGTCAGGTCAACGCGGCGCAGGTTGGATTAGTGGGCGTGAATACTGGACAGGCTACCATCATTACCATAATCCAAACAGCATCATTCCGGATATGCAAACATGCGGTTATGGCGTACTCGGTGCACGAAGCGAACACGTCGGAATGGTGAGCGCCGCGATGGCTGATGGGAGTGTCCAAGCCATCTCGGATACGATCGACCGAGATATCTGGCGCGGACTCGGTACCAGATTCGGCGGTGAAGTCCTAGAAGGTGCTCCCTTTTAAGCTTTTCGCAAAGCGTAACTTCGAAAACGTTACCCACAAAGCGGTGTCATCACGAAACAACGCTACTTTCACCTATGCATTCCAAGCATATGTATTCCCCAAAAACACCAAGACCTTTTACATCTCCAATTAGTCAAGGAACTCGAAAAATGCATTTCACCAAAACCTTCCCCCAAACAAATCAAGCACACTCCATGAAAGGAAACCTATCTCGGGTGTCATCGCTAGTGATCTTTATCTTGGCCGTGACATTTTCAAGCACCGTCCTCAACGTAGCATCGGCACACGACACATGGGTTCAGTCGGGTACCCTCCTAGTCAGAACAAACGACGTTGTCTACGTCGATTTGATGCTTGGTAATCATGGCAACAATCACCGTGATTTTAAGCTTGCAAGCAAAATTACTCTCGAAAAATGTACACTTGGAGTGAAACGCCCTCAGGGTGGCTTTATCGATTTGAAGCCGAGTGTCGTCGACTTTGGGTCAGCACCCAAGGAAGGATATTGGAGTGCCAAGTTCGACAGCCAAGAAAGTGGAGTTTACGAAGTCCTTCACACACTCGATACGCTACACGGTAAGTTTCGAGCAGTCAAAACGGCGAAAACTTATGTAGTAGCATCCGACTCGGAAAGTAGTACTGATGCATCTGTTAACGCTAGGCCAACCCCGATCAATAAGAACCTTGAAATCGTGCTCGACACGCCAATCGGAAATTTATCCGCGAACAAAGCAATCGAATGCACCATCCTGAAAAACGGAAAGCCTCGCCCCGAAGTGCGTGTCAGCTTCATTCCACGCGGAGCACAACTGTCAGAAGAGATGGACCCCAAGTTCGAAAG
>JAIYDQ010000102.1 GCA_027487375.1 Planctomycetaceae bacterium
ATAAGTGATTCCTCCCACTTGAGGAGAGCTTCTGGTGTCACCTGAGACACTGCGGAAACGTCAACACCCGTGGCTAGCGTCATCGGCTCAGGGGTATTGGGTAGGATTTGGATGACTGCCGCGCCGCCTTGGCTATCAACTCGCAAGCGAAGCGATGGAAAGCGACTTGATAACTCTTGGTGAAGCCGTTCAACTCCGTTTTTCAATGCAGACGAAACGACCGAAAGCTTGGGCTGGATTTCCTCATGGAACAGATCCAAGACTTCGATTGCAATTCGGCACCCAAGCGGATCTGCAGCGAACGTCTCGGACTCCACTCCCGGTGGCAAACGATCCATAAAGCGTTCGTTTCCAATAACGGCAGAGACATTCAGCAAACCACCACCAAGACTTTTCCCAAGGACGATAAGATCTGGCTCCCAACCTTGCGCGGTGGCCGCAAAGAGTGCCCCCAACCGTCCAAGCCCCATTTGGATTTCATCGTCGATCAGGAGTATCCGTGCGTCGTGGGTTACCTTGCGAAGGCGATGAAAGAAGGCGTCGGCTGCGAAGTAGTATCCTCTCGCTCCCAAAGCGGGTTCAACGATCACAGCGGAGATTTTGTCTGCATGCGACCGCAGCCAAGCTTCCGAATCGTCAAAGCATTCGGCAGCACACGATGATCGATCCAAATCAAACGGACACGCTTCGCATGGTGGATAGGGAAGAATAGGAAGGGACTTGGATTGTTGATTCGATGGCGAGACCGATTCGATTGCCTGAGGTAATGGAATATTGATGCGATCAGTAGAAGTAATTTGGCTGGTTGCAATACTTCGTCCGTGGTACGCATAGTCAAACGACACGATCACACCCGGACGATACGCATACGCAATCTTCCACGCGATCTCGACAGCGCGTGCCCCAGTAGTTGAAATCCAACTCTGCGCACGCTGTTGCACCGGAGCTATTTCTGAGAGTCGATCGGCGAGTTCTGTTCGCCACGGATGATTCCATCCAACCAAGTGAACGAGTTTATCAAGCTGTTCTTTGGCAGCAGCAACCAACCGCGGATGAGAGTGCCCGAACGAAAGCGAAGAGTAGCCGGAAACAAAGTCCAAGTACTTTTTGCCAGAACTATCCCAAAGATAGCAACCCTCGCCACGAACGAAATCGAGCTCGTAGGCCGGGTCGTGAGGTCTTTGTACGCCGCGAGGAAGAGAATGAGACATGGAGTGTAGCGGAATTCGCAAGAATTCGGTGGCAGTATTGGTTGTAGCGGAATTCGCAAGAAATTCGATCGCAGCCGACGCAATGCTGATCGCGAAAGTCTTCAGAAGCATTACGACTTCTGCTACGAGGATATGTCATTAAGCATCGGTACTGCTTCGCGAGGAGGGGTCGTCTGTGTGTTGGCGATGCATGGCTTCGACAAGCGGTGCAATTATGGGTTTGGGCACGAACTTTCCTAACGCGTCGCCGCCGCTGAGAGCTGCGATCTGCTTGATCAGTGAACTCGATACGTGAGCATAAGAATCGTCGGCCATGAGAAAGATCGTTTCAAGATTTGGATCCAGCTGACGATTGGCCATCATCATCGTGAACTCTCCAGCAATATCCATCAATGGCCGAACACCGCGAACCATGACGCGAGCTCCCGAGTTCCGGACAAACTCAACTGCCAAACCATCGAAGACTTCAACAGTCACATTATCTAAATGTCGCACCACTTCGCGAACCAACTGCAATCGCAATTCAATATCAAATAGAGGGCTTTTCGTTGCATTGACACCGATTCCAACGATCAGCGAGTCATAGAGTTTTGCCGCTCGCTGGATAATATCCAAATGACCGAGAGTAATCGGATCAAAAGATCCTGTGTATACAGCTCGTCGGGGTGAGAGTTCGTGATTTGGCATGAATGGATATAGAACCAAGACAAGTGATGAATCGCGTACATGAATTGTATGCTTCTCTGAACCTATTGCACAGCATCCGTTACCTTGGGAGCGACCTGAGCCATAGGCGATAGCCTCGGGTTTCGTTCTATCTGTTGGGATACGCCTCTGTTGCGTCACCCGTGGCTAGCGCCATCGGCTCAGTTCGCATCAAACTACGTTGTGGCTTTATCGCATCAGTTCTGATACGCCTTCAACCAGCCGATCGACATCGCTGGTTGTGTTATAGCCATGTACTGCGGCTCGCAAAAACCCGTGGCGAACACTCAGTACAACATCTTGTTTGAGCAAGTGCGCGCGGACTGCAGCGCTATCGATCCCGGGAAGCGTGAAGGGAACGATTCCCGAGTGACAATTCGGATCATCCGTTCGACAAACGTTTGCTCCTATCCGACGCAGCGATTCGACGAGGTAGTTGCAGTGATCGGTGATGGATTTGGTGAGCGGTCTACCATCTTCAGCTAAATTGCATTCGCGAAGCAACTCGATACTTGCCCCCAAGGCCAACTGCCCCGGCATGTTCACGGAGCCTCCTTCGTAACGCTGGGCATTTGCCTTGAGCTGAGATGCTTCAGGCGAAAAATGATGCGAGTTGACAACACTATTCCATCCAACCATCGTCGGCTGCAGCCAATCCAAGTGCTCACCGCGAATGTAAAGCAGCCCAGCTCCTTCCGGTCCAAGCATCCACTTGTGCCCATCGGCGGCGAGGAAATCGATCGGAATGGATTTAACTGATAGCGGAAAGGCTCCAAGCCCCTGAATCGCATCGACGAACAACTTGACCCCTCGTGCGTGCAAGCTCTCGCACAACTCTGCGAGATCACATCGAAATCCCGACGAGTAGCTTACCCAACTCACAGACACAATCTTCGTCGTTTGATCTACCAGAGGAAGGATATGGTCGACCATCGAAACGTTAGAGCAAGCCTCGATCGGTGGCATGGTTGCGATGCGAACGTCGACGCCGCGATGAGTCAGCATCTTCCACGGAAGCAGGTTGCTTGAGAACTCATTGCCCGGAACAACCATGCTGTCCCCCGGTTGCCAAGGGACCCCACTGGCGATCGCGTTGATCCCAAAAGTGGTGTTTGGGACGAGTGCGATTTCGGATTCGTTGGCATCCAGGAGGCCGGCGACTTGGGCTCGCGTAGCTTCCACGTCGCGTGCCCATTGCGGCCAAAGAGTGTCCCCCAGCGTGGAGGCTTCATTCGCCCAGGATTCTATTTTTTTCGCTGAAATCGCCGGAAGAGGCGAAACGGCAGCATGGTCGAAGTAGGCGAAACGCGAGGCAATCGGCATCTCGGATCGAAGGTCCCGACCGGATTTCACAACAGTTCCAAGCGTTTTAACCATTACGGACGGAGCTCGATTTTAGGAGTTCGAGGAAAAAATAACGATAACCCTTCGTACGGGTGACATATCAATAAGTTCAACTATACTAGCCGTTTAGCTGTCGAATCGGAACTAGTGGGTTCCGTGATGTTCCTCCGAGGTCGTGAATGCCCAAAATCTTGTGCCTAACCGGGCTCGTAGTTTCCGGCTTAATTGCTTTGCTCTTCCTCATGGATTTGGGCTTTGGAATGCTGGGTATTGTGAACTTAGCCCCTTTCAAGATGATCAGCCCATTGATGGATGGCGTTATGCTCGTCTCCAGCGTTGTTCTGGGTGTTCTGAGTTGGACCAGCCTTCGTGAACTGAAATAAGTCTCCATTTAAGGCTTCTCGCATTCCTAACTTAGATTTTCTTTAGGAAAGCACTCTCGAAAGCCGAACTTATTTTCTGTGTGGTCGGATAATCCGCACAAACGCGATCACCGGAACCCCGGAGTCCTGCAAACCTCAAGCTTGAGTTGGTTCGCCGTCTGCGATATCCAGTAGCATGCCTCCCCAAGTTGCGGGTCCACCGATGAAGCCAACTCAAACATATCGACACACTTGCCTGCGATTGGCATTTGCAATCGCAAGCCTCACGGGGATCGCGCGAGCATCGGAACCGATTTCGTCGGAGCCCTCGGATACGGCCGTCCTGCTCGCAGACTCGGACACGAGCAGAATTGATGTCGATTCTCTCTACGCGAAAATTCTCGCACTCGAAGAGGCTGAGCTGAAGCGATCAGCAAACGAAGCCAAGGCTGCCGAAAAAAAAGCGACGGCCGACATCACTAAAAAGTCCGACTCCGACAAAGCACCCAAAAGTTGGTCCGAGCGAT
>JAIYDQ010000528.1 GCA_027487375.1 Planctomycetaceae bacterium
CCAACGCAAACGCCGGCGCGATCATTGGAGGTGCGATTGGAGGGAACCAAGGAGCACAAGTCGGAGCAGCTATCGGAGCGACGATACGACCGTAAACAGCGAATAAATTCGTCAATGAATTTGGCTCTGTTTGGAGTTTGCTGGCAAGGAATTGCCTAAAGCGTGTTCGGACTACCGCATTGAGGTGAGATCATAACTCCACCGGTCTCGAACTTAAGTAAGCCTCCCGCGGAGGACTTGATGGCTTTGCGACAATGCCGTTGAATTCTCCGCGGATGTCATGGCTGTCAAATCGCTGGAGGTGTCCGAGGAGGTGGTGCAAGAGTGTAACCAAACCATTCTTGACACTCTTCTTCATCGCGAATATCTGGCTACGAGTTGCCCATCTTTACTGTCGGGTACATCAATCGTACTTCGAACCTAGCGACATGCAGTACCAGTATAGTCCTTCCATAGTCAGTTATATCTTCTATTGATTCCTTGGCACGCTTCTAGCCTTCAACAACTTGATAATCATCGGTTCAGAGCGAACCAGGAATTTCCAACGGATTGCGTAAGGAATCGGGAATTCTTTGAAGCTTACCCTCGCGATCAATGACTGCGAGTGTTACCGCACCGGAGACAATGCGCTGCTCACCTCGTTGAACAAGGTAGCTCTGTAGGATCTTGGCTTCCGTGATCTGATCGACCTTTACCGAAACGGTGAGTAAATCGTCATAACGTGCGGGCATCTGGTATCGGCATTCAATCTTGGCAACGACGACAAATAGTCCCGACGCTTCAAAATCGCGATAGCTACCGCCGCGAGCTCGATAAAGATCGGTTCTCGCTATCTCAAAGTATTTCATGTAATTGGCGTGATGGACGAACCCCATAGGATCGCATTCATCGTACCGCACTCGCAGCTCAATCGTGTGTTCTGAATTCATAGCGGTGGTTTATGCTTTGTCCTTCTCATGCATTGTAATTTATATTGTGATTGGTTTTTTCAATTAGAGCCTATCTTAAAACCTATAAATTCCTGTCGATATTGATGTGGATGAATTGGTTCAGAGGCATCCTGATTCGGTGGTATAAAAAATTCATAAACTGTTTATCGATCAACAAGCTGGTATTCACCAATATAGTACTCAATCGGTTAGGGCTTTTGGGGACAGGCCCTAAGCACATCTATTGAATAACCACTCGTGCCGGCTTTTGCGGTGCGACAACATAACCAAGTTCCTTACCGTCGTCATCTATCAGTACCCAAGTGTGCCCGGCGAATGTCTTCTGCAGGTGGCGACTCGCGCCGGCAACTACGATTGGTTCATGACGCTTGCCATTCTCATCTAGCCATACAAGCCTGACCGACTTCTGCGTTTGATTTTGAAACAACAGCGAGACGTTGGTTAAGGAGTCTTTCGATGGAGGCGACGCTCCGTCTCCAATGGGCATGAGGTCCAGGTCTGCTTTAAAAGCACTCACGCCAGGTTGAGATTCATGAACAGGGGCAATAGAGTCAGGAGCCATCGAACGCATTTCGACAATCTTTGCTGCGTGTTCTGGCGTTGGGTTCTTCGCAAGATTCATATGCTCGTGGGGATCAGACGCAATATCATAGAGTTCTTCTTCGTCACCCACGTAATGGATGTATCGCCAGCGTTCGGAACTTATGGCATAGTTTTGAGGATTGTCGAGGTGCGTAATCGCTGCATGTGGCCATTCTTGCTTGGGATTGCGCAATAGCGGGACAAGGCTGCGACTATCGATGTCGGATTTTGAGGGGAGGCCACAAAGCTCCGTGAGTGTACCAAACAGATCCACTAGACTAACCGGCCGATCGCATACTTCGCCTGCCTTGGTGCCTTGCGGCAATCCCGGAGCACCTTGAGGTACGCGAATCATGAGCGGAACGCGCGCACAGACACGCCAACCTGTGAATTTTTGCCAATGCTCTTTCTCACCGAGATGCCATCCGTGATCGCTCCATAGAATAACAATCGTGTTGTTGCGATGAGGACTTTTCTCAAGTGCATCCAAAACGCGCCCAAGCATCGCATCGGCGTAATGAATTGAAGCGAGGTAAGCCTGAATGCCTTGCTTCCACTGCCTTTGTCCTTGGATATGAGCGAAGTAGCGATTGCGTGCTATGCGTTGACCTACAGGTGGAACGTCATCTAGATCGTCTTCCTTGTATCCGGACGGGAGCTGAATACTTTCGAGTGCAAATGGCTGATAATACTTCTGAGGGACGAACCACGGTTCATGTGGACGGTAGAGGCCGCATGCGAGAAATAATGGTCGTTCTGACGGTTTGCTCAGTTGCTCTGTGATCCACCTTGTCACCAGCCAATCGCCGCCATACTCCTCGTCGGTCACATCTAACGATGCCCAGTCAGTTTCGACATATTGCCAAGTGCCTGCTCGCGGTAAATTAACGGGACGCTTTGCCGGATTAAAAGTGCGAGGAAAAGGATTATCTTTTTCTTTGGCGGGAAAGTAGTCATCCCACGACTGCGGATCAATCACGTAATGCAGCATCTTTCCTGATCCAGCCGACCAATAGCCATGCCTGGAAAAGTACTTCGGCAACAACTCTGCTCTCGGCATGACATCCCGAAGTTTCTGCATGTTTTGATACAAGCCAGATCGGTGTGGCGGTAGACCGCTGAATACTGCAGAACGCGATGGATTGCACGATGGTGCTGGGCAATAAGCATTGCGAAACAGCACGCCGCTGTTTGCGAGTCGGTCCAAGTTTGGTGTAACGGTTTGCGGGTGTCCACCCAAACAACCAATCCAGTCGTTCAAATCGTCGACCGCAATGAACAAGACATTGGGCTGGTCGGCAGTAGCCCTCGCATGGCCAAATGAGAACACGGAAATCAATACAAGTATTGGGGAAATTTTCATATTGAGCTCGATCTCATCATTTAGCAAACACCTCTTTTTCCCAAGCCCGATGGAATTCAAGCAACTCCTTTACCTTCTCCGGTTGATCGTTCGCATGATCTTTTACTTCGGGGTCGGGTTCGGCAATATTGTGCAAGGCGTAAGCTGATGTACGGGTCTTACCATCTACCTTCCCAATCAATTTCCAATCACCCTTGCGGACAGCCCAGTTGTTAGCCCAACTGAAATAAAGGATCTCATGAGCACTAGGTTGTTCGGCATCGTTAATGATGGGGACTACGCTATGGCCGTCGAGTTTTGGTGCATCTGGTTTTTGCTGGATACCACACAAATCTAGTATGCTTGGATACCAATCCATAATCGTCATAGCTTGGTCGCGGGTTTGGCCTTTCATAATCTTTGCTGGATAGCTGATCACAGCAGGCACGCGGATGCCACCTTCGAGGAATGTGCCCTTGTGGCCAATCCATTTGCCCGTGTTGCCTCCCCCTCCATGCGCAAGATAGTAGTGTCCCCGAGGATAGCCACTGCTATGGTCATCAACGGATATGCCTGAGTTGCTTTCGATGGAGTGACCGTTGTCGCTCATTAAGATCACGATCGTGTTATCGCGTAATCCAGTCGACTCCAGTTTATCTAGAATTCTACCAACTTGTTCATCAACGGAGGATATGACACGGGCGTAGGAACGGCGTGGCATCGGTAAATCCGCGTAAGCGTCTTGGAACTTCTTGCTTGGTTGCTCGGGATAATGAGGCAAGTTAAAGGCGACAGTCATAAAGAATGGTACTGCTCTGTTCTCCTCAATGAAGTCGATCGCGCGATCCATTAGCAGGTCTGGATAATACTGCCCACGTCGGAAGATCTCTTCATTGCCGTCCCACAAATCGTGAAAGCCTTTGGAGTGCAGAAAGTAGTGTCGGTAATTGTCAATGAAGCCACTCAGATGACCGAAGTACACATCAAATCCTTGATCTGTTGGGCCGTAACCGACCTTCGCTCCCAGGTGCCACTTGCCAAACATGGCAGTACGATACCCTGCCGATTTCATCGCCTCAGCTAGTGTAAACTCCTCAGTGCTCATGTTGATTTTGGGACGGTCGCTTCCATGACGATCGCCTTGCGTCCAATTAGTGATACCGCTGCGCTGCGGATGGCGTCCTGTCATTAATGCTGCTCGTGCCGGGCAACATACGGTGTGAGAATATGCCTGTGTGAAACGCACACCGGTCGCCGCTAGCCTGTCGATGTTCGGTGTTACGAGGTCAGTTGAGCCGTAACAATTTGCATCCAACGTTCCCTGATCGTCAGTGAGCAACACAACGACGTTCGGACGTTGTTCACCCGCTAAACAAGATCCGCCAAGAATTACAGCGAGTGTCGCAATGGAGAAGACTGAATTCATAGCATAACTCTGGAACGAAAACCTCAAGGCGATCACTTTGTTTTGGTTAGGGGAGTCGCAGTGGAACAAAGGGGAATCTACAGGTCAACTCGTAGTGGAAAGCAATTGTGTTACGACCGTCCGTCAATTTTCAACCCGACGCGAACTCGGTTCGCAGATAGTTCTTTCTTCACGGTTAAGAGGGTCTTTCGTTTACCGAGGTCTTCGTGCAGACTTAAGTAGTCACCCGGTTGGCTGGCCGCAGTATACCCTTGATTACTTGAGAGCCATACAGGATCATCGATGCCTTTCATGTCTTCGCCATGCGGGGTGTGGTTTCGGACTTGGTCGAATTGTCGGATAGCAAATCAACCGATAGCGATCGAAGGACTGTCAGAAACGTCGTTGTAATCAAGTTTAGAAGATTCGATTCGAGTATCATGTTGACGTTGTCGCTTACTCTCCTTCATTGTCTGCTATCACAATTGATTCGGTCCTGAGGTATGCTTAAACCCGTAAGATTCCTTTTCTCAAGGTGATTTAATTATGCTGAAGATTATCTTCGTTTCCTCGCTTTCGTTACTGGCCTTCATTACCCCGGCACTAGCACAAGAAAAGGCTGGACGAATAAGGGGCAATGCCAAACAGAATGCTGCGATCGACGAGAGAATCAGAGTCCTCAGCGATATCGAGTATGCAAAGGTTGGCGACATTCGATTGACATTGAATTTTTACGCCCCCAAGTCATCGATGAAGAAATCACTCCCGTGCATCGTTTGGATTCATGGTGGTGGTTGGCAGAGCGGGGATAAATCAAGCGGTCTAGCTCGTGTCGGTAAATGGGTAGCAACCGGCGATTATGTCGGTGCCAGCATCGGATATCGGCTGAGTGACGTCGCTAGTTGGCCAGCTCAGATACATGATTGCAAAGCAGCGATTCGATATCTTCGAGCGAATGCAGATCAGCTTGGCATCGATCCCGACCGGATCGGCGTTTGGGGGTCATCAGCCGGTGGCCATCTCGTCAGTTTGCTCGGCATATCAGGCGATGTGAAAGAATTGGAAGGAGATCTTGGAACGACAGGAATCAGCAGTCGTGTCACTTGCGTTGTTGACTACTGCGGTCCAAGTGACTTTCTTCGTTTCGATGCGGATTCTCCGCAACTGAGTAAACCAGGCCAACCCGTCTATAAACTCTTTGGAGGTCCACTGAAGCAGAAGCTAGAAATGGCAAAGCAAGCCTCGCCGGCATCTCATATCTCTCAAGATGACCCACCATTTCTTATTGTTCACGGAACAGCTGATAATACGGTTCCTTTCGATCAAGGTGTTTCGTTTTATGATAAACAGCGAAAAGCGGGAATGAATGCGATTTTAATCAAAATCGAAGGTGGCAGTCATAGTATCGGCGGCGTTGAGATCGAATCGCGTGTCAAGTCATTCTTTGATCGATACCTGCTAGGCAAAGACGTCGAGATATCCGACACACACATCAACGCCAAGTAAACTTTTTATTGCACGTACACTTGAGCGTAAAACCAAGCGCTAGATTGCATATCGAAGAAGTAAAATGATGACACAACGATTCACCGTTCTTGCGGCATTTCTCTTTTTAGTAAGTCAAAGTACAGCCGCGGATCGTCCCAATGTTCTGCTCATCATGGTGGATGATTTACGTGACTACGGTGGTGCTTTTACCAAGAGTGTTGTCAAAACCCCAAACCTTGATCGACTGCGTGCTCTTGGGATAACATTTGAAAGAGCTTATGTGCAATACCCTGTCTGCAATCCCAGCCGTTGCAGCATGATGACAGGCCTGCGAGCGGAACAAACTGGTATCGTTGGTAATGACAAACAACTGCGCGAGAAGTTGCCGAATATCGTGACCATGCCGCAGCTTTTCAAAGAAGCAGGCTGGCAGTCGCACGCGTTTGGAAAACTCTTTCACCTTGGTGGCGGTAACAATCCAGAAGCGAAGCGTGCCTGGATGGATACTGGCCAATCATGGCATAGCGCTATGTCTTTTGAGGCTACACCCATCGGCAAGAAAATGATCGAAGGACGCAACGTTACCGGCGGCGCACTGAAATGGTGCCAATGGGGAGCCGCTTATGGAACGGATGACGATCAACCTGATGGTCAAATCGCTGCTGCAACCGTCGCGAAGATCAATGAGCTCGGTAATTCTCGCTGGTTCATTGGCTGTGGCTTTATGAAACCTCATGATCCGTTCATCGCGCCCAAGAAGTACTTTGACATGTATCCGCCCAATTCTCTAAAGGTATGGAGCGACCCGGCGACGATGTCTTCGGTACATAAAGACGCAGTAGGTTTCGGCGACTATGGAAAAGCATTCGCAAAGTTCACCGACAAAGAATGGGGTGAATTGCTGCGAGCGTATTGTGCAGGCACTAGTTTTATGGACGCACAGCTAGGTCGAGTCCTCGATGCGCTCGATAAGAATAATCTTTGGGATAAGACAATCGTTATCTTCGTTGGTGATCATGGTTACCATACCGGTGAACGAGACTGGTGGAACAAGAACACGCTCTTCGAACGTTCGTGTCGAGCTCCACTAGTTATCGCTGCCCCGGATGTTGTTGGAGGCCAGTCGTGCCGTTCGCTGGTAGAGTTCGTCGATCTCTATCCGACTGTGGCCGATATCTGTGGCTTAAAGATTCCACATCAAACTGCTGGGTTGAGTTTGCGACCGGTCTTAAAGTCTACCAATGATCATGTGAAAGACTCCGCTTTCACGCTCGTTACTCGAGGACCAAAGCTTTACGGCCAAAGCATTCGCACCGATCGTTGGCGACTAACGAAATGGAGCAACGCCCAAACCGAACTCTACGATCATGAACAAGATCCAGAAGAGATTCACAATGTCGCTGCTAAGCATCCCGAAATCGTCAAGGAACTCTCCGCAAGATTTAGAGCTATCGGAGTGCCATTACAATGAAGCTTATCATCACTCTCTTGGTAGGAAAATTTGGTAGAGTTTCTCGCAATGATTCCCTACGCTAACTTTGAGTGGCGACCGCAACTACTAAATCAATCCAGGACTATTAGGTAGGTTGTTACCTTCATATCAATATGATGATCAGCCTTCGTGGTAGTCGCGGTCGGTCGCTTGCTCAAAGTCGCAACCGATTGCGGCTCAGATAAAGACAGGTTTCAATCGCCGGCCTTTGATGGAGAATCCTTGATAGGCAAGCCTTCAATAGCAATTCTTACCCAGAAACAGTATCGATCCACAACTGTTTTTTGGGGGGGATTTTCGCTAAATCGCATTGGAAGCAATCTCGAGCGGATGCAGTCGGCTTTGTAACGAGCAACCGCTAATGAACTAGACCAAGGGTAGAGACCAAACGTGCCCAGAAACATCGCTCTCCGAAACGACTTTCTTTTGGCGGCCTCATGATGAGGAATGCGGTAATCGATCTTCAATACATCTGTCTTTATGTCTATACAAGTGTGATTATTGTCTGCGTGGGTCTATGCCGTAAACTCCCTCCTTCTCCTCGTTTGGCAATCGGGGTTTGGAGGATTCGGGACGGTCTTCAGCAAACCATTGGTTGCGTTCGAATTGAAAACTTTTCGGATCCGTCCCGCTGCCAATGTTGACCTCTGTCTGTACCTGAGAACGGCGGAAGATGATTCGATTCGCTTTCACGATCACATTACGGCAAGGATTAAAGCCCTCATCAGTGGTCTCTTGAAGGATTCGAAAGATCCACTTTTCTGGATACAAGATCGTGTTTCCAAAGAACTCTGCGCCATCGACGCCCACAAACGCTGCGGCGCATGAACTACCCTCAATCGTATTGTCGCGCACAACGATGTGATTGGCTTCGTATTTTGCTCCGGGAGGAC
>JAIYDQ010000035.1 GCA_027487375.1 Planctomycetaceae bacterium
CGATGAAGTCCCGCGACACGAAAAATGGGGGAGTTACTCCAGGCAAACTCCGGCTTCGGGCAATTCGCCATCTGAGCGAAAGCCCGCCGCGTCAGGCTCGATCAAGCCGCCACACTCCAACACGCAGGCGGCCCTTCCAAGCAATCTATTTCATTGCCAAAACTGTGGCAGCGACGTCGAAACATCGATCGAACAACGCTCCTTTCACTGCCCGTTTTGCGATTCCGCTTACGTTACCGAAATCAACCGCGATTCAGCGAAGCGACAGCGGCCCGAATTCATCATTGGATTTTCCGTCACTCGCGAACAAGCCCAAGAGAAGTACTTGAAGTGGATCGGACGCAACTCTTGGTTTCGTCCGGGTGACCTCAACATCAAGGCCGTCTCGGAAAAACAAAAAGGAATCTACATTCCGTTTTGGCACTTTTCGATTTCCGCTCAAAGCCAATGGTCTGCTCAAATCGGTCAGTATTGGTATCGAACTGAAACATACACGGTGACCAACTCCAAGGGAAAAACAGAGACTCGGACGAGGATGGTTCAAGAGACCGAATGGTGGCCCCTTTCAGGTCGACATCGGGCCTACTATTCCGGGTTCATGGTATCCGGATCTGCTGGACTTCCACAGAACGAGGCTCTTGCGATTCAACCCTACGATCTGAACGAACTCGTCCGCTACAAGCCGTACTATCTTGCCGGCTGGCTTTCAGAAGAGTATTCAGTCGCAGCCGAGCATGCGATCAATATTGCAACTCAAGAGTTCCGAAATCGGGAGGCCCGCTCGGTCGGAGCAAAGCTACCCGGCGACACACAAGCCGGGTTGAGTGTCAGCACCGATTTTGACTTGAGCGGGACCGATCTGATTCTGCTCCCGGTCCATGTGCTCAGCTACCGCTATCGGGATCAAGTCTACCGTTTTTTGGTCAACGGCCAGACAGGAAAAATCTATGGCGAGAAACCGTGGTCGGCTAAGCGCATCGGAGCGGCCATCGCCGTCGTGATGATTTTGATTGGCGTTGTAGTAACGCTTGTGACACTCGCCACCAGTACTCGATCCAACTAAGATCCACCACCGATGACACCTACTAATAATCGATGCAAAGTCTGCCGATCCTATTTGGATGACGAAGACCTTTTTTGCGCCAACTGCGGCACCGAGAATCCAACAGGCGGTCTCGATACCGACTCGGACGAAAACAATGGGCAAACGACGACGGTCGTTCAGCAAGCATCTGTCTATTCGTTTGCTTGCGAGGGCTGCGGGGCGTCGATGTCCTATGACGCCTCTGCCAAATCTTTGCGATGCCCATTCTGCGGTTCCTCATCAATGACTGCTCGCAAGAATGCGAGAACTTTGAAGCCAACCGGAATCGTTCCGTTTGACATCGACCGACATGAAATAGAAGGCGTTTTAAAGCAGTGGTTATCGCAAGGTTTCTGGCGCCCCGACGATACAGCAACGGCTTCAGTGCTGGCCGACGTGAAACAAGTGTTCGTTCCCTTCTGGGTGTTTTCTGCAACAACACAAACCGAGTGGAGCGCGGACGCTTCGCCACCACCTTTCGGTGCACGTGCAAGCTGGTATCCGGTCTCTGGTTCTCAAAAGAATTCTTATAGCGGAGTTATCGTTCCTGCTAGCGGAATCCTATCGGTCAACGAAGTCCAAGCCATCCAACCATTCGATCTTTCAAAAGCCATCCCTCCGGAAAGCATCAACCTTACCAACGTTATCGTCGAAGAATTTCGTTTGCCCAGAAAAGAAGCTCGCCCCATCGCGGTCGCACGATTTGAGCAACTGGAAGCCGATGCCAGCTCGCAATTCGTGCGAGGAAGCATTCGAAACATGCACGTCAACGTGATGCTTGGAGACCTTCGAAGCGAGCCTTACCTGTTACCGATGTGGATTTTGGTTTACCACTACAAAAAGGTACCCTATCGCGTCTTGCTCAATGGCCAAACCGGCGAAGTTCATGGGGCTGCACCAATTTCGTACACGAAAGTTTCAATTGCTTTCGGGGTTATCTTTATCGCGATCTTGCTCATCATCTTCGCAATGATCGCCGGCAACTTTTAGTGCGAATCTAATTCGTTAGCGCACTTTGAATCTGACAAACTATCACGACTCTGCTGGAGTACAGCATTTAGACGCAGAGCACCTTGGATGCTCCAAAAGCGGCTAAAGTCTGAACTCCAGCGCAAGGTGGCGCTGTGCAACTAATCCCCGAGTCGGTCATGTGTTTTTACAGTGTCTGACCACCATCGATCGTCAAGAGCTGACCGGTTGCCATCGTCGTTCCGATCGCCAGAAAGATCACAGCATCCGCGATATCGTCTGGTTGGGAAGCCTTAGGAAGAGGATAACCCGCTACCATTTTCCCGAGATCTAAGCTTGGGGCTCCTTCTTTGATCCATCGGGTATCAATCGGTCCGGGGCAAACTGCATTGACTCGAACCTTCGGCGCCAATGACTTAGCAAATGATTTGGTCATCGTGTTCAAACCCGCCTTGGATGCACAATAAGCAATCGAAGACCCCGTCCCTGTTGTTGCTGCGACTGAAGTGATGTTGACGACAGAACCGCCCTCCCCTGCCCTAAGAAGATCTGCCGCAGCTCGAGTTACAAAAAAAGCCCCCTTGAGATTGACCGCGAATATGCGATCCCAAAGTTCTTCAGTGAGACTTTCCATGTCCGCATAAGGAATAAACTTTGTCGTAGCGGCGTTGTTAACCAAGACGTCTAATCGCCCAAAGGTCTTCTCGACTTCTCCCAACATGGCTCTCACGGCCAAGTCATTCGATACGTCACAACAAATGACGAGCGCCCGAACACCCAATGATTCGACTTCCTGCGCAGTTTGTTTGGCGTCAGCTTCGCTACGAGAATAATTCACAACAACGTCGAACCCTCGCTTGGCAAATTGCAAAGCACAAGCTCGTCCAACTCCAGTACCAGAACCGGTAATCAACGCAACAGGACGATTCGATTCATTCATGATGTAAATCAATCTTTTCTAAAAGCGTAAAATGCTGAGTGTAGCAAGCCAATGAAAAGCGTCAAAGCAAGTAGCCAAGTCTCTCCGCAGACTTGCACACGTAGCCAAGTCTCTCCGCAGACTTGTGAAAGAGTCCCGATTAGCATTCCCAGTAAATCGTAATCGTATTCAATGAAGTGGTACTCGTTCTCGTACACGAATCGATGCCAAGCCCATCGAGCGCGAGTACGAATACCGTCTTACGCCTGAGGACAAGTAAGAAAACGCAGACCTTCTGGACTTTTAAGCGTGAGGCTCTCGTGTGCGATCGGTGTCTCGGAGAGACACCGCTACTTGGGACGGGAAAGCCTTTGAAGAACCTTATCTAATGCGTGAATACCATCCGCCCCATCTCCATGTGCTTGAGCAGATCGCCAAAGCTGTGAGACCAAAGCTGAACCGGGAAGAACCGCTTGAACCTGTTCAGCTGCTTCCAGGACCAGTTTCATGTCCTTCTGTTGCGTGTCGACCATAAAGCCAGGGGCCCAATCACCGGCTGCGATTTTTGGAGCAAGATTCAGAAGCGCCCAACTGGACGCCGCCCCAGCGTTGAGGGCTTTTTCAATAAGCGTCGGGTCGATGTTCAAGCCACGTGCAAGCGAGAAAGCTTCACAAACCCCCAACAGGTTCATCGCCCCCATGATCTGGTTACAAAGCTTGACCCCCTGCCCTGCTCCCCAAGGACCGCATCGCGTGATGTTCTTTCCCATTGCAGCAAATATGGGCTGCAGTTCAAGAAAGTCTTCTTCGGAGCCACCCGCAAGAATGCTCAAGGTGCCTTTTTGAGCTCCGACAGTCCCACCCGTAACCGGTGCCTCGACAAATCGAAACCCTTTCTCCTTCAAGCGCGTACCAATCTCTATCGACATGGCAGGCGCGATTGTGCTCATGTCAACAAATATCGTGTTGGATTTTGCCCCATGGATTGCCCCTGCCTCGCCGAAGATAACATTCTCAACATCCGGCCCGTTCGTAACGCAGGAGATCACAACGTCGGCCCCCTCGGCAGCTTCTTTGGGCGACACGCATGCATGGCCTCCCGACTCGACGACTGGGGCCGTCTTGGATGCAGTTCGATTGTAACAAGCGACTTTGAAGCCTGCCTTAAGTAGATTTTGGGCCATCGGAACGCCCATTAAGCCCATGCCGAGAAACGCGATTGATTGATGTGTGTTCATGAAGAATTCAAGTTAATACTGGTTGCTTAGTCGGACATCGCCACTTTGAACCTGACAAACAATCGCAATTCTGCTGGAGTACAGCCTTAAGGCGCTGAGCACCTTGGATGCTCCAAAAAACGGCTAAAGCCTGGACTCCAGCGCAAAGTGGCGCTGTCCAATTAGGAAACCAAATGTGCCGCAGATCAACGATTTGTGCAAGGTCAGGCAATTCGGCTGCTTCACATATCAGCGCTTCGAAATCAACGAATCAAGCCAGCACATCAATGATTAATCATTCGTTGTTTCGCGAAAGAGCCGCCCATGCACTCATGATTGATACCCTGCAGCTCAACACTAAGCCGCACGGCTTCTAAGCCCTTGGATGATACTGGCTATGAATCTTCTTGAGTCGCGAGTTATCTACTTGAGTGTAGATTTGCGTTGTCGCGATGCTTGCGTGACCTAGCATCTCTTGGATCAATCGAAGATCGGCTCCTCCGGCAAGCAAATGCGTTGCGAAAGAGTGCCTCAAGGTGTGAGGGGAAACATTTGGATCGATTCCGGCGCGAAGTGCGTAACGCTTTATCAGTTCCCAGATGGCTTCTCGACGCAGTCGCTTCCCAGATCTCGAGAGAAGAACCCAGGGAACAGCAAGTGAGTCTTTCCCGCGTGCCAGTTGCGGCCGTAGCTCGGTCAGGTAGGCTCGCAACGCCTCAATAGCCCGCTGTCCAAGTGGAACCACACGCTGTTTACTTCCCTTTCCGTCCGCAAGGCAGTAGCTCTCGTCCATTCGCAAGTTGTTCAGAGTCATGTTGCTCACTTCACTCACACGACAACCTGTAGCGTACATCAATTCGAGAATAGCACGATCTCGCAACGACAATGGCTCCCACTTTTTTGGTGCACAAAGAAATCGATCGATTGCACCTGTGGTCAGCACCTTCGGAATGCGCTGCCACATTTTTTGCGTTGCAAGAAGCTCCCCCGGATTGTCTGTTACGGCCCCCTCAAGCTGAAGGAACTTGTAGAACATTCGGACAGCCACGACATGTCGCGAGATGCTTGAAGGAGCCAGCTTTCGATCCTTCAAAAACGAGATGAAAACAGAAAGATCACGAATCGTCATCGTCGTCGGAGACCGTCCAGCAAGCCACTCTTTCATATGAACCAAGTCACGTGTGTAGGCTTGGACTGTATTGTCTGCCAAGTGGCATTCGCTTCGAAGATAGTTCGTGTAGCGCTCGATCCAGCCAGACATCGTCTCTTGCGGCGTAGGATCGACCGCAGCAACCGTCCGGAGTTTTTTTAGCTTACTGACAGCCATACAAATTCAATTTCAGCGAATTAGGGTCGAACGATTTCTTTGTATTTTTCACACATCACGGGCTACGCAAGAATATTCGGGAGTTGGCTGCCCTATTATGAAGCGGGCTATGTGACTAAAATCTGGCTACCAGTGTAAGGCAAAGACTGGCTCGAAATAATCGTGTTCTCTGTGGAGTCTCATCTGATGAAGATATTGGTTGTTGGTGGTGCTGGTTATGTGGGCTCCCACACAGTGAAGCTCCTCTTGGCAGAAGGACATGACGTTTGGGTCTACGACAATCTTTCCCGAGGACATCGCGAATCAGTCCCTGCAGGCCGACTAATTGAGGGAAATCTTTCCGATCGAAGCCTTTTGATGCAGGTTATGAGGGACAAGGAGATTGAAGCGGTTATGCATTTTGCGGCCTACGCACTGGTTGGCGAATCAATGCAGCATCCGGCGATCTATTATCAAAACAACGTCTCAGCCACACTCGACCTACTAGAAGCCATGCGAGCGGCTGGCGTTTGGCGATTCGTGTTTTCAAGCACTACTGCGACATATGGCCAACCTGAAAAAATTCCAATCGCAGAATCTACTCCTCAGAATCCAATCAACCCGTACGGGTTTACCAAGCTTGTGATCGAGCACGCGTTGTCGGACTACGCAAGAGCTTACGGATTTGGAGTAGCCGCTCTCCGTTACTTCAACGCCGCCGGTGCTGCCGACGATGGCACCATCGGTGAAGACCATGACCCAGAGTCGCACATCATTCCGATTGTTCTCCAAGTCGCACTCGGACAACGCGAGTACATCTCTGTCTTTGGAGAGGACTATCCGACAAGCGACGGAACTTGCGTACGAGATTACATTCACGTCAATGATCTTGGATCTGCGCACTTAGCTGCACTGAAGCTTCTTGCACCCGGGTCCAACCTTCAAATGAATCTTGGGACAGGTCAAGGGACAAGCGTAATGGAGGTTATTCAAGCATGCCGCAAAGTGACTGGGCATCCGATACCAACCAAAGTTGGACCTCGACGCGATGGCGATCCAGCTTGCTTGATCGCGGACTCCTCGCTCGCACAGAAGACCCTTAACTGGAAGCCGAAATATACGTCGATAGAGACGATCGTGGAGACTGCATGGCGATGGCACCAAAGTCACCCGCGGGGTTACGCAACTTAAATTCAAGCACTTCCTAAGTTTCGCGTAACCGTTAGCGGCCGAAGATTATGCAGCAAATTATCATCGAAAAGCCCTACAAGTTTATTCCTCCTCGTCGAGGAACTTGGCTTCAGCAAACGATACTAAAGCTCGGACTTGTCGACTACTACCTGCGAAAAGTCGAAGGTGTTGTCTCCTACGAACTACGAGGAATTGACCATTTTCGCGAATCGCTTCGTCAAGGGCACGGAATACTCGTAACACCCAACCACTGCCGCTACGCGGATCCAATGGTCATGGGATGGATCTCACGAGCCGCAGATACTCCGATGTATGCGATGGCTAGCTGGCATTTATTCCAGCAATCTTCTCTGATGCAAGTCGCCATGACGACGATGGGCGCGTTTAGCGTTTATCGCGAAGGGGTCGATCGTCAGTCCCTAGACCTTGCCGTTGAAGTGCTCGCCTCGGC
>JAIYDQ010000449.1 GCA_027487375.1 Planctomycetaceae bacterium
AGAACCTGAAGGCCATTCGCTAGTCGATACTCCGTGATCCCTTCGATGGACCGAATCTTCTCAGGCATATTTGCTTCGTCTGCTTTCGTTCTATTTGGAGATAGCACCGTGGTAGCCAAAAGAGTGACAACCAGTGCTGCGAATTGGCTCGATCGCTGATACATAAAATTCTTCCGTTACAATCCTAGTCAGATTTCAAGACACGAAAGATTGTAATGCATCGCCCAATTTTATGTATGGCCCATTTTTGATCAGGCTATCCAAAATGCATGCAGTTTGGACTTTCAGAAAGCAGAAACGACTCTCCAGAATACGCATTTCTTGCGTTCGAGAGAGTCGTTAAGCAATGAGAGATGTCATCAGCGACGCTGAGAAAGGAAGCGGATCTACCAAGGTCCCCGAACCGGATAGATTCCAAATTGATCGGTATGGCTTGGCCAATGCGGGGTTGCTTTGAATTGTCCGCCGCTACCGCCGTTGGACGGGCCTTGACCAAACTGATGGTAAACCGGAGTCATCGTGTTTTGAGATACTCCCCAGGAGTAGTTTTGCTGCATCGTGATGGTCGGCGGAACAATCAACGCGGTCGGTTGGCCAGTACGAAGGTAGTAAAAATCCCCGTGCCAAGGCTTCTGCATCGCCTGATTCCTAGCCCAATAATCTCCCCAAGTGGAATGAGAAGCCCAATAGACCGCATCTCCTTGCGAGAAGCCTCGACCTGCCCCAACATTGCGACCGGGACCGAAGGCGTGACAGTCTGATGAATGGAGGGCGGTTACCGCGCTGACGAGGACGAGAGCTGCGGAGATGATCAATTTTTTCATGAGTTTGGGATCCGATTGGCTGTTTAACTAGTGTTCGCTATCTGGGGATTTCTAACTTCCGGTGGACGTATTGGTAGGCTGATTTCACTGGCGGCGCAATGTAATGCGCTTTTGTCCTATTCAAACCGAATCCCTGGTCGTAGTAGGAGTGATATCGATCCTTGTGCTGATACAAAAAGTGGTGCGGGTACAGTGGTTGGTAGGTGTTGTACGTATGACCAACCCAACCTGGTACGCCGACCGGCGAAATGTACAGAGCCGCTTCTGCCTGATTCGCATAGCCTTGCGTGAAGTAGTTGTCGAATAAAGGCTGAGCGTGCCGATGTCCCCATTGGTCGCCTGAGGTCGGCGAGTTGGTCATCATGCTTGCGTGTCCGTATGCGACTGTTCCGTAACCGCCATGGGCATCGGCTACACCAACGTTGCCGCAATTCCCAGACGAGCACTGTGCTTGTACTGTGCTTGCTGAGAAGACTAGTCCCAAAGCGGCGATCGTTGAAGCGACTGCATATTGACGTGCTACATGAAAATTACGCATAACCGTTCCATCCTGTATTCGATTTTTTCACTCGATGAAATGCTCGTCTGCTACTGTACTTTCGTTAGCACCGAATCCCTGGTGCTAACGAGATACAAAGCATTTCCATCCAACGTATCGTCAACGGTTATTTAGAAACCGACTGAAATGTCAACAAACGCGGACGCATACTAGAATTGAGTGCGCACCGGATCGATCAGGTAAATTTGGACGATCATCGCGTTGAAGACACTTTAATCAGCGAAAGCCGGTCAGTTCGCCAAATCGTAAGCGTAGATCAGCTCTTGATCGCGAATGAACAGCTTTTGGTTGGCAATAACTGGGTGTGCCCAGATCGCTCCCTTACCTCTGTCGGTCGACGTTTGCTCGGGAAGCGCGAATTCTCCGCGTGGTTTCCAACCGTCGCGATTGGGCTCGGCGAGAATACACTTCCCTTCCTTATCGCTGTAGCAGTAGAGCAAACCATCCGCTAAAGCGATGGAACCACTTGCATTACGTCCGACCTTTTGACTCCAAAGAACTTTTCCGGACTCCAAGTCTTGTGCCATCCAGACTCCACCATCTGCTTTCGAAAAGCCGTAGATGACGCCATCTAGAAGTACTACACCTCCGTGATGATTTTCCATCGACTTCGCCTTCTCGTGATAGATCTGCTTTGCACTTAGGCCATTACCGTCAGCTTCAACACGTACCAAAACGTTCCCCGCACCGTACGCCGAAGTATGGTAAACCATATCGCCTGCAACGATTGGAGTTGGAATAACGGCAGTTGGATTGCCTGTTGCGGCATTTTCAAACAACTTCTTACCCGACACTGCGTCGATTCCCAGAAGGCCAGGTTGGCTGGCGGTGACGTAGACCGGTTTTCCTTGGAAGTTGGATTTCACAACCGAAACGTAGTGCGCGGGCGCATCGATGGAATCGCTCGAGAAGATCTTATTGCCGGTATTAATGTCCAGCCCCACGAGAAAGTTCGTTCCTCCTGGGGTAACAATGACTCGGTCTCCGTCGATCAACGGAGATTCGCTGTAACCCCACTTTGGAACCTTGCCGCCGAAATCGGCAACTAGATTTACGCTCCAGTCGACCTTGCCAGATTTTGCATCCAGTGCAGCAAGAGTTCCAAGGTCGCTCAGGGCAAAAACCTTACCATTGTGCACTGTCGGAGCGCTTCTTGGACCACCTCCCCATCCGTGTAAATAGTCGCCGTCTACCGAAGCGCGATCAATCTTTTGAGACCAGAGTTGTTCGCCCGTTTTTGCGTCCAGGCAAAACACGTTGCAATCGCTACCAGTAGCACCAATTGAGTAGAGCTTTCCGTCTGCGATACTGCTTGAGGAATACCCAGAACCTGCGTTCTTGAACGTCCACAACAGCTTGGGGCCCCCTTCAGGCCATTTTTCAAGAAGCTTTTGTCCCGCCGCATGGCCGTCGCGAAGAGGGCCGTTCCATTGTGGCCAATCGGTCGTGTCGCCGAGGCTACAAGCGGCAAACGGAAGCGAAAAAATGGCTGCGGCGACAGCTGAGCGAACTTGTGTATAGGGCTTCAAAATTCTTAGCATTTGAGAACTCAGTAAGGTGGGAAATGAATCAAAGCGGGCAAGGCCAGACAAATTGTAGCGAATTCTTCCATGCGGTAGCACCTCGGTCTACATTTTTCAGACAGTTGCCCGCGAACCGGTTAGACTCTATCCAGTCGAATCTCGGCCGGCCAAAATCTCTCCTGCCTCTGCGATACCGTTTTAAAGAAAATCACCACCAGGCATCCATGCATCCGAAGCAACGATCCGATTCTGACGCTCAGCCACCCAGCAGTTCGATAGGCAATTCCATCCAAGATGGAATCGAATACGAAATGGGGATTCCTGTGCCTGGGAAAATTCTTCCGGCCGAACAATGGGCAAAAACGGCGATTAAAAAGCTGCCCCTGCAAGGACCACTAGACTTCCAGGCTATTTTTGGTCGCAGCGCACCTCTTGTCCTGGACTTAGGATGTGGAAACGGACGATTTGTTCTTTCCTCCGCAGTTCGTCGGCGTGACGTCGATCATCTTGGCTTAGACATACTCCCCATGGTGATTCGGTATGCAACGAGACGAGGTAATCAAAGGGGACTTCATAATGCACGATTTGCTGTGTGTGGTGCGTTTCAGTTTTTAGAACACTACGTTGCACCGGAGTCGATATCGGAGATCCATATCTATCATCCGCAGCCATATCACTCCCCACATGACCGTAAGCTGAGATTACTAACACCTGATTTTCTCGGGATTGTTCATCGCGTGTTGCAAGCCGATGGAAAGCTTTATTTGCAAACCGATAACGTCGCTTATTGGAAGTACTTGCAATCCGTTGTGCCTAAGATCTTCGACTGGACCGAACGCGAATCACCGTGGGAAGATGACGGCAAAATCGATCCGTATGGGAGATCACGAAGGGAATCAATCGCGATTGAAAAAGGGTTACCCATTTTTCGCTCCGAATCAAAGCGACGAGGTACATGGTCCAGTGAGGACTTGCAATCTGTCATTGAGAGTCTTCCTCTGCCTACATTCGCGGCAAGCGACGAGAAAAGTCCTGAGGCAAAACGCCGTCCATGGAGCAAACGGACGCGTCGCAGGAGATCTTAGAGACGCGGTATCGACGGCGTTTCGTCACAGACTTAAGGCGGGCCCGTAGCAGATGTCGTAAGACATCTGAAGACCGTAGTCCAAACGCTTTTTCCAGCGATTTCGGAATTCTTACGAATTCCGCTTCCTCGAAATAAACAGTGCTTCAGCACTAGTTCAACGTTGTTAGGCGAATATCCTTGAATTCGGCCCACATAGGTTTGCCGGCATGCAATTGAAGGGCGATTATGCCGTCGAGTAGAGTGAGCTTGGGTTCGTTGTCTGTAAAATCGAGCACTAGCTGGCCGTTTAAGAAGTGTTGAATATGGTTCCCCTTAGCAACGATCTTTACCTGATTCCAATCATCGACTTTCATTACTTTCTGGAAGGCTGCTTCGTCCATGAACTGCTCGACGGATTGTTTGCCACTTTCGTTCCACACAGCCTTTTCTCCGGTTGCACAGATGCGTCCACGTTTTCCACCTTCGTCATAAATGAAGCTGGAAACGTTCGGGAATTTGTTCTCGTTTCTTAGTTCGTGTTGATAGCCACGAACAACCCATTCATTTTTAGCGCTGGTGTCGGTGATATGCTTGGACCGATATTGAATCCCTGAGTTGTTCGTTGCATTGCATCGAAAGGTGACTTCAAGTTCGAAATCCTTTAGCTTTCCACCTTGCCAAATCAAGAACGTATTTCCTTTGGCGGCGTTTTCCACAGTTGTTTCACCGTGGATGATGCCATCACGAACAGACCAAAGTCGCGGATCTCCACTCCAACCCGTCAGATCTTTTCCGTTGAAAAGGACTTGGCTTGTACCACTGGCAGCGGGCTTCGTTGCCTCTTGCGCGGGTGCGTTTGTCGCAACCATCATTCCGAGTGAAAGTGCCAATCCGGTAACAAATAAGTATCGCATGTTCATAACTCCAAATTCTATTGTCGTATCGAGGGGGGAGAGAAAGACTTGGGGAAGAGCGGCCTCTTCGTTGCTAAAGCTTGTTGTAATCGATTTCGAAGAGTTCCATCATTCGGTTCAAGTCACCTGAAATGATCCCTTCGCGGAGCCATTTCTTGCGTTGTGATGCGGTTCCGTGTGTGAATGACTCGGGCCTAACGTATCCTTGCATTTGTTTTTGAAGGACATCGTCACCAATCCGAGTTGCCGCGTTGAGGGCATCCTCTAAATCGCCTTCCTCTAAAACGCCTTTCGTTTTTTGAAGATGATGCGACCAAACTCCTGCAAGAAAATCTGCTTGGAGTTCTAGGCGTACGCTCAGTTGATTGCCTTGCGCCGGGCTCGCTTGGCGCTGCATACGGCTTACTTGTTCTGTTAGGCCAAGAAGATTCTGAACGTGATGTCCAACTTCGTGAGCGATCACGTAAGCCATCGCGAATTCTCCGTTTGCTTTGAACTTTTGCTGAAGCTCTTCAAAAAATGCAAAGTCCAGATAAACGTTGCTGTCTCCTGGACAGTAAAACGGCCCTGCTGCCGAACTCGCCATTCCGCACGCCGATCGCACTTGGTCGGTAAAAACAACAAGCTTGGGTTTTTGATAAGTTCGCCCTAACTGTTCACGAAACAGCTTCGCCCAGACATCCTCGGTATCACGAAAAACGACTCCAACAAACTTTCGAATCGGAGCTTCTGCTTTCTCACGAGCCGGGTCGAGCCCCGCTGATTGTGCTGGAGCTCCTTGTTGAAAGCCAGGTTGCTCCATGAGCTGCTTAGGGTTTATTCCTAGAATCATCGCCAAGAGCAGCATTACCAGCATGCCGATACCGCCTCCCATGACCATCCCTCCGGCAGCAGGCATGCCACGTCGATCTTCGACATTTTGGCTTTCTTCACGATCTTCCCAACGCATTAAGCTCACTCCGACAACAAAGGAATCTATAAAACTAGGGCTAACTCAGTGCCAACAGTCATTACAGACGAAGGACATCGATGCTGGCCCGAAGCAAATATTTCAATTTCAAAATCAGAAGACATTCCCATACCATCGCTCCGCGCAATAAGTTGTTCCGCAGAAACAAGTGGCGAGGGGTACAGTGAGATGTGCGTATGACTTTCACTGTCTTCGATATTGTAACTATAAACGAATCGTGATGTTGTGGCTAAACGAGAGTCTCGGGACCAAACAATTCGGTCCAAAGATCGGCCTAATTCTTTCGGTAGCAGAATGGGTTGTTTCTAAGCACGCAGTCGCGTCTCTCCAAGATGCGAGATGCGAGATTCCTGCGTCTCGGAGTGACGCAGCTACTTGAAATCAACTTTAGAAACAAAACCTAGCCTAACAGCGCCACAGACAGCCGGCCCAAGACCAACCGACGCCGAAACCGACCATGATGTTTTGTTTGCCGGGTACGAGTTCACCCGATTCGCGCATATCGTGAATCAGTATTGGAAGTGTTGATGAGACGGTGTTTCCGCAGTTGCGCAGCCTTATTGGGAGCCGATCGTCGGATACTTCCAAAGCAATACGGAGTTGGCTGAGCATTTTGTCGGTGGCTTGATGCATTAGGAAAAAATCAATCTGGTCGATGGTCATGTTTGCATCCGAAAGCATTTCGCGGACAAGCTGCGGAACAGCTGTGACTGTGAAGCTGATTAGGCTGGGGCCGTCCATGTAAAGTCGGCTCTTCCAACGCTTTCGGTGACGTGGCTTGATTGCTTGGCTAGGCTCCCTCGCCCCGCCATCGGCAACTAGCAGCGTGTCTGCTCCCGAGCCGTCTGTTCCAAAACGGAAACCGGTCAATGTTGGGGCATTTCCAGCTTCAATCAAAGTTGCCGCAGCTGCATCGCCAAAGATCGTACGCAGGGAACGATCCTCCGCATCGATGTATTTAGAATAAGTTTCGGCTGTTAACAATAAAATCCGTTTAGCTTGTCCGCTGCAGATTAATCCCTCGGCAAGTGAAAGCCCATAAACAAATCCGGAACAACCGAGATTAAAATCGATCGCACCAGAACGTGTAGGGATCTTGAGTCGATGTTGGAGCAGGCATGCCGTGGTGGGTAGAGGATAATCCGGCGTTTGCGTGCAAAGCATGATGTAATCGATCGTTGCCGGATCAATCGAATAAGCGTTGAATAACTTGGTTGCCGCGTGGTATGCCAAGTCCGAAGCAGTCTCGCCAGGTTCAGCGATATGCCGCTGAGCGATTCCTGTCTTTTCCTCGATAAGCGGAATATCCCAATCGGGGAATGCAGCATGGAGTTCGAGGTTCGTTTCCAATCTCGATGGATAGTGAACCGCGATCGGACCAATCTGAGCGTGTGGCACGGAGAATACTTCCTGTATTAACGAGTCGCTGGTAATAGGATCCTAACGCCAGATTTTCGCGGACAAAGAGTGGATCAGGTCGGCTGCATGTTGGATCTCGGCTTTTTGTCGAACCGGGTCTTGAGGAATCTCTCGCTCGATTGTCAACGGACCTCGGTAGCCGATCTCCTTGAGTTTGTTTAAGTACGCTTCGATTCCAACGTCCCCTTCACCTAGCGGTACTTCTCGACCCCAGGTTACGCCGGGCTGGTCACTCCAAAGCCCATCCTTGCAATGCACGCTCCGCACATACTCGCCGATAACATCCAGAGCTTCGATAGGGTTGCCCATACCGTAAAGGATCATGTTGGCAGGATCAAAATTAATAAACAGATTCGAACGTTGTGTATCGACGATAAAGTTGCGGAGCGCTTCCGCTGTCTCTTGTCCCGTCTCTAGGTGCAAGGCCTGCTCGTTTGTTGCAGCATGATCGCAAAGCTGCCGAGTGACGTTGACTATTTCTTGATAGTCTTTGCAGTGTCGATCGTGAGGTACCACACCTAAGTGAAGACCGATGACATTGCAACCCAAGAGCCTTGCGAAGTCCGAGATCTCACGCATTTCTTGGAGTCGTGAAGCTCGTGTTTCCGCGGGTACTAACCCTACCGTGCGTTCGACTGTTGGAATGTCTTCGTAGCTTTCGCCTTCGAAGCCACCGAAGACACAAGTCAATTTAATGCCGAGTTCGTCTAACGATTGAATGAATTTTTCAGCCAGTGCTGGTGAACGTCCTTCTCGCATCGGAGCATGTAGCTGAATGGTCGGGATCTTCAATTCACTTGCAACTTCTAAGCGTACGCCTAAACCTGCATCGATGCTGGTAAAGACACCTATTGGCCACACATCTTTCTCTAACATATCCGAAAGTCTTCCGTTCTTACTGCTAACTTAAATCGTGCTTGTGAATCAATAATCTAGGCGCTGTCCGAGCCAAATGTCCGTACAGCCGAAATCAAATCGAGGGACCAGCTTTAGCTTGCCGCGGCATAATTCTTCGGCTCTTCATTCGCTTGCGACCTGGGCTTGGTTCGATTTCTGCCGAAGCCGCGTACGACTTCCAACGCAATACAATCGTCCAAATTTGGCCTGTATACCGTTAACAACGCACACGGAATAAACCAAGCCATGTACAAACCACCGCCATAGGCATAGCAAAACTGAGCGGCCGTCATCAATGCGGCAGTGCAACTTAAAAGCGTTGCAAGGCTCTTTTGAGCCGGCCACATGATAAACGAAAAACTAATCAATACGAAAGCGACCATTACGGGAATTCGGAAATACGGATGCCAACCCAATCCCCATATTCCATCCAAGTCCTTCAATGCGAACGGGATCGTGCCGAACATTTGGCCAAGCCGATCGGCAAAACCGGTCGCCGTCGATGCGCTGGTTGTCACCAACCCCAACGCGACCACCAAAACGATGATCGATCCCAAGAAACCGCTCGTAAATCGATACGCACCGCGTTGCCAATAAAAACTGATCCAAAGCGGAAAAAGAAAGAACGGATAGAAAACCAGTCCTGATGCCAATCCCAGCATGATCCCGGATGCAATCGGTTGTCTGTACAGTGCGATCGCCACCGCAATCAGTGCCCCCGGTATCAAATGATCGACTCTACCCGTCATTTGTGCTGTGTAAGGCAATAGCAGAAACAAAGTTGCCACTCCCACACCTGTCTTAAAATTATCAAAATGCCAGTAGCCAACCGCCACAATCGCGAGAACCAAAACTAGATTCGCAATGACCAGAAAAATTCGCGAAAGCCTGACTCGTTTGGGGGAAGGTATGGTGATCGAGGTGGCGGCCGACTGGACAACGATGTCCTTCGAGGCACTTTTCGATATAGCCGCTATCTCTGCATCGCTATGCACGTCGGTGGTTGAAGCTTGACTCTTGTCGTTTGATCCAACCATTCCCATTAACATCGATCGCTTGGCAATCGCCTCTGGATCCGGGGCGGTTTGAATGTCTGGTAAAAGCTTCAGAAGTTCGTAACCAGGACCCGGCTTTCCACCCGAGCGGCTTTCTAAAACTGGAGGGCTGTTGACAACATTCGCCATCAAAAACAGGAATAGCGAAACTCCGATAAACATGATGCCGCCACTACTTAGATTCGGCTCAAGCAAAGGCCGCCTAACCATGGTTGTGTCCAAAAGCAGCCGAATTAACCACAAGCCACAAATGGTAAGCAGCCAAGCAAATCCCCAGAATTGGAGCTTTATCGAATCGACTTTCGAATCAACGGGTTTGTCCGGCGGACGCGAAGGAGCCGCGTCAGCGTTTTCCGTCGTCCCCAGCAGACCATTATTCACAGGCTTGACGGTAACGGGCGAATTCGCCTGGACGCTTTCCTGGCTCCGGGACTTGCGACCCTCGTAAACCATCATCAGGCCAGGCGTAAGTAGCAGAATTAGAAAAATGTCGAGATTTCGTATGCTCCATAACCGATGGAACATGAAGAAAATCGCAATGATCAAAAACGACGACATGAAAACCCATGTCGCTGGCTCTGGTCTCTGGTAGTAAAAAAGAAACTGGCCCATCCCAGCTCCTCCGCGATCCTTCGAACAATGAAATCAACTTACGTCGAAACCGAAAGCATAAGCTAGTGCATAGTTTGTGGATAGATAGGTAGCAAGGTAGGTCCAGCTGGCCAATTATTCAATTTGCGTAACTCAGCCAGATCGCGTTAGAAGAGCAAGTCCGGTTAGGAAATCAACCATATAAGTATTTTCGTACTCGTACTCGTACTCAGGCGTAAGCCGGTAATCGTACTCGATCGGATTGCATTCAATTCGAGCACGAGTACGAGTTAATGAAAAAGCCGATCATGACTCCACCGGAGGGCCTTATGGCAATCACTTTGCGGTTGCTAGATCGAAATCAATGTCGAATTCAGAACGAAATCATCCATTATTTCGTAATTCGACATTCCTTGTTCGGTGTTCGATATTCAACATTAACCGAAAGTAAGTGCCATTTGGAAGTGGCAACCGGAAGTATGGTATACTTCGTCAAATCCACCCGACGAACCTTCCCGCAAAAGGTACGTACCGTTTGCTTGAGGATCGTTGCAAACACAGCGGAGCCATAGTGGCAAATATTCCACCAGTACAAAAACCGAAAAGCATTGGCGACCTGCTCCGCGAGTTTCGAGAACATCGGGACCACATGGAGCAAGAGCTCGGGAAAGCGATTGTCGGGCAAACCGAAGTCATTGAGCAACTGTTTGCCGCAATTTTTACCCGCGGGCATTGTTTGCTCGAGGGGGTGCCAGGTCTGGCGAAAACGCTCATGGTGAGCAGCCTCGCCAAGATTCTTGACGTCGGATTCAAGCGGATTCAGTTCACTCCCGACCTGATGCCCTCGGATATCACCGGAACGAACGTCCTGGACGAAAATGACGCTGGCAAGCGGGAATTTCGGTTTGTCGAAGGACCTATCTTCACAAACATTTTGCTAGCCGACGAGATCAATAGAACACCTCCCAAGACGCAAGCTGCACTTCTTCAAGCTATGCAAGAACGCGAGGTAACGGTCGGAAGCACTACTTATTCACTTCCCGATCCATTTTTTACGATCGCTACACAGAATCCAATTGAACAAGAGGGAACCTACCCGCTTCCCGAAGCGCAACTGGACAGATTTATGTTCAACATCAAGATCGGATATCCAACCGCTTCCGAGGAGGAGCAGATCCTGCTGGCAACCACCAAAAACGAGCGGCCAGAAATCAACCGCGTTCTCTCGGCCCGAGCCATACTCAACATCCAAAAACTCGTGACCAGTGTCGCGGTAAGCGAGTACGTTGTGAAGTACGTCGCGTCGCTTGTTCGAGCAACACGTCCCACCGACGAGAAATCTCCTGCGTTCGTGAAAGAGCTTCTCGACTGGGGAGCCGGTCCGAGAGCTGGTCAATTCCTGATCCAGGCAGGCAAAGCTATGGCTGCGATGGACGGACGATTCAGCGTTGCAATCGAAGACGTGCGCAAGATAGCGGTCCCCGTTTTACGGCATCGTCTGAGTGCGAACTTCCAAGCTCAATCGGAAGGAATGACCACCGACAAAATCATCTTGCGATTGTTAAAAGAAGTGAAAGAACCAGACGTTCCGAAATTCGGAAACGGTTCGGTTTGAGTGGTTTCCGATTTACAAAGCGTGATAAAGTAGCGTGACTGCGTAGCGTAAACGATTCGCTAAACACGCGTGTTTTTTCTGACCGACCTTCATGAGCCGTTTATGCGGTTGAATCCTTTGGTTGAACATGGTTGCTGTTGAGCAGTACTTGAAACCAGAACTTGCTTCGCAAATCAAACGGCTTGATTTGCGAGCCAAGATGATCGTGCGCGGTTTCTTGCAAGGCCTTCACGCCAGCCCGCTACATGGGTTTTCGGTCCAGTTCTCCGAGCACCGTCGTTACACAATGGGCGATGATCCCAAGAACATCGATTGGCTTGCTTACGCAAAGACCGATCGATACTACATCAAAAAGTTCGAAGCGGAGACGAATCTCGCGGGCTATATCGTGATGGACCTGAGCCAGTCGATGGACTACACCTATCGTCAACAGCTCACCAAGTTTGATTACTCGATTTGTTTATCGGCAGCTCTGGCCTATCTCATGCTGATGCAGCAAGACTCGGTCGGGCTTGTGACGTTTGACAAGAAGATTCGGTCCAGTGTGCCGCCGCGATCACGACGTGGACAGCTCGCGACCATACTCAGCCAAATGACAAAGCTGCACGTAAATTCAAGTGGCGAAACGGATCTTCACGCGTCTCTCTTTCAGCTCGCGTCGATGCTTCGGCACCGCTCGTTGATCATGCTCTTTAGCGACTTGCTTGCAGACCCCGCCCCGACATTGCAAAGCCTTCGCATGTTGCGTGGCGGTGGTCATGATGTGATCGTATTTCATATACTCGACGAAGCGGAAGTTACCTTTCCGTTCACCGGTGTGGTACAGTTAAACGATCCTGAAAGTCGGCAAAAGTTAACCGTAAACGCCGATGAAATTGGAGATGACTACCGTAATAAAATTCAAGCGTTTCGAAGCGAACTGGAAACTGGTTGCATGCAAAGCCGGATAGACTATGTGCCTCTTCATACGGCCATGCCTTATGATAAAGCGTTGATGGAGTATTTGCTGAGCAGGCGTTCTCGTTTCTAAGAGCGGTCGGATGAACTTCGTACACGTATCGCTTCTGGCTGGGATCTCTGTAGCTAGTATTCCATTGCTGTTGCATCTTTTGGGTCGCAAAGATCCCAAGCCGATTCTATTTCCCGCTCTCCGTTTCGTGCGTCAAACCGCGGTGCAATCTCAACGCGGATGGACGGTGAAACGATGGTTGTTATTGCTGCTTCGCATGGCGATGATCGCTTTGGCAGCACTTGCACTTGCATCTCCGCGGGTCCACAGCGCGATGCTGGCTACGACTGTCTCGCTTGGGATCGTCGCAACGCTCGCGGCACTAGCGACGGCAGTCGCAATCGTTTCATTCGCTTCGCATCATCCACCTACGGTCAAATTAAGCCTCGCAACATTAGCGGGAATCCTTTGGGCGATTGTTGTAGTTTGGGGACTCTTGGCAACGGCGACCGGGTCGGCGGCTCCTACACAAGCTTCCGTGGGGCCAATCGCTGCAGCCATCATCATCGATAATGGCCCAACGATGGACTACCGATTCGCCAACGAAACAAGATTTGACGTGGCTAAGGATACCGCTCGTTGGTTGCTGGATCGTTTGCCGGTGGACAGCCAAATCGCAATCCTGCATAACGCGCAATCGCAACGCCTCACAGCCGGTCGAGCCACCGCCAATCGCCAATTGGACTCCATCAAGATTGTTGGTAAGACAGTCGATCTACCCGAAAGAATTCGTTCAGCCATCGAACTAGTACGCGCTTCGAAACTCAATCGACGCGAAGTCTACGTGATCACGGATCTTTCAGTAAATGCTTGGCAAAGCGGCGTCGACAGTTCAAGCAACGAACTTGAAAACTCCGTCACATCCGAGGTGAAAAAGATCGATGCTCAACCCACGCTCACTAGCGGCCTAGCAGCGATGCTTGCTCCCAATTCGAGCACCGGCGATCCCGTGTTGCTTCAAGTCATCGATGTTGGCGTTATCAAACGCGAGAATTGGTCATTGACTGATCTTTCGCTCAGTCAGCAAAGCGTCACGCCCGGAAGTTCCGTGAATGTTTCTGCAATCATAAGGTCTGCCAACGGTTCCCCTGAAACGCAACTCAATGCTGAACTTTGGATCGAAGAACGTGATAATGCTTTACCAATTCTCCGAGATGGAAAGCTAGTAACTCCCAAGTCGACTCTTCGAGAACGCAAGACAATCGACGTCGCAGGAGGTGGAACCGCTCGAGTTGACTTTGCTATTCGCGATGTACTGGCTGGCTCTACGAACGGATCGATACGAATTGCTCGGCCTGATCCACTTGCGATCGATAGCGAACTTGCCTTTACGATCGATGGTCAAGCTTCTGGAAAGGTCTTGATCGTTTCTCCAGTAAACGTTGCGAGCGGAACCGCTAACAACGACGAAGGAAGGCTTGTCGCTCTTGCAATCGATCCGACACTCACGCAAACCGTTTTGGTCTCCTATAACCAATTAGCGAAAGTCGATTGGCGTACATATTCCAGCGTGATTCTCGTGGACCCGCCCGAGCTACCCGGTACAGTCGTTGACGATATTCATAAGGCAATTCAAAACGGAACGGGTGCGATGATAGTGATGGGGCCAAGTATCACTTCCCCGGATGTTTGGAACGATTCGCCAATACATCGATTGCTTCCTGGAAAAGTCGCTGTTCAGTGGCGACGACCTGTAAGCGATTCAAGCTATTATTTTTCAAGCCTTGTTACCAATCACCCGCTCTGGAGTGTTTTTGATTCGGCAGTCACAGCTATTCCATGGAATCGATTTCCCGTTTATCGCTATTGGGTTCTTGATCCGCTTCAGCAGCAAGCCATGACTCTTGCGAAGTTTTCAGGGAGCAATCACCCGGCAATCACGGAGCATTCGATCGGTAAAGGAAGAGTGCTTGTCGTCACTACACCATTGACCCAAACAGAGTCTCTGAACGTATCACTATGGAATCGATTAATGGCAGCCGACGATGCATGGCCAACAATTGGTTTGATTTATGGAGCGGCACGATATCTTGCCGCAGGCGACCAGATGCAAAGAAACTTCGTTCTGGGGCAGCCAGCAGTATTGAATAACCCAACGGAGCAATTTCCCGATCGATACGACTTGTTTACGCCAGATGGTCAAGTGATTCGAGTTCAGGCATCCGAAGATCGTTTGCTTTTTCCTTATGCCGAGCTTCCAGGAACTTATCGCTTGAAAGGAATGCAACCCGAGAAACCAGCACGACGAAGCTTTAGTTATTCACTCGATGACGAATCGGTAAACCTGGATCGTGTTTCCACTGATCAACTTAACGCGATCTTGGGGGCTAACAATTTTTCAATTGTTTCAAACCGCGAAGAGATTCAAAGCTCGCTCGGAGAAGCACGCTTCGGTCGGGACCTTACGCCGTTTCTTCTCGTGCTGATGGTCGCGATGATCATTGCTGAACAAGCGATGTCTTATCGCTTCTACTCGTCGAATCCCGTAGGACGGGCTTCGAGTACTCTCTCTAGGAGTTCGGGGACGAACTCATGATAGGATTTCGACCAAGCCTCCTACCAAGCGTCTCTGATCTGCTTGCTGTTCTTGATTGGACAGTGGAGCCGATGTTCGGGAGCTATTTCGCTACGGGTGGCTTGATCCTTGCGATGCTTGCAGCTTGGTGGTTTATCGGTTCTGATCGAGCGCTGACTTTCAAGCAGAAGGCGACACTTTCGCTTCTCCGACTCGCCATGATCCTGATAGTCGGTTTTCTATTGCTCAGACCTGCATTAACGTTCACACGAACGAGTCAAACACCGCATTCAATCGCGGTGCTTGTCGATACTTCTGCAAGCATGAACCTACCATCGGGCATTGATAACAAGAGCCGTTGGGAGATTCAAAAGCAAGCAGTCGACGCAATCCAGACCGCATCACGCTCGCTAGGCGAAGAAGTGACCTGGGCTCTCTATGGTTACGATCGACAGATGCTTCGGTTGAGCCCAATATACTCGGAAGGTAGCTCTACTAACGGTGGATTGTTGGGAAGTGAAAACACTTGGGCCGCGATGCCACGCAAGCCTGAAGGAACCGTAACCGATGTGGGACGTGGGTTATCGCAGATCCTTGAAACTCCGTCGGATCCACCGCTATTGTCAGTGATTTGGATGGGAGACGGAGCTCAAACCGTTCGCGCGGATACGTCTAAAGCCCAACAGGCGGTTCGCAGTCTCACGCAACTGGACATTCCTCTCTTCATAGTCGGTATCGGGCCACGCAGTGGATCTGATATGACTCGTGATCAATCGATTGAAGGTGTCCCGGATCAGTTGGAAGCCTTTGCAAAGAATACGGTCGCAGTACGAGGCACTCTTCGTGCGACAGGGCTCCAAAATCGAGAGCTGAAGATCGAAGCACTCATGATTCCAAGCGGCTCTGAGTCCGGCAAGAAGCCTACAGTACTCAATCAAGTAATCGTCGCCGCAACGAGTGCTGATCAAACCATTCCATTCAGTTTACCAATCGTTGCACCGGAGAAAGGACTTTACCAAGTCGTCATCAAAGCCGAAGGTGTCGAAGGGGAAGCGACGCTCTTAAATAACGAGCAAACCTGCTTTATCAACGTTCGTGATCAAGGCTCAAGAGTCTTGTACTTGGAAGGTGCCCCCAGACAAGAGCAGCAGTTTATTCGGCGCGCGCTGTCTGATAGCCCCGATCTGAAAATCGATTTTCTCTGGGCTCCCGAGGCGGCTCGAAAACGTTGGCCGCTTCCTCTGGAGCCTCAGTTAACGGGCGATACCTATGATTGCGTGATCTTAGGCGATTTGGATTCGGATGCGTTGGGACCTGAGAATCTGAGGCTGCTGGTGGAGCTTATTCAACGTGGTGCAGGCTTGATTACATTGGGTGGGTTTCATGCTTATTCAAGCGGCGGATACGCGGATACGAAATTAGCTGAAGTTCTTCCGGTCAAACTGAATTCGGCATGGCGTCAGAAGTTCGGACAACCCGACAATAAAGCTGGACAGATTGACGGTCCGTTGCAGCTAATACCTCGAGCTGAACATCCGGTGGTAATGCTGGGTGATAACGCGCTGAATCGATGGAAGGAAGTCAAGCCGTTGATTGGAGCAAATCGGTGGAACGGACTTGCAGAACGACCTGGCGTGCAGTGGATCGCACAAAGCCAAGCTGATGATCCACTTATCGTTAGTGGAGAATCTGGAAGCGGACGCGTTCTTTCAATCGCTTTCGACTCCTCTTATCTATGGTGGCGACAAGGTAAATCGGATGTGCATCGACAGTTTTGGAGGCAAGCGGTCCTCTGGACCATGCGCCGCCGCCCGCCCGTGGAAGGCCTCCAGATCGAGATGCCTCGACGCACATTTTCTCTTGGCGATGCAACTGACTACTCGATCATCTGGACGCCTGGCGCGGATGGTCGATCCATGCCCAAGGATATTCAGATTCGATGGAGTCGCGATGGTCAGGACTTAGGCCCGCTTGTTCCATCCAAGGATGGCGAGAATCGTCTGATCGGAAAGCTCAACTCGCTTGGCGAAGCAGGTCGTTACGAACTGATCGCACGCTACAACGATGGCAACGGACAACCCGCGGAAGCCCGACTTCCATTCGTAGTAGTCGATATGGCGCTTGAAAAAATTCAATCCGCTCCCGATTGGCCGTTGATTAATCAGCTTGCCACTCTTAACCAAAACGCCGGCGGTCGCATCGTAGCTCCCGAGTCGGCCAGCGAGATCGTCGACGCGATCAAGACCATCCGAGAATCGGCAACGATCGATATCGTCCAAACCTACCGACTAGGCGACGGCCCCATCGACAGCTGGTTCGCCTTCATCTGCATCGCCGGTCTACTATGCATCCAATGGGGCCTAAGAAAATCATGGAACTTGCCATGACGTTGAAGTGCTACGTCAACTAGATCCTCAGTAGAATCCTAAGCCTCAATTGGGTTCCCAGTCGGCAGCTAATTCGCCGGACCATGCTAATTCTGGGAATTGAACACTCCGGGAAACGCACAATATCCGTGAGCGACAACTTTGCGTGCTATTGTTTGCCCGCGAATTTACGCGAATGAATTGAGGATTTAAATCACGTCTCTTACCCATTCTTGCCCGCATTTATTCGCGTTCATTAGCGTAATTCGCGGGCAGAAAGTCGGCAGCAACCTTGCTCGCTATGAGTTTCTTAAGGTTTGGTTGAGACATCAATCCTATGGACTGCATTCAACAGACATTCAACAATCAAATCCGATCGATTTGGCTTATAAGTTTTCCTGTTTGCAGATCTGTCATATGTGCGATTGCTATTGGACACGGAGGACGCGGACGACACGGAGAAGACTTTGAAAGGGGCGTGGGATCGTTTTGTGCTACCTCATAGGTCGCAGAATAATCACATCAAAATCCGTGTCGTCCGTGCCTTCCGTGTCCCAACTAAGCCTCCCGTTTGTTCTTTTCAAAATTCTTCGTCGGTGGATCGCGTTTCTGCGGGTGAGTCGCACTGAAATACGAAGCAACGGCCATCACGTCGCGCGGTGATTTGTCGGCGGTGGGTGTCGGAATCGACTCGGTCTTGGCAACCATGTCGAATGCAAAAGTCGACTTCGTAGCGAATCGCAGCTCGATCTGAATCGACTTGGACATCGGTGATTCGACTCGTGTCGACTTCCGACCGCGGGTCGTGATCTTTCGATCTGCCGTTGAGTGCTTGGCGATAAAGAGTCCAATTGGACCGTAGATAATCAGAGATATCTATCTCGTCTACGGATGACGGAACTTCGATTTGAATCGCGCTCATTTTGGCTTGTTGGTCAGAGCGTTTTCCAATTCACGCTTAATGATTTTATTCCAGATAGCATATCCATCAGTATTTTGATGAAGACGATCTTTGAGAAAAAGCTCTTCGCGAGGCATACCTTGTTCGTTCAAGTAATCTTTCGCTGTCGCGATAAAATGAGTTGTGGGTTTACGTTTGCAATACTCAGCGATTGCCACGTTTGCGGCACTTGTTGCAGGCCAGGCTTGCCAGCGGACTGGAGTCGGAGTGATTCCAATAAAGAAGATATCCACGTCGGGTAACTTAGCCTGGATAGTTGTTGTGATGTGATCGACTAGCTGAACAATTTCTTCAGGCGTTTTATCGGACGACTTACCAGTAATATCATTGCCTACGTAGATGACAATTGCTCGTGGGTGATGTGCTGCGACAAGCCGATTTACATAGATCGCTAGGTCGCTGTACTTGGCTCCGCCATATCCTCGGCTGACAACCGACCACGGTGCCATGTCTTGAGCGATTTCCTTCCAGAGTCGGATACTCGAACTTCCAAGAAACAGAATGTCATCAGCATCAGCGACTTCCGATTGATCACTCTGCTCAAGCTTGACGATCTCCGGTTCCCACTTAGCTGCAGCCGTCTCATACTTGCTAAGTGGTGATTCAAAGCAAAGAGAGATACAGACCACAAAAGCTATAGATTTCAAGAGCATCATTGCATTTCACTTCCCGGAGATTTTAGCGAGAGAGATTGTGTTGGCCGACTCTTGCATAATAACTCAATGCTTCGTTACGTTGCAATCAAATTCGTTACAAGGCAACAAGCAAGATAAAATGCAAAGCCCTAACTCCCAACCGTTACACAATGAAGTCAGAGGGGCAGCTAAATTTTGCTGAAGTCGTTTTGCAATTTGTTACTTTGGGTGGTGTGACGTCAGTTTCGGAGAGACTGACCTACGTGGGGTTATGCTCAATACTCTTATGCTTTGATTTCGGGCGGATGGCTCAATTGAATATGCAGTTCTCGAAGCTGTTTGGTTTCGACTGTGCCTGGTGCTTCGGTCATCATATCGATCGCTCGTTGTGTTTTGGGGAATGCGATCACGTCTCGGATGTTGTCCAACCCAGAGAAGAGCATCACAACCCGGTCGACACCAAGTGCGATACCACCGTGAGGCGGTGCACCATACTGCAATGCATCCAATAGGAAGCCGAAGCGGTCCTTCGCGATATCAGGAGTAATTCCTAGGAGGCTAAAGACCTGCTGCTGAATGGTGCTGTCGTGGATTCGAATCGTTCCACCGCCAGCCTCATAACCATTGATGATCAGGTCATAGGCTTGGGCTCGACACGCACCGGGATCGCTTTCCAGAAGATGCATGTCTTGGACACGAGGAGCCGTAAAAGGATGGTGCATTGCGACCCAGCGGTTTTCTTCACTGTCTCGTTCAAACATCGGGAACTCGACAACCCACGAGAAGTTCATCGTCTTCGGATCATACAACTTCAGTTCGGCAGCCAATCGACGACGAAGTCCGTTAAGTCCCTTGCAAGTGATCTCCCAGCTGTCAGCAAGGATGAACATCAGATCGCCTGGTTTGGCATCGAATGCTTGTTTGATGGCTTCCAATTGCGGTGGCTCGATGTTCTTGCTGATCGGAGACCACAAAGATCCGTCTGGTTCGGCACGGAACCACGCGAGCCCTTTCGCTCCAAAGTCGTTCTTCACGATCTCGGTCAGTTCATCGATTCTCTTTCTTGAGAATTCTTCTGCTCGGGAGTCGACTTTGATGCCGCGAACAAATCCGCCTTCATCCGCAGTCGCCCGGAAGACTCGGAACGATGTTTCTTTTGCAATCGATGTCAGGTCGACAATTTCCATGCCGTATCGAAGGTCGGGTGCATCGTGTCCGAATCGTCGCATGGCTTCGTCGTAGGTGATACGAGGCAATGGTGTTTTCAGCTCGATACCGAGAATGTCTTTTGCTAACTGAACCATCAGACCATCGATCATACCGATAATGTCTTCGTTGTTGACAAAGCTCATTTCCAAGTCCATTTGAGTGAACTCGGGTTGTCGATCGGCGCGAAGATCTTCGTCTCGGAAGCATCGTGCAATTTGAATATACCGGTCGTAACCAGCGACCATCATGATTTGCTTGTACAACTGTGGCGACTGAGGCAGCGCAAAGAAGTGATTGCGATGCACTCGACTGGGCACCAAGTAATCACGAGCCCCTTCCGGAGTGCTTCTGCCAAGGATCGGTGTTTCCACATCGATGAAATCACGTTCTTCAAAGTAGTCGCGCATGGCCTTGATGATGCGACTGCGAAGAATCAGCGTGTTCTGCATCGACTTCCTTCGAAGATCCAAGTAGCGATACTTCAGGCGAGTCTCTTCGCCAGGTAATTCGCCTTGGTCAGGGAAGAACGGAGGCGTCGCAGCGCGGTTGAGGACTTCGACCGACGTCGCTCGCAGTTCAATCTCGCCTGTCTCAAGTTTGAGATTCGTCTTACCCTCCAAACGTGGTGCTACCGTACCGATGATCTTGACAACGTCTTCGCCACGTAGCTTCTTTGCCATTTCGAGAGTCTCTTCGCCACTCTCTCGTTGCACGACAACTTGTGTCACGCCATAACGGTCGCGAAGATCCAGGAAAATTGCTCCGCTGTGGTCTCGCACAGTATCAACCCAGCCGCAAAGAGTCACGCTCTGGCCGATGTCATTGGATCGAAGTTGACCGCAGGTATGCGTCCGCATCATAATTCAGGGGCTTTCTTGGTATTGAAAATCGAGAATCGAAGATTCTACGGTTCATGCAGAAAAACGCTAGCCGATGTCACAGGCTACTTGGGGCTGCAGATTGGTAATTCCGACTGAGGTAATTTGTCGGAAATGCCAGTGTATTCCCAACCGCAGATGCTAACCCGTTGCGTTTATGGGTTGGTTCCAAATTGCTTGTTGAATTCAGCAGGATCGTGTAAATCACGGGTTTTTCTTGCTTTTTCGATCGCTTCAAGCTTTGCGATCTCGCGCTCGAGCATGAGTAGGCCACTTCCCACTTCCGGAACCAACGCGTTTGGTTCCACGAACACTTGCGTTGGATTGGACGGCGACATGGACGTTGGGGGCGGGGCAGCGTGAGTCGCGTTTCCATTCGATGCCAGTCTTGGGTATTCTTGAACCTGACGGCCAGCGGCAGCAACTTGCGGCGAAGTGGTCGGGCGAGACGTATTGCGATGGAGTGCTGCGTGCCAGTACCTGAGCCGTTCGACGAGCTCGCGATCTGCTGGAGTATTCATTTCCAGTGGCGCATTGTTGCGGTTGCCGTGCGCGGTTGTGGCTTTGCCAAATAGGTGCGTCTGCTCAAAATTAGAATCGACTACATATTGGATGGTTGCGGCAAGGCTTGTGTCGCTGGTTCGGCGGTTTCTTTGAGAGCCGCTACGGGTAATCTGGAATTCGCTCTGTCCCGATCCGCCGTGGCAACCAGCCTGTCCACATTTTAAAACTAAAAACGGATAAACTTGTTGGCGAAAAAACTCCTGGGTGTACTGATCAAGAACCAAATGAGAAGTATCTACGGCGGATTTTGTTGTCCGCGTGCTCCCCTCGATCGTGGTTTGCTCAGAGCTTGGTTTCGTTGTGTCGTGACTACTTGCGAGCGCTGCGGAAGTTGTCGAAATTTGTTGAATGCCTCTAGCTCGAAGTGCTTCCTTGACCACAGGGTCTAGAAGCAATTCCGATTTGATTTCTGCTTCCATCCGTTTGAATGAAGGGTGGCTTCCGGCGGCAGACTTTAATTCCAGGTAATGATGGTACGCTTGATCCATGAGTCCATTTCGTAAGCACCACTTTGCTAGGTTCCAATGGTCGCCGGATTCCCATCGAACAATACGAGCCACCTGATAGTCATAGAGTTCTATCAACGATCCCTTCACTGCAACAATGTTAGAGCTGCCTAGATTGATCTCGCCGGTATCATCCAACCTAACAAGCAGACCGTTCCCTTGGGTTATCACGTCGCCGTGTAAGACATTCCCCGACTTTAGGAGCACATACCCAGGGCCAGACCAGCCGTTGTAGTACCATTCCCGATCTAGCGTCGGAGAGGAAGTTGATGACGAGACTGTAGCGTATCCGGGAGTTGCGATTGAATGATTGACGCCTTGAGCTGCACTTTGACCGACTGCCCCATCAGCCATTTGGCCAAAGGCAATCCCGTGTAGCTCGAAAGTTGTGCCGGCAACGAAAGGGACTAAAATCCAAGTGGTAAGAACCAGGGCAATACGAGCCGAATAAACGGACCGGTAGCCAGAACTCCATTGCTTTCGATTGTATCGGGGCAAACGCATGATGATTCCTTTCGCGAATCCGCTAAGGGAATAGCCGTTAACCCGTTGTGGCGTCAATACCTTTGACGCCTACGGACTAGGCTGTTCAATCAGACGCGTCACATTTAGCTCGCTCTTCTTCGTCGATTTGTCGAATGTAGGCGGCAAAGTCCATGTCCTCGCCCTGAAGCAAAACGGGAAGTGAGTTGTGAAAGTCTTCGCGCCGGCACCACTCTCGCATGAAATCATCCCAGCTATGCCAACGACGACGTTGTTCAGGAGTCATGTTCTCGTTGTATGCTGTCAAATAAGCTCGCTCAAATAGCGAGATCAAAATTTCGAACAGAATCTGCATTTTCTCGCGTTGATCTTCATTTAAGTGTGGTGTTGCAGACCGTGTACGTAGCTTGAGATCACAGTGTTCGAGCGCCAACTTCATGAAGTCGATGTACGCGTCAGAGAGGATTTGATACACCTCTTCGTCTTCGTTCTCACGCTCTTTGCGCTGTCCTGATACGTAGGTGTAAATGGCAAGCGGTAGACCAAATACCGTTACAACGTTAGCCATTAGTTGCCATAGATCGAGTGTGCTCATTTTGCCTCCACCTCACTCCGAAGTAACGCATGCCTGTCGTAGGATGGGACCATCGTCCCGTCCAAATGCTCATTCAGAATAGTCTACTCAAACCGCAAAGGGTGGTCTTCATGCTGACACGTACATTGTTGCTTCTAGCACCAGACTGGGTTCATGAAACCTGAGCCGTGAGCGCTAGCTCAATGCCACTTGCTTTGTATATGCGAGAACAAGCACAATGTCGAATATCGAACAAGGAATGTCGAAATCCGAACGAAAGCATGCATTTAATTCGTCATTCGACATTCCTTGTTCGGTGTTCAATATTTGGACAAATTCGAACGTGAGTTCCATTTGACTAACGCCGGCCGGCTTATTTATGGAAAGTAGA
>JAIYDQ010000500.1 GCA_027487375.1 Planctomycetaceae bacterium
CTTTGGTCATTCCATGCGTAAAGCCACCACGACTAAAATGGCCTTGCCACCACTTTCCTGTTTGAAGGCACAGGTAACCCTGCTTGGATAAAATATTCGGCAGAGTTGGAATGCTTTCGAGATGGCGATTCATTACCTCGCGGCCTTCGAGAAAGCTCGCCGACTTCTGAAATGCGCCGTTTGCCATCGTTGAAGGCTTAGGCGGATCGTTGCTCGTTACTTTATGCTGGTGGGGGTACTTTCCGGTGATGATACTGGCAAGGCTTGGGCAGCAAAGACTCGAGGGGACATACCCACGTCGGAAAGTTAAACTTTCCCGCGAAAGCTTATCGAGATGAGGAGTCTTAATGGTTGGGTGGCCCATAAAACCGTAGTCGGTCCAAGCTTGGTCGTCAGAGACAATCAATACAACATTAGGAGGTGCTGTCTGGGCCAGTAAGGTGGATGTACTCCACGAAATCGCGGTCAGGAAAAATACGCTGAGCTGACAGAAAACAAGGGCCGCGATCCTTGGTAAGTTGACGCGATTCATAAGATAGACCTCGAGGAGGGGTGAGAGGTAAGGCAGGAGATAGTGACAGAGCACTGTTTGATTATAGCAAAGATTCCCTGCTGTATTTCTCACGTAGTTTGCTATTACTAGACTGCGACGGGCAGCGATAAAATTTGAGGAATCGCGAACAGCTAGCCCCCTGTCCGGTTGATGCAACTGATATCAAAATGGCGTTTCATTTGCAGAAGTTTCGTTAATAAAACTCTAAAAACCTGAGCAATTCATGTCTGATTTTCGTATTGAGCAAGATTCCATGGGGGAAGTCCGCGTTCCCGCAAAGGCCTACTTTAGTTCGCAAACCCAAAGAGCTGTAGAAAATTTTCCGATCTCCGGCTGGCGTCTCCCGACACCACTCGTGCGAGCGATGGGGCGAGTGAAATTCGCCTGCGGTGTGGCTAACCGCGATCTTGGCAAGCTTACCAAGTCAGGGAAAAACAAACTCAACGATGCCCAGGTGCAAGCCATGCTGGACGCCTGCCAAGAGGTTATCGACGGCAAGATGGATGACGAGTTTCCGATCGACGTCTTTCAAACCGGTTCCGGAACATCCAGCAACATGAACGCGAACGAAGTCATCGCCAATCGGGCTATCGAGTTGATGGGCGGCGATCGATTTTCCAAAGACAAATCGATCCACCCCAATGATCACGTCAACATGGGGCAGAGCACGAATGACACATTCCCGACTGCGATTCACGTCGCAGTCGCAATCGAGATTCGTGATCGATTGATTCCTGCCTTAGAAGCCTTTCATCAACAACTGGACAGTAAAGCCAAGGCTTGGGATAAGGTCATCAAGATTGGTCGTACTCACCTAATGGACGCAACACCATTGCGACTGGGACAAGAGTTTGGCGGCTTTGCACGTCAGCTTGAATTGTCGATCGAACGAGCCAAGCTTGCGATCAATCCTGTTCTGGAATTGCCCGTTGGTGGAACTGCAGTTGGAAGCGGCATCAACACCCACCCTGAGTTTGGAAATCGCGTGTCGCAGGAACTGGCCAAGATGACCGGTATCCCTTTTGTTGAAGCAGTCAATCACTTCGAAGCCAACGCGCAGCGTGATGGGCTCGTTGAAACTCATGGGCAATTGAAAACCATTGCGATGACTCTCTTCAACGTGGCTAATAACATTCGTTGGCTTGGTTCGGGACCTCGCTGCGGATTCTTCGAAGTCATCCTCCCTGATCGCCAGCCAGGCAGCTCCATCATGCCAGGTAAAGTTAATCCTGTCATGTGCGAAAGCATGATGCAATTGACAACGCGTGTAATCGGAAACGATGCCACGATGACCATGTGTGGTGCTACTGGAGGCAACTTCCAATTAAACATCATGATGCCTGTGATGGGGCACACGGCGCTCGAAAGCATTCACCTGCTAACACATGGCACTTTGGCCTTCATCGAATTCTGCATGGAAGGCTTAGAAGCAAACCCCGAAGCGTGCGAAGCCTCGGTGGAGCAGAGCCTCTCAATGGTAACCAGCTTGAACCCGCACATCGGATACGAGAAAGCCTCCAAGCTAGCCAAAGAAGCCTTCGCATCCGGCAAGACCATTCGTCAGCTTTGTTTGGATGAAAAAATCTTACCCGAAGAAGTTTTACGCGAGGCTCTCGATCCATTCTCGATGACTGAGCCGCAAGCTTAACGACGGATGCGCAAGTTTTATTGGACCACGTAGCTGCGTCTCTCCGAGACGCAGAGGGTTCGCGCGTCTACGGAGAAACGCCGCTACGTGTGGTTCGCGCGTCTACGGAGAGACGCTGCTACGTGGGATTAGCTTAGTTTGTCGCGCTGGGCGTCGAGGGCTTTGATCCATGGGCCGATGTATTGGCCGTGGTCGTGGTAGGTTCGGCCGCTGAACATGTGGCGATCAATGACGCATGGTTCATTGACGTAGATTCCACCGCAGATTTCTAAGTCAAACTTGCACTTTGCAACTGTGGCCATACGAAGCCCTTTGACGATTCCGGCTCGAGCGGGAATCTCGACGCCATGGCAAACGCTTGCGCAGGGCTTCTTATTCTCCCAGAACCATCGTGTGATTCGTAGC
>JAIYDQ010000407.1 GCA_027487375.1 Planctomycetaceae bacterium
GAGTCCGCTTATCACCGTATCGATCACCTGATGCGATTGCGAGAGTTGCAGGATCAAACAGGCGGATTCCAGACATTCATTCCGCTCGCATTTCATCCCGAGAATACAAAACTCTCCAATATTAAAAAGCCTTCGGCATTGATGGATTTGCGCACGTTGGCGATTTGTCGATTGATGCTGGACAATGTTCCACATGTAAAGGCTTACTGGATCATGCTTGGGATAGCCACGGCTCAAACCGCGCTTGCTTATGGAGCGGATGACATCGATGGCACCGTGCGGCACGAACTTATTTATCACGATGCGGGAGCGACAACGCCGGAGCTTTTAACGGTCGAGCAGATTCGCCAACTCATAGTCGAGGCTGGTCGTGATCCAGTCGAACGTGATACAACTTATCATCACGTACATCGAAACCCAGACAATTGGAAAGAGTGGAGTTCTGGCGAATCGGTAGATAAGAATTTCCGGCCTGTGCGTCCATTGGAAGAATCGATAGCTGCAGCGGTTTAAGCCCGGCGGTCTAACTACACGTTCGGTATCATGACATATAACTTCAGTTTCGAATCTATTCGGCATAAAGCCATTCAGCCCACGCTCGCGATTCTTGCAAGCCTCGCGACTATGTCGAGCTTGATTGCAGCAGATTTGGAGTCGAAAGAAAGATCGCTTACAAAGCCGGATCAAGTGATCATACAAGAGGCGATCGAGTCACATGTCAAACAGATGTTTGCCGAAATGTCTGACGATGGTCGTGAAGGCTATCGTGTTCTGACAGAGAATGCATACTTGCAACCCGATTTCGACTCCACTGTTCTGGAGAAGCTACAAGGAGGTAACTGGAAGCTACCCTTTGTAGATGCCCAACCTGTTGGTAAACGCGAGGAGACTTTACGAGCCTTCGGTATCTCGATGCGTCACGATGACCCTTCAAAGCCGCTTCAGTACGTGGTGAAACAAGCACACGCGCCCGAGCAATCTAACGATCAATCGTTTGTGATGAATTGCTTTGCATGTCACGGAGGGAACACTTTAGGGGCAACATTTCCCGGGGCCCCGAATACAACTTTCGCTCTCGAATCGCTTACCGAGCAAGTTCGTCGAATCAAGCTCAAGAACAAAATCAAACTTGGACACATGGACCTTGGGTCGATGTTCATGCCTCTTGGAACAACCGTTGGAAGTAGCAACGCTGTAATGTTTGGTGTCGCGTTGATGAGCTTTCGCGATAAAGATCTGAATGTCCTGACCAACGCACCGGCGGAGATGACACATCATGACATGGACGCGCCGCCGTGGTGGCACTTTGCTCGGAAAAGCCACATGTACATAGACGGATTCGCTGACAAAGGGCATAAGGGGCTGATGCAGTTTATGTTGGTTCGACAAAATGGCCCCGAAAAGTTTCGCGCATGGGCTGCAGACTTCGAAAAAGTCTATCAGTTCATCACGCAGGTAAAACCGCCCAAGTACCCATTACCTATAGATCAAAGCCTTGCCTCCAAGGGGTTAGCAATCTTCAATGACAATTGTGCGTCCTGTCATGGAACTTACGGGGCGACTCCAGAGTACCCAGAACTGAACGTACCAATCGATGAAATTGGTACGGATCGAGTGCGTTGGGAATCGCTAACCCCAGCCTATCGAAAGCACTATGGTGATAGCTGGTTCGCAGACTACGGCAAGCAAGCGACCTATGATTCTCCGGATGGCTACACGGCTCCACCTCTGGACGGGATTTGGGCTTCCGCTCCTTATTTTCATAATGGAAGCGTTCCTACACTTTGGCACGTATTGCACCCCCAAGAACGCCCTGAGATCTGGAAGCGCACGGGAATAGGCCTGGACACAAAGAGGATTGGTTTCGCTTTTGAAAGCTTCTCTGAAGTGCCTAAAGGTTTGCCAGGTTTCGAGCGTCGTTGGTACTTCGATACGCGTGTGCTTGGAAAGTCAGCTGAAGGCCATCTCTACCCCGAAGGGCTTAACGAAGACGAAAAGTCGGCGTTGTTAGAATATCTAAAAACGTTGTAAATCATACGGTTTCGATCCCGTCTTGGCTTTACAAGAACTTAAGGCTGTTGAGTGGTGGTTCTTCTATTCAAGCGGTTTCAGATTTGAATAATCGAAGTTCGCTTCTTAAATGCGATGTTCCACTGCGTTTGGATATATGAGCATCTTCAATGGGCCCATACTCGACCGAATGCCGAACACCTCTGATCGTGATGTGCGAGAATTCGAGCACTCGAAAAAACATGCGTGAGTCGGTTAACGAGACTCGCAGATAGACTTACAAAAGTGATTGCGAGTTTGCCCCTGGCGATCTTTGCCAACCTCATTTAGTTGCAGAGAGGCTTAGCTACATAAGGAGCATCCGCATGAGTGCCGGGATTATCGTCCAGCATCATCAGCACTAAATCGTCACCGATGCAAACATGCTGTCCGAATAGGCCAGGAGTAGCGTTGTAGGAAGTTGCTGGTAACGAGAACTCAGTACGATTCCACCAAGCCCGACGCGTAACTTTCCAGCCATCGGTCGCAGAGCCTCTGATTCGTAGACGCGTGTAAGCAGGAAACCCATTCCATTTCTTGGCGAGGAAGGCGAGCTTTCCTTCTGAGTTTTCCGCATAACGCCATGATGCCCACCTCCCCATGACGATCGCCGCGATTGGACAGACAATCATGTCGATGTAGTAAGCCAACCTTCGTTGTGTCCAAAAGAAGACCATCGCACAAGCTGCGAGTACGAGAAGATTCAAAACTGTCGCAATTAATGGACTCCACACATAGATCGCCATCAAGCAAGCGCTAAGCATCTTATTGGCAACCTCAGCGATCGCGTCAATGGTTGGAATCGGAGATAACCAAACGATGAACTCAAAGAACACTTTGACACCATTGATCACCAAGATATTTATTGCTGTGACGAGACCGATCACGAGATCCAGTGGCATCGTTGCTATGCCAGCCGAAAGGATTCCCGGGGCAGCGAATGTCACTGACTCCACACCTTGCGTTTCGCTACCGCTGAAGAGTCTCATCGCGATCATGATGATGATTACGGAATACGTTTCTAGCTTCTCTGCAGCCAGTGCGATGGGCTTGCTGACCTTTGAAAGCCTTGGAAGGCTAGTCACAATCGTGAGGATGGCCATCGACCAAAACAGCATCTGATTGTTGAGCATGCTCGAACCACCGAACATACTACTGCGGTGTTGAAGCCATTCTGGTCCAAAGGTAGCAATACCTGAAAGGCACGCTAAACCAAAGAATGGAGACAACGCGATCGGAGCCAACGGCCCCATCCAATCAGCGATTCCATAGGATTCGGTAAACTTCTTGCTCGATTGGATAACACTCAAATCCTCCGGAGTAGGTTGCACCGGAAGCGATTGAGCGAAGGTCGCCGAAGCGAAACAAACAACCATTACCGACGCCAAGATTAGAACGTTTGCAGTAAGCCGATTCTTGTTTTTCATGCTGACGAAACTCCAAGGAACGAGGCCCATGCACAAATTGGCAAAGGTAGCCGGTCAATCATGCACCAATTCTGTAGGATGGGACCGAAGTCCCGTCCAGCAAGCTACCAATCTTTTAACTCGCTCGGGACAATGGTCCCAAGCTACGATTATGAGTCCGGTTGCTCTTATGACTTCAGCATATCCTTGAAGACCTGCTTGGCTGTTGC
>JAIYDQ010000177.1 GCA_027487375.1 Planctomycetaceae bacterium
CGCAGGGCAACGCTATCGCAAACTCCACCGGAGCCAACGGTGGCGCGATTGGCGTAACCAAACTCGGCCTCGGAACTTTAACCCTCGACAAGGCGAACACTTACACAGGCGCGACGAACGTGAGTGCTGGTGGATCGCTTGTTGCTGGTTCGACTCAAGCATTCGGTGTGAACTCTGCTACTACGGATGTGGGTACACTTGCATTGGCTGGTAATAGCCATGCTCTTGGATCGCTTGCTGGTTCAGGTACTGTTGAGAATGCCAGTGCGACTGCCGCGACACTTACGGTCGGTGGCGATAACACTAGTACTGTCTTCAGTGGTTTGATTCAAAATGGTGCCGGTGGCGGTGCTCTGTCACTGGTCAAGACGGGAACTGGGACTCAGACGATCAGCGGTGTAAATACCTTCTCGGGCACCACTGTTGTCAACGGCGGTACTTTGTTGGTCAATAGTGTCGGTGGATTGGGAGCTAGCAGTGTCACGATAAACGGTGGCTTCTTGGGTGGGACCGGTGGCGTTGTCACCGGTGGAGTAACACTCGCTGGTGGCTCCATCACTCCAGGATCTTCAATTGGTACTTTAGGAGTTGGATCTGTTAGCGGAACTGGTTCGTTGGGTATCGAATACGATTCGTCAAACGGAACGATTGACCTCTTGAACGTCGCGGGAGCGTTGGACATATCTTCGCTTGCGTTGAACTTCTCGGACTTCAATGGTGCTCCGGTTCCACTTACCCAGCCGTTCTATGTGTTTGCAAATTATGGTTCGCTTGTCGGATCTAACTTTACTAGCATCAGTGGATTACCGACAAATTACGACGTCGATTACTTGTTCAATAGTGGAACAAGCATAGCGATTGTCGCAGTGCCTGAACCAGGAACATTGGCTCTGCTGACCGTTGCGATTGTGGGCGGTGGTTTGTATCGTCGAGTTCGCAATCAAAAGAAGAACGCTGCGAAGGCTTAACGCTTCGCGTCAACGCGAGTTGAATGGAATGAAATCGATAAAGGCCCGGTGTACATTCACCGGGCCTTTTTTTATGACCAAGTAGGGTTCGCCTGCCGGGCGAATCCCAACAGCAAACGCAAATTGACCGCCGGGGGGCCGCTCGGCAAGCGGATCGTACGACCTGCTTCTACAAGCCGACGGCCAAAAGCAGGAGGAGCATGGATGAATGAGCCCCTTAAACAACGCGGTACCATTGAGCCTTTTCGCAGTGTTCTTGGCGGTCTAGTCGCCACAGACAACAAAATTGTCAAATCGATAAAACTTAACAAATCTGACAAAGCGGGTGTGTCCCGCATATTGTAAGTCGATTTCGCTTGGGATACTCTGGCAATTCCTGAACGCTGCATTATTTCGCTAAAGTTACCGGGCAACGGCCGAGAAACCTCCACCAGACGTAGAGAACGCAACATGAAACGCACAAGAGTGAGCCGCAGTTCCAAGATTCGCAACGCTATCAAGCGGCTCGCCCGTAGACGTCGAGTGGCGATTTTTATCGCAAGTTCCATCGCCGCTTTAGTGAGTGGACCTTCTGCCTTCGCCCAGACAATTTGGGACGGCGGCGGTGCGAACACCAACATCAATACGGCCGCAAACTGGAACAACGATACGGTTAACGTACTGAACGGTACTACCGCTGCCACGTTTGGAACCGGCGGTGCGACGGCCACCATCAACGTCGCGGCCAGCTTCACCGGCATCACCATCAATCGTGCCGGAAACTTTGTCATTGCCGATGGCGCGGGAGCTCTTACGGTCGGAACTGGGGGCATCACGGTCACACTGCCGGACACAACGGCACGTAGTCACACCATCAGCGAGAGTAGTCTGGTTTTAGGTGCGAATCAGACCTGGACTGTAACCAACAATACTGGTGCTGCGACGTTAACTGTCTCGAGCGTCGTTAGCGAAACGGGAGGCGCTCGCAATCTCACCAAGGCCGGTTCGGGCACGCTGATTCTCTCCGGAGCGAATACGTTTACAGGCACAACCACCGTTAGTGCCGGCGTACTCGACATTAGGAACGCTACAGCATTAGGCACGACCGCTGGTGGCACCTCTATCACCTCCGGCGCAGCTTTGGCAATTCAGGGTGGCATTACCGTCGGAGCCGAAGCACTTACGATCAATGGTGGCGGCATCACCAACCTTGGGGCCCTGCGCAATATCTCGGGTAACAACACTTGGGGCGGGATCGTCACTTTAGCGACTCAGTCACGCATTAACTCCGATGCGGGCACTCTCACGCTGAGCAACGCAACGGCGATCACGGGGGCGGCGCAGAACCTCGTCGTCGGCGGCGCTGGGAACATCATCATCTCTGGCGCAATTACGACGGGGACTGGGTTTCTGTCCAAAGACGGTGCTGGCACGCTGACTCTGTCCGGAAGTAACACATTCAGTGGCGGCACAACGATCAATGCTGGTACTCTATCGTTAGGAAATGTTACAGACACGTTACTTAACACCGGCGCGGTTGTTGTGGACGGCTCGACGGCTATCCTTAGCATCGGTGCCAACAGTGACACTGTCGGCATAGTAACACTGAGAAATGGCGCGTCTATCACTGGCACCACCGGCACTCTAACTGGTTCCTCCTACGCCTTTGCAAGTGGGACTGTTTCGGCTGTCCTCGGTGGCGCGGGCGCGCTGACCAAGACCACTACTACAGGCGCAGTAAGCCTTTCTGGAGCGAACACCTATACTGGTGGCAGCACG
>JAIYDQ010000062.1 GCA_027487375.1 Planctomycetaceae bacterium
GATTAAGACTCTCGATTCACGATCGCTACTTCAAGATCACCATTCGTGTCGAAGTCGCGTTTCTTACGAGTAGTCGAACAGTTCCCTTGCCTTTGTTAGCGGCAGCTTTGAATTCTTCCGCACTCGAAATCTTCATACCATTGACTTCCAGGATGATTTCACCCGGTTGAATTGCGTTGGCAGCAGGGCTTTGGCTGTTGACTTCTTTAACGACCACGCCAACCGAGTTTGCTTCTAAACCGAAGTCCGCGGCAACTTCTGGCGAAATCGGTTCGACGGTGATTCCAAGAGCTTCCGCGCCTCCTTTGTTTGCAAGCTGTGCGAGCTTCTCATCGGTTTGCTCTTCGATCGTTACCTTGAGAGGTACGGTCGATCCGTCGCGAAGAACATTGAAGGTCGCTGCGGTGCCGGGGCTGAGTGTTGCAACATGACGGCGAAGTTTCGAGGAGCTTGTAATCTTTTCACCATCGATCGATTGAATAATGTCGCCAGGTTTGACGCCACCCTTTTCAGCCGGTCCACCCGCAGCGACCGATTCGATGTAGACACCTTCCGTCGACTTGGGCAGTCCAAGTTGTTCGGCTCGTTCTTCAGTCATATCACCGATTTGCGTTCCGATAAAACCGCGGACGACTTTACCGTTCTTTAGGATGCTTTGTAGAGCGTTGTTGGCAACGTTCGAAGGGATCGCGAAACCGATTCCATTGAACCCACCACCTTGGGATGCGATGGCTGTGTTGATGCCGATGATTTCACCTCGGAGATTTAGCAGTGGTCCACCGCTGTTACCGGGATTGATGGCCGCATCGGTTTGTATGAAGTCATCGTATTGCGTGATACCCACTTCTTCGCGGTGAGTCGCGCTGATGATGCCGCTGGTTACGGTTTGATTGAGTCCGAAGGGGCTACCGATAGCGATCACCCAATCACCTACTTCCGCACTCGCAGAATCGCCGATGCGAGCAGGGACTAAGCCACTTGCTTCGATCTTCAGAACGGCGATATCGATTTTCGGATCTGTTCCGACAACTTTTGCTTCGAACTTGCGATCGTCGCTTAGACGGACTTCCAATTTGGAGGCACCTTCAACGACGTGATTGTTGGTCAGAATGTAGCCATTCGGGCTGACGATCACACCCGAGCCGAGTCCACTACTGCGACGGCCTTGCGGACCTTGAAGAGGCGCACCCTCGTCATCGCCTGGCATTGGGAATGGGAATACATCGCCACCGAAAAACTGTCGAAACTCGGGTGGTATGCCTGGAGGCAGTTGTGGTTGACCACCGCGGCCGCCACGAACCCGTGCCGCCGGTTTAGATTCTGCAACAGCTTGAATGCTTACAACCGCGGGGCGAAGTGTTTTCGCCACGTCGCGGAATGCGGAGGAGAGTTGGTCCGCACTTGCAATGGCTTTGTTGTTGAGGGCTGTCGCGGAAACTTCTGCGATAGCGGCTTGCTGCGAGTAAGCCACGCTAGGGCCAGGAATCTGCGACGATTGCATCATCGAGAATCCGCCGAGACTGAGAACTCCGGCGGCGACCAAAAGTGACCGAAGTCGAGTCGATTTGTTGAAGCGATTTTGTGTTTGATTCATTTTCTAATTTTATCCTTTGAAATTTGGCAGGTAATCGAACAGCCGAGTCCTTCGTGGTACAAATGTTGTGCCGGTTTAGTCGCCTGTCGTGGTTTGCTCCCTGAAAAAAATAATGAGTCGATCTCGGCGTATCGACTTTTTCACCGGAGGCCACGCCAAGCACGCGGGCTTTAAAAAAATCACATGCTTCTAAGCAGGCCTTAAAAAAACGAGCGAACAAAAAAATGATGCAACTTGGATTTCATTCCGCAATTCTTCCCGATCTGTCGCTGGATGCGATCATGAAGATCGCTGCGGAGATCGGTTATTCTTGCGTGGAAGTAATGTGCTGGCCCCCAAGCAAGGCCGAGCGAAGGTATGCAGGAGTTACGCACATCGACTTGACTGAGTTCAGTGATAAATCGATTGCAACGATTTTGCAGACGGTTCAGTCTTCCGGTGTTGCGATCAGCGCCTTGGGGTACTACCCAAATTGCTTAGCCGCTGACGAAGCCGAATCAAAATTGGCGATCGAGCATCTTTGCCGAGTCATCGAAGCGGCTCCCAAGCTGGGGCTGACAACGGTGAATACTTTTATTGGTCGCAATCCAAAGCAAAGCATCGATGAAAACTGGCCGCGAATGCTCAAGGTGTGGAAGCCTATTCTGGATCTCGCCGAATCAAAATCGGTGCGCATAGGAATCGAAAACTGTCCGATGTTTTTTTCGAAAGACGAATGGCCTGGTGGAAAAAACATTGCGACATCTCCCGCAATCTGGAGGCGACTGTTTTATGATTTGAGCTCGCAAAATCTGGGGCTCAACTACGATCCTTCGCACATGATTTGGCAGTACATGGACTACTTGGCTCCGATTAAGGAGTTCGCTTCGCGTCTATTCCACGTACATGCCAAGGATGCTCGCATCGACCGCCAAAGGTTGAATGATGTGGGAGTTCTTGCTCATCCAAACGAATTCCACACACCGAAGCTTCCCGGCCTCGGAGAGGTCGACTGGGGAGCGTTTTTTAGCACCTTGGGCGACATCGAATTCGACGGATGCGTTTGTGTCGAGGTCGAGGATCGCTCCTACGAGGGCTCACTGGAGCTGCGAATCGAATCGCTCCGGCAAAGCTATCGATACCTTCGTCAGTTCATGCCAGCAAAAATTTAGTTATCCCCGGGCATTCTCCGTGGTATCATAGAGGAAGTACTTAGGCACATCATTTCAGGAATCTGGAACCATGAATCGAATCCTCACACTGGCTTCTTTTGTTAAGCAATTCATCGGAGCCCGTTCGTTTCTCGTTGCATCCACCATGCTTTGTGCGCTAACAGGCTCGCAAGCCAACGCCCATTGGCCACATGGACATCACTGGGCTGGGCATCACTGGGGCGGAAGCTCTTTTGGGTTCGGCCCGTCATTCGGCTATTCTGGATGGGGTGGTACGTGGGGAGCTTATGGAATGGGAGGTGGCTTTCGACACACGTCGTTCTACGCGCCCATTCGAACGGTGGGATTTGGTTTTCCGATCCATCGTAGTTTCCACAGCGGCTTCGTAGTCTCGCCAGTTTTCGTGAGCCCTGTTGTATGTCGCCCAATTGTCTATCGACCAGTCTTCTGTGCTCCGATTTATTATCAACCTATCCAGTACTGCCCGCCGCCAGTGGTTCCGGTCTTTTATCAAACCGGTTTCCCGGTCTGTGCGACGACTCCCAGCTTGAGTGTTCCAACAACAAGCGGCCAAGGATTAATGCTCCAAGTGTCGAACACTCGACAATCTTTGCAGCTTGCTACATCGGCCCCACGAGTTGCCTACAAACCATCCAACGCATGGACGAACGAAGCGATCGCTTTGATCGATGACATGGCGCGTCAAGGTGGTGCGGCCGAAGGTTACGCTGCTGCCAAGCAATTGATGAAATCGCATAGTTCACTACCGGGCCATTTTTAC
>JAIYDQ010000101.1 GCA_027487375.1 Planctomycetaceae bacterium
ACGATTCCCCTACAGACGATTCATTGCGCGATAGCGATGTGCCTGGCGGTATTGTGCCTGGCGGTATATCGAGTGCTCCTGCGGGAGGTTGGCCTACTTTCAAAGCCGAACAGATCGGCAAGATCAACGCCAACTCGACGAGCGTGGAAGTTACCGGTTTCTTTATCAAGCGGCTCGCATTTGCTTCACCACGAGGCGTTGACATCGCACCGGTCTTGATCGTAAGCCACTCGCGATGGGTCGATGATGATCAAGTCGATCGGCCAGCAGATAGGCAATCCAATAGTCTAACCAGCACCCAAACAGAGCCATCTGAGCGTATCGATTTCTTAAGCAAAAGTGGAACTCCGATCACTCCTTGGCGTGAACCAGGAATCCATCGAAGTCAACTTCGGGTCTTAAACGACGTCCTTGCAGAACCGATCCAAACCATCTCCGAAGAGTTGCTGTCGGTTGTTACGAAGCCAACGTTGAATGCAAATAAGTTAGGCAATGCTACGGAAGCAGATTTGGTAGATCAGGACGGCAAATCGACGGACAAATTTGGGCCACTCCTTCAAGTCCTCTATCAATTGCCTCGACTACAGAAGCCATTGATGGGGGCTATCGACAGTAACAAAAAAGTTGGCTCAGCAACGTTGGTAAAACAATCGGGAATCGCCTTGGAGTGGTTACCGATACCGCTGAATGAACGGCAAGCAATCGCAATCGGTCATCGCGAAGTGTATCGCGTCAAGGTGCAGCCGATCGCACTTGCAAGTGGGGCTTCAGCTCAAGTGACTGACGAAGCTTTATCGAGCACCGATAGCGATACAAAGTCATTCATCTATGCCTTCGTAAACCGCATCCCAAGCCATTGGAAGAAAACACCAGTTGATGTGAACAAGATTTGGCAACCGGTGTTGTTAGAAGGACTCATGTTGGACAGAGAGTCCACGAGCAATCAAGTCATGCTGTGCGATGCACCGAATTGGTCGTGGCGATGGGCTGGTGTTAGCGCAGCAACTAATCCTGAGCCGATGGCGCTAGCCACGGGTGCCGATTCTAGAACCATTTCCCAGGCGGCACCCGCGGTTATCGTCGACGGCTCAGGGAAGGCCAACGACATCGATAACTCTTCCGCGTCTAATCCTATCGAACTCAACATCCAACCGAGCATCTCTATCGACTGGCAGCAGTTGGGTGCGGCTGGTTGGGACCTTTCAGGAATTCGCTTCATTCAAAGCATGCGAGGCAAACCGATCGCCGCCGAGGAATCGACCGCATTCTATTCTTTGATCGATGCCGCTGATCGGATTTCGGCTTTTCCGAGGCAAAAGACCCATTCTACGATCTCGCCGTTCGAAGCGCTCCAAGGGGGGCCAAGCAGTGTGCTTGGACGAGTCGCAGCTAAGGTTCGTATCATCCGTGTGACGCGCATCGATGTTCCCGAAGAAAGCAATCGAAGAAACCTGGATGGGACCGAGTTCTACGAAATAGACGGACTGGCCGACATCGGAAACCAGGTGATCCAATTAAAAAGCCCGGACGGTTCTGGCGATATACGATTCGCCGGACGATTTCCGATGACTCTTGTTGCCAAACAAGTCCCCGATTGGTTGCTGAATAATTCGATCGATAGTAAGTCGCAAATATCTTCCGAGCAGAATTTACAGCAGGGAGTCTGGTATCCGTCGGTGAATGTCGACATCGAGGGAGTTTTTTATCGATTGTGGTCTTACTCGACCGGGCAAACGGCAAAGGCCTCCGAAAAGATGGAGGGAACCGAACTGCGCCAAATTGGCCCATTGGTGGCCGTGACCGAGTGGAAATCGCTGCCGACCAGTCAGACCGCGCCCCAGCCAGCTCGTTCGTTCGTTCGCGAATTCACAACCGCTCTCGTTGTTGCCGCCGCAATCGTTTGGGTTTTTTACCGGTTTCGAACAGTCAAAAATTGAAGATTTTTCGAGCACCTTGACGCAATGGGCTTACCGTCGATAACTATCTCGCTTCAAGACAGTCATTTTCTAACACAGCAACCTTCAAACACAGTGAGTCAAAGCAATGCGTCGTGCAAAAATATCGATCATCGGAGCCGGAAACGTTGGTGCAACTTGTGCCCATTGGTGTGCGGCAGGTGAACTCGGGGACGTTGTCTTGCTGGACGTTCCACAGACTGAAGACATGCCCAAGGGCAAGGCGCTCGATTTGATGCAAGCTTCTCCCATCATGGGATTCGACTCCAAAGTCATCGGCACGAACAACTATGCCGATACTGCAGACAGCGATGTGGTCGTTGTCACTGCCGGGATCGCTCGAAAGCCAGGTATGAGCCGCGATGATTTGCTGGCAACCAATGCGAAGATCGTTTCCAGTGTTTCTCAGTCGATCAAAGAAACCAGCCCCAACTCGATTGTCATCGTTGTCAGCAACCCACTTGACGCGATGGTGCAACGAGCCTTTCAAGTCACTGGGTTTGAACCAGCCAAGGTGATCGGTCAAGCAGGTGTGCTTGATACGGCACGTTACCGGACGTTCCTCGCAATGGAGCTCGGCGTTAGTGTCGAAGACATCTCCGCGATGTTGATGGGCGGTCACGGTGACACGATGGTTCCAATCGCTTCATGCACCAGTGTTGGAGGAATTCCTGTAAGCCAACTGATCAAGCCGGAACGCTTAGAAGAGATTGTTAATCGAACTCGGACCGGTGGAGCGGAGATTGTCTCGCTTCTAAAAACAGGCAGCGCTTACTACGCACCTGCCGCTGCCACCATGCAAATGGTAGAAGCCATCGTGCGAGACAAGAAGCGATTGATTCCATGTGCAGCCTACTGCGATAAAGAGTACGGGGTCGGTGGTTACTACGTTGGTGTCCCTGTTATCTTGGGCTCCGGTGGGGTCGAAAAGATTATCGAGCTATCTCTTACACCACAAGAAAAAGAAGGCTTCCAAAAGAGTGTTGATGCAGTCAAGTCGTTAGTCGCATCGATGACTAAGCTTCTCGAAACCGCTTAGTGATTAGCCAGCAAAAGACTTCTTCTAAAGAACTTTTCAGAACGACGTTGATTTTAAGTTCGAGTACGAATACAACACACTTCTGTGAGCAAACCAAAGATCAAAGCAAGCTTGGTAACCAACCTCGCTTGCAATAAACATGATCTCTATTTCTACTCGGTTAAGTTGGGATTCACCGAATGAATCGACTTCAGACGCAAGTCCAGTCACATCTGTCGGCAGTAAGACAGAACACTGAAAAGCTCCTGACAAAAGGTCTTTCGAAATCGATTCAACAACCTCCAAACAACATACGAAAAAGTCGACTCGACGAGAGCACACTCCACCCGGAGAGTTCTCGAAAAAACGCATCTTCAAGCTTTCGCGATAGCCGAGTTGCACCGCAAGATAAGAGTTCCGCTCGCGCAGGACTATCTGCTGGTTCGCCGCTAGCGCTCGATTTTTCCCATCGGCTCTTTACTCCCGAACACTACGAGGATCGCTATGAGTATCCGCTAGTCATTTGGCTTCACAGTCAGGACAGCAGCGAATACGAACTTGATGGCGTCATGCCTCATCTGAGTCTTCGCAATTACGTGGCGATTGCTCCGCGTGCACTTCAGAGAAGCAAATTGAGCGAACGCAAGTTTTGTTGGACTCAAAGCGGCAGCGGAGCAGTCCTAGCAGAACAGCTTGTGATGCAATCTATTGCTCACGCAATCAATGACTTATCGATTCGACCTGATCGCGTTTTTCTTGCCGGTTACGGCACGGGAGGTACGCTCGCACAGTGGATTGGCCTTCGTAACAGTGAGTCCATCGCGGGTGTTGTCTCAATCAACGGAGCCTTTCCCAAGCGATGCGAATCATTGCTCCAGTGGCGTGAGTCACGAAACTTGCCTGTCCTTTTCATTCACGGCGGACAATCCGAATTATGTGATGCCGATCAGACCTGCCATGCCCTTCAGTCGGCTCATCGAAACGGATTGTCGTATCAATTTCTTCAGTTCCCATGCGGTGATGAACTAAACACCGCAATGACGGCGATGGCGAATCAGTTCATGATGAAAATTGTAACCGAGTAAGTAAATCGGGTTTGATTTTCTCGTTTCTATCAATGATCTGGCGTTGATGTCGCTGCGTAATGAGCACGATGAACAGTCGTAGGATAGGCTTCCAGCAATTCGATAGCGAAACAGACAGGCTGGAAGCCTATCCTACTGCAATGCTCGTAACCAAATGGTAAGTGTTCTCAATTGTATAGCTGACTTGATAGCTGACTTGCTACTGCCTACGGTCCCCCTGGTAGTTAGAAGGTGCTGGGCCCCGCTATAATCTGACCTGTGCTAGCCTGATTAACGCTGAGTCAATCGCTCTATAAAAACGTTTCAAACTGTTTCGTGATAAGTCGACAGTATTTGAAACGAGAGCTATTGTTTCAGGGTACTTGGCAACTTCATCAGGCTCGTCGCGTGCATTGCGTACAACGCTGTGCATATCCATGATGAAGGGGACAGGATGGATATTGGGATCAAAGAGGAAACGATTCGCGATCGGTTAGCGAAGCTTCCTTCGCGCATCGCCAAGGTGCCAATGATGGTTGTCCTTGCGACGATGGCGCTCGGTACAACAGTCTCTTCGCTATTGCCGGATCAACTTTCGATACCGATGCTTCTTGTGGCTGTCGCGATACTTGCATGTCTCTTACTGATTTGCGTTTATCGATGGCGAAAAAATTCAAGCTACCCAAAATGGCAGGAACGAATACTCGTCGCGCTTGCGTTGTTGGCCGTCTTTTTGGTTGGTGCGATGCGGTTGCAAGTCGAGCGAAATCGAATTCAAAGTGATCAATTGTCAGCATTGGCGGGAGAGTTCTTAAGCCCAATTGTCCTCGAAGGAACCGTTGTTTCGATTCCGCGATGGAAGCCCGATACGCTTCGTCAACGTGCGGCCCCTGACGACGCAAAGCTAATCTCAGACGATTTGTGGCAAACGGTATTTGATGTTCGCGTTTCTGCAATTCGCGATGGTGAGACTTGGAAGAACGATCGATTTGGTTTGATTCGAATCACTGCACAGGGGCGTAATCGTAGTCTGCTTCCAGGCGACCATGTGAGATGCTTTGTAGAGTGGCAGCGGATCATGCCTCCAACCAATCCTGGTCAATCCGATTACTCGCAACGCGCTGCAGCCGAAGGCATTTTCGTGCGAGGAAGAACGGACGTACCAAGTCAGATACAAGTAATCCCTGCCAACGGTTGGAATCTCCTGAATCATCTTCGTCTTGATCGATTCATCGGCGGTATCGTGACAACTGCCGATCAAGCGTTTCACAGTTATGTACCATTCGGGCAAGCGCGTATGGCATCGGCACTTGTGCTTGGACAACGCGAGCAAGCCGAATGGGAGTTGCAAGAGTCGATGCTTGCTACGGGGACTATCCACATGCTTGCGATTTCTGGAATGCACATCGAATTGGTCGCCGTCAGTATCTTAACCTTGGGTGCGCTGATGCTTTGGAAGCGAAAGACAAACTTAACAGTTACTATCGGGGTCATTTTGGTTTATTCACTAGTCGCAGGTGCGAATCCACCTGTAATGCGTGCTGCGATCTTTGTGGTCCTATTGTGTCTGGCGCGTTGGGTTGGCCGCCCAACAGAATCAATGAACGTGCTTGCTTTTGCGGCGGTCGTTCTTTTGGTTTACAACACGAATAACTTGATGGATATTGGAACGCAGTTATCGTTTTTGGCTGTAACCGTCCTTATCTTTCTAGGAAGCAATCGCGCGTCGATGCTGGCCGACCAAGACTCGCTGAATGATCTTCTTCTAGCGACAAGCCATCCATTTATCCGCTGGTTTTGGTATCTCGTCGATCTTGCGTGGAATATGCTCAAAGTTAGCGCGTGGGTTTGGCTATTAACTGCACCGTTGACGTTGTATTACTTCAATATTGTTTCACCAATCGCTTGTTTCTTGAATGTCCTTTTATGGATACCTATCTTTGTTTCGTTGCTAGCCGGGATCTTGCTGTTGATGATAAGTTCAATCGTGAGCTGGATTCCGTTGGTCGGTCCATGGATAGGTGCGCTGGTTGGCTATCCCCTCGGAACAATTTGTGCATTGGGTTTGGTTATTGTGGATCGTGTTGTCAAAGTGTCTGAAAAGATTCCGCTGAGTCATTTTTGGATACCTTCTCCACCGCTGTGGATGGTGATCGCTTTCTACGGGGTGTTGGTGTTGATGATCGCAGTTTGGGGGTTTGGAAAGACTCCGAGGCGTTGGATCGCATCGCTGACATGCGTGTGGTTGGTTGTTGCTGCGATGCCCTTGCTGGATCGATTCGGTATTTCGCCGCACCAAACGAAATCGAGCCAAGGGCCGCAACCGATGCTCACTACCTTCATCGACGTTGGTCATGGTACTTGTGTGATGATCGAGTTTCCGAATGGTCAAGTCTGGTTGTATGATGCTGGGCGAATGGGTGATGCCTCCAAAAGCCACCTGCAGATTTCTGACGTCTTGTGGGAGCGAAGACGCACGCGAATCGATAAGATTTTTCTTTCGCATGCAGATTCAGACCACTTTAGCGCGATCGCTCGACTAGCTAAACGGTTCCAAGTTGGCGAGTTTTGCACAACTTCACAAGCACTTGCAAGCGCGAGTAGTGGCATGCAAGAGCTTCTTGCAAGTCTTCGTCGTCAATCGATTCCCGTTACTGCCCTGGATGATCAAAGCGATCTGAAGCGATTCAATAACGAGAACGAATCGATTACTGTTGAGATACTGCATCCCGACAAGTCAGGCGCTTCCGGAAGTGACAACGCCAATAGCATGTGTCTGCTATTCACATGCTACGGCAAGAAATTGCTTTTACCAGGCGACCTAGAAGGAGCAGGAACCAAACGACTTTTAGAGCGTCAACGAACAGTCATCGATGTATTAATGGCGCCTCATCACGGCAGTCTTTCAACAGATCCCGCAATGCTTCTCGCATGGTGCCAACCGTCGGTTGTCGCAGTCAGCGGTGGCACCAAAGCACGTAACCCGAAAATTATTGACGCGTACTCTGCTCCCGATCGGCAAGTATTGATTACAGCATTAGATCATGCTATCCGTGTCGCCTTCTCTAAAGATGAACCAGTCAAGATCGAAACTTGGGTGCATCCCAATTGGATTTGTCATCGGAACGACTGATCTTCAGCAGTCAAGCATTGTTGAGTGGGCGATTTCGACTTCTTAGCGGATAATTTCGGGGTTGGATTTCTGAAGATGTCGAGCAAAGATTGTTGAGTCGAGATAAGATAAGGGGCCACCAGGAATTCCCATGATGACTCTCTCCCAAGTCAGAAGAACGATGATGACTAAGTTTTTTCTTGCGGCATGTTTCAGTCTTGCCATGGTCGCTACCGCGACATTCATAGCAGACGTTGGGGCAGCACCAGCCACCGCAGCGGATCGACCCAACGTGATTTGGATCATGGCAGACGATTTGGGGTATGGAGATCTGGGTTGCTATGGCCAAAAAGTGATCTCGACTCCAAACCTGGATCGAATGGCTCGAGAAGGACTTCGATTCACGCAGTTCTACGCGGGGGCAACTGTCTGTGCCCCGTCGCGCAGTGTGCTCATGACGGGTCAGCATCATGGACATACTCGAGTTCGAGGTAACGCGGGTGCAACTAATCCAAGTGCTCAGGCCCTTCGTTCTGAAGATGTGACGGTAGCCAGGGTCCTACAGCAATCTGGTTATCGTACATCACTTATCGGTAAATGGGGGCTAGGTGATATCGGTGATGCTGAGAGCGGTTTGCCTCGAAAGCAAGGTTTTGATGAGTTCTTTGGGTTTTTAAATCAACGGCATGCGCACAATCACTTTCCTGATTTTCTTTGGCGGAACGAAGATCGCGTTTCATTGCCCAACGTTGTGACTCCCGTTGGTGGTGATGGCGCGGGCTATGCAACCAATGCAGTTCAGTTTGCTGATGATCTGTTTGCGGAAGAGGCGATCAAGTTTGTCACGAACAATAAGTCGAAGCCATTCTTCTTGTACTGGAGTATGGTCATTCCGCACGCCAACAACGAACGAACCCGTGAGCTCAAGAACGGCGCGCAGGTTCCTGATTTCGGTCCCTATGCAGACAAGGACTGGCCCGATCCAGATCGAGGTCAAGCAGCGATGATCTCGCGAATGGATAGTTACGTTGGAAGGATGCTTGAACAGCTGCGAGAACAAGGCCTAGCAGACAAAACACTAGTGATGTTTTCCAGTGATAACGGGCCACATAACGAAAGCAATCATAACTTGGCGAGGTTTAATCCCTCGGGGCCGCTAACGGGAATCAAACGCAGCTTGACCGACGGTGGTATCCGAGTCCCGATGATCGCGTGGTGGCCTGGTCGAGTGCCAAGTGGAGGTGAGACCAATCACGTCGCCTACTTTGGAGACTTGATGGCCACAGCGTCTGAGCTGGCTGGAACAAAAGCGCCTGACAAGTGCGATTCGATCAGTTTCGTACCGACGCTGCTGGGCAAGCCGATCGAAGAGCAACCTACGCACGAATTTCTTTATTGGGAATTTCATGAAGGTGGCTTCAAGCAGGCCGCTTTGTTTCAAGGACGATGGAAAGGAATTCGCACAGGCGGCCCTCATGCTTCGATCGTATTGTATGACTTGCACAGTGACATTGGCGAGCAGACGAATGTCGCTGCACAAAACCCCGACATTGCAATGAAGATCGAGGACTATTTGAAATCTGCTCGAAGCGATTCTTCCGACTGGCAACCTGTTTGGTCCCGCGGTAAGAAGTGATCTTTGAAAGACGATATTTCTCTCCCGTTGCCCGACTCCTTCAGATCTCGCAATTCATTTAGATCGGTATTCCTACGATGCGTTTAATTGTCTTTATTGCTGTTGTCTTGCTTTGCTCCGGTCATACACTTTCAGCAGAGCCTAAGCGTCCGAATATTCTTTTCGTCCTAGTCGATGACCAGTCACCCTTTGATCTGAAGTGTTACAACCCACAGTCCCCATTGGATACTCCGAACATTGATCGATTGGCGCGCGAGGGGATGGTTTTTGATGGAGCGTATCACATGGGGTCTTTCAGTGGCGCGGTCTGTACGCCATCGCGACACATGATCATGAGCGGTCGTACCCTTTGGCACCTTCCGATTGCTCCGAAGGCTAAAGAGAAAGGGCTTTGTCCATCAAATCTTGAACAGCAAACCATACCTGCCGTCTTCAACCGTGCAGGTTACGCAACGATGCGAACGTGCAAGCTGGGGAACAGCTACGAAGCCGCCAACAAACTTTTTACAGTAAGACACGACGCGACCAAGCGTGGCGGTACTCCGGAAACTGGCAGTGTTTGGCACGGCGATCGTGTTATGGACTACCTTGAAAATCGCGAGTCAACAAAAGACTCTAAACCGTTTTTGATTTACTTTGGATTCTCGCATCCGCATGATGAACGAGATGGTACACCGGAACTGCTTGAAAAGTACGGCGCGGTCAATCACACCGACCCATCCAAGCCGCCAGCATTGAATGGAAAGCAGCCAAAGCTACCACCCAATTATCTTTCATCTCATCCGTTTCATCATGGTCATCCTAAGTTGCGAGATGAAGTTGCCGTCAGTGGCGTGTGGGAGCGACGCGACGAAGCGACAATCCGTAATGAACTGGGCCGCGAGTTCGCTTGCAGCGAGAACATCGACATTCAAATTGGTCGCGTGCTATCGAAGCTGGAAGCCATGGGCGAGCTTGAAAACACTTACGTTTTCTATACCGCAGACCACGGTATTGCAATCGGAAGGCACGGCTTGCAAGGAAAGCAAAATCTTTATCAACACACATGGCGAGTCCCTTTCCTTGTTCGAGGGCCTGGCATCAAAGCCGGCTCACGAGTCGAAGGGAACATCTACCTGCTCGATGTGCTATCCACACTTTGTGACATCACCAATATCCCTGCACCTGAGACCAATCAAGGCACCAGCTTCAAGCCCGTTCTTCAAGGCGAAAAGGCAACCGTACGCGACGTCCTGTACGGCGTTTACAACGGTGGAACCAAGCCGGGAATGCGATCGGTTAAACGGGGCGATTGGAAGCTTATCAAGTATGACGTTATGGACGGTAAAGTCCGTGAAACGCAATTGTTTAACATCAAGGAGAATCCTGACGAATTCCTCACCCAACATCAAGACGCAACAGTGACCACGTTGACTGGAGCGACACCGCAGCCACATCAAATCAATCTGGCGGCAGACCCGAGGTACGCCGCGAAGCTGGCCGAGATGGAAGCGCTCCTGCTGGATGAGATGCGTCGCCTAAACGATCCATGGCGATTATGGAATCAACCTTCCGATGAGCTCGCAAAGTAAGTGGTTGGTTCGCTCAATCGTGTTGGAAAGCAAAAGAAGAAGTTTAGTTGAGACAAACTGAGACGCTATCTGAAAGAAGGTGGATGTAATTTAGTTGCCGCTGGATGATTGAGAGGTAACTAGTTGGAAATCGCCACTTTGACCCTGACATTCAATTGCAACTCTGTTGGAGTACAGCCTGTAGACGCCGAGTACCTTGGATGTTCCAAAAAGCGGCTCAAGCCTGAACTCCAACGCAAAATAGCGATGTCCAACTCGGCTCCGTTTCTAAAAACGTAGAAGCGTCTCTCAGCGACGCGAAATTCATTCGTCTCGGAGAGAAGAAGCTACGTGAAAACTAGCATAGGAATAAAGCCTAGAGACTTACTAACGGTCGATGTTGTTCTTCTTGCAATGCTTGGATCTGCGGAATCGCAAAAGCATAATCCTGTTGTCGTGTGTTCACACTATTTGCACGAAAGAGCAATCGCTACGTCGCTAATCGTGTAGACGTAGGAACTTCGATGCTCTTTGAAGCTTAAACAAACCACTGAGGAGTAAAAGACGCTTGGATTATCTACCGAAAGTGGCAATCATCTGATTGGTGATTGGATCGGTTACTCTAACCTGGCCGTTTCCGATGTCAGCCGCGTTTACTTTTCTTCCGTTTAGTCGAGACTCGGTACCGCTAACGTTGAAACCCCGAGGAACTACTTCCGTGAGAAGGACGCGGCCATCGGTTAGGTGGACTGCATACAAAAGTGTGTAGTTGGGGCGAACGAGTGGTTCGGCTAGGCGATTGACGTACGCGATACTTGTGGTCGATGGTTGTGCTGGTGCAACTGGACGCGGTGCCACCACGACGGGAGCATGAACTGGAGGTGCGTAGGGCACATAAGTTGGGGCTGAGCATCCGCATTGAGCCCGTGCCGAACCGGAGAGACTAACAAGGCCAGCAACACATAAACCAACTACAAACTTCTTCATGATTGTCTCCTCGAAGATTGAAATCAGTTCGCGTTAGGATCGCGAACGGTGGGAACTTGTATCCGGATTCTAACATCCTCCGACTGAAGTTCACACTAGGCTTTGTTTGGAAACACGTAGTCTCGTCTCTCCGAGACGAGAAATTCACGCGCCTCGGAGAGACGCTGCTACGTGTGGAAACGCGGCGCTGAGAACAATAGTTAAGAATATTTTCGCCCGTGGTCTGAATTCTTACGAATTCAGCTACCAAAAATTCAGTTCAGACAAAGGCCTTGTGCCGCTCAAACGCCGATATCTTCGTTCCAAAGGGTTGGATGGCGGCGGATAAAATCCTCCATCATGGCGATGCAATCGGGGTCGTCCAGGATTTGGACGTCGACACCTCGGGAGCGAACGTAGCTTTCTGGGCCTTGGAAGTTTCTGTTTTCGCCGACAATCACCGTGGGGATCTTGTACAGAAGAATGGCACCGCTGCACATGTCGCAGGGTGAAAGAGTCGAATACAGGACGGCTCGTTGGTAGTCACGGCTGGTGAGACGACCGGCTTTCTCCAGGCAATCCATCTCCGCATGGAGAATAGAGCTTCCGCGTTGAATCCTTTGGTTGTGCCCTTTTGCGACAATCTCACCATCGATTGCCATGACTGAACCAATAGGGAGCCCACCTACCGAGAGGCCAAGCATTGCTTGTTCATATGCTGCTCGCATGAAGTCGTGATGGTTCAACATTTTGTTATAGCTTGTTTAAAGGGCGGAATGATTAGCTCTTCTCAGCGAACGCTACCGAGTTGTTGATTCGTACGTGCTCGTAATCATTATTCGTGCTCGTGCTCGTATGCGAAATCGATGGAGTGATTGGAATCGAGTACGAGTACGAGTACCGCCGATGGCTGAGTACGAGTACGAAACGGGTGGAATTAAGGATAAAGATTTTAAGTGGTTGGTGGCGGCTAGTGAGGAGTGTAACAGCATCGCATCTATCCTGCGGGCTACGCCGTCTTTTCCAAGGCCATTTGTTGCATTCCTTTGAGGTCCAGTTTACCGGTTCCGAGTACGGGGATTGCATCGACTAGGATAAAGCTGTCTTCGCTTGGAAGATAAAGATTGGGAAGACCCGCTTCGGACATTTTTTTCAATATCACCGAGGGGCTCATCGGCAGTTCGGTATGGAGCACGACTAACCGCTCACCACGTTTTTCATCGGGAACGGCTGTGACAACGGCCGCGAGAATTCCTTCCGAGTCTGCTCCAAGAATTCCTTGAATTGTTTCTTCGATTTGGATGTGAGGAACCATCTCGCCGCCGATCTTCGAGAATCGGCTTTGCCGTCCGGTAATGTGGATGTATCCGTTGCTATCGATCTTCGCGACATCGCCTGTGATGTACCAACCGTCGACGATTGCTTTGGCTGTCAGATCTTCTCGGTGAAGATACCCTTGCATGAGGCTTGGTCCGCGAACTTCCAGCATACCTGTTTGATCACGAGGCAAGACGGCACGCGTATCGAGATCGACGATTCGAGCTTCGACTCCAGGCAAAGGCCTTCCCACCGAGCCTTCGCAGAGCCCCTTCGTTTCATCGGTGGCTTTGGTTCTCGAGGGAGGCAAATTGACGGACACCAACGGGCTCATTTCGGTTAATCCATAACCTTCGATAGGTCGGACTCCAAATTGTTTTTCGAAGGCATCGCTCAAAGATTGAGGTTGCTTTTCAGCTCCAACGACAACCAGTTCGAGCGACTTGAATTGCTCGGGTTCTACGCGTCGCAAAAACGTCCGAAGAAACGTTGGAGTACCGAGAAGAATCGTCGCTTTGTAATCGGCGACCAGCTTTCCAATCGGACGCGCTTCAAGGGGGCTAAAGTGATAGACGCCAGCCATCGAAAGGGCTTGCGCTGCCCATAGCGTCACGGTGTAGCCAAACGAGTGAAAGAAAGGAAGTATTCCCACAAGAACATCATCGCTTCTTAGGTTCAACGCTTGGTTTACCGATTGAACGTTGGCGTTGATATTCTCATAGCTCAACACAACACCCTTGGGAGTCCCTGTCGATCCGGATGTAAAGACAATGGTTAGTGGGTCACTCGGTTTGCGATCGCGAATACCAAGTTGTTTGCAGAGCATACCTGCCGGTAAGATTCGGCTACTGATAAACCCGGCGATCTTATCGAGTAACGTGACCTTCGATTTGAAGTCTTCCAAATAGACAAGTTCCGCGTCTAGTTTCAGACCGAGCTTATCAATGACCTTGCGACTAGTCAGCACATGCTTAATGTCAGCAAGTTTGATGCACTGATTCAGGATCGCTTCGCTTGCGGTGTAGTTGAGATTGATGCTGGTTTTCCCGGCGAAGGCCAACGCAAAATTAGCGATCACGGCAGGAACTGTAGGGGGCAATAAGATCGCAACGTTTTGTTCGTCTTTGGAGGACTGCCAAACGAGCCTTTGGAGGAGTCGCTTCAAGATAATTGTGCGCAGAAGAAGGTCATTTCCTGACACTTTCGCACCGGTGGAATCGGCTGCTTTCAAACCTGCGCCGCGGCGGCGACATTCGATGATCAGTTGTTCGGTCAGGAGAGGCGTGCTGTTGCTCAAGATCTATATCCTTCGACTTACACTTTTTGCTAATAAACGAGGTGTGCCCGTTGGAAGCCCCTCGAAACCAATCTGCTGAATGGTACACGAATCAGAGCGGCCTCGCACGACCAGGTTATTTGCATCAATCAAGGATCGTTTCATGAATCAAGTGTCAACTTTTTTGCTAGGCTTTGTCGTTGGAGTTATCGGGCTTTACGGAGCCATGCATTATCACGTGGTCCATAGTTCGGATGGTATTCACATGATTGCCCGCGTGGCTCCAAAGCTAACGAATCCTTACGTCGATGTTCGTAAGTTTACCGCTGCCGATTGGCAAAAAAATCATGAGCTTGCCATGGCTAGTCTTCGAGCAAACAAAGCAAAAATGGTTCAGGAACCCACTGCCGGTCTCCAAAGTTCGATCCAACAAACGGCCTCTCATGCTTCGGTGATGATCACCGACAAGGCGAGCTTGGCAAATTGGTGATCGTGTGTTCCTGACTCGTGAGCAGCGAACTTTAGCCCCAGGCTTCCCCCGCTGAGTTTAGCGACAATTCTGAATATTGATCGCTCAAAGCATTAATCGCCGCGCGTCACCCGTGGCTAGCGCCATCGGCTCAGGATGTGTCAGCTTTGATTCGGGGTTTGATTCGCTAGCTTTTCTAAGTATCCCGCGCGTTTTTTCAACGCTTTCAGCAAGTCATTTGCCTAGTCCGTTCCTGTGCGATAGCATGTCAGGCGACGGTTTTCCGAGAGATTGCCAGTTCGGGAAATCGCTTCTCGTCTTTTGTCCTCTCTTCAACAGGTGCTATGGAATGAATTCTCGTCAACGACTTGCTCGTCCACGCGTACATAGATCGCTCTTTATAGAATCGATGGAAGAACGCCGGTTAATGGCTGCGAACGTCCTGCAAATTGAATCGGACAGCTACCAGTCGGACGAATTTCTTGTTCAGTTTACCGCCGAAGCGGTTTCTACCGCGTCGCGACAGTTAATCGGACAAACATTTGCTGGCGGTACCGTTCAGAGAAAGCTAACCGATGACGGTTGGTTTTCAGTAATTGTCCAACCGGGGGCGAATCTCCAAACGGCGATGAGTGCGTACCGACTCCGCAACGATGTCCAGTTGGTAACACCAGATTTCAAGCTGACCTTGGAAACAATTGCCAACGATACCAACATCGGCTCGCAGTGGGGGCTTTCGAACACCGGCGTTTCGGGCGGATTGGTTGGAGCTGATATTGGGGCCGCTCAAGCATGGCAGTATGGAACTTCATCGACGGTCATCGTGGGAGTCTTAGACACTGGGGTTGACTATAACCATCCGGATCTTGCTGCGAACATTTGGCAGAATGGAAATGAAATTCTTGGAAATGGTATCGATGATGATCGCAACGGTTACATAGACGACCGTCGTGGCTGGGACTTTGCCAACAATGACTCGGATCCGATGGATGATAATGGGCATGGTACGCATGTGGCTGGAACAATCGGTGCTGTTGGGAATAACAGTGTTGGTGTCAGCGGAGTTGCTTGGAGCGTTCGATTGATGCCTTTGAAGTTCATGGACGCGGATGGTTCGGGGAGCTTGAGCGACGCGATTGAAGGAATCAATTACGCTCGAAACATGGGAGCCAAGATCATTAATGCCAGTTGGGGCGGTGGCGGGTTTTCCAATGCTCTTCAACAAGCCATCACACAATTTCAGAATGCGGGAGGCATTTTCGTAGCGGCTGCTGGTAATGAAGCCTCTAACAACGTTACGACCCCGGCGTTTCCAGCCAACTACAGCGGTGTGATCTCGGTAGGGGCATCAACTCGAACAGATACCTTGGCGAGCTTTTCAAATTTTGGAACCAACGTCGATGTAGTCGCTCCTGGTGCGTCGATATTCAGTACGCTGCCAAACAACCGCTACGGCTCGCTTAGCGGAACATCGATGGCAGCACCTCACGTTGCAGGAGCTCTTGCGTTGCTTTGGGGGCAAAACTCGTCCGCCTCTGCGACGACCATTACCAATGCCTTGCTGAACAACACCGATAATGTTCTTCGAGGAACAACGTCGCAGTTTGGACGCATTCATGTCGGGAAGGCCGCTGCCGCATTGCGTGGCACACCAACGCCACCCACACCACCTGTGCCAACGCCGACTCCTCCCGCGCCTCCAACACCTGCTCCTGTGCAACGCACCTACTCGTCTGTTGGTTCACAGTTCTTGAGCGATGCTACTTCGAGATCAAGCACAACGACTAGAATCCCGATCACCGTTTCGGACGACATCTTGGTTGGTGATATCAATGTTGTTTTGGATATAAGCCATACATGGATCGGCGATTTGTCGATTCGCTTGATCAGCCCAACCGGGGTGTCTGCGACGCTGGTGCAGCGACGTGGTGGAAGCGGCGACAACTTGCGGGTAACCATCGATGACCAAGCGGTATCGAGTGTGTCAACGATCACTGCCGCAACGAACATCACAGGCACCTATCGTGGCGAGCAGTCATTGAATGCTTTCCAAGGTCGCGCGGCTCGGGGAGTTTGGACTTTGCAGATAACCGATCAAGCTCGTGGCGATACCGGCGTGCTCAATCGTGTCCAGCTACAAATCACTCCAACATCAACTGCTGCATCGACTACTATTGGAAGCGAGTTTTTTGAATGGCTGTCGCGGCTTCAACGATCGCGAGAGGCAACGCCTGGAGTGGCAACTCGATCCATGCTTCCTGCGGTGGTTGATCGAATTCTCGCTAACTGGTAGAGCTATTGCTAGATTCTCAAACCGCGATAATTCGTTTTGACAACCTTGGTGCAAAGCTTCTTAGCCACTGTTGCGACGTCGTTACTGTGGCCAAGCAAGATAAGAGTGTCACCGACGTGGAGGATTGTCTCGGGCGGTGGATCCAAAAGAGTCGAACCGTCTGCTTTGCGAACACCTAGAATCAATAAGCCGCGTTCGCTTTGTGTTTCCGATTCTCCAACTGGATGATCGACAAGTGGTGTATCCGGTTTGATTTCAATTTCATTAATCTGCAATCCAAGTTGACGTAGTTCTTCGACCATCGTCGCACCGCTTGATAGCTGTTCAAGCATGTTTTCCGCGGTCGGACGAATAATCAACTGGGCAAACTTATGAGCACCGATCGCTGTCGGGAGGATCACGCGATCTGCTCCGCATCCCAAGAGCTTTTTCTCCGTCCGCGGATTTTCGCCACGAGCAAAAATCGTGACATTGGGATTCAATTCGCGTGCTGTGATCGTCACAAAAACATTCGTTGCATCGGTTGACATGACGGCTGCCACGGTCGAAGCATGAGCAATCCCAGCTTGTTCCAATGTCGTTTCTTCGGAGGCATCGCCATGGAGCACCAAGCAACCTAGTTCTTCCAATGCACGAAGTCTCGAAGGATCATTGTCGACTGCGACGAACGGTTTGCCTGCCGCACGCAATTCCTTCGCGAGGATTGTTCCAAGGCGACCGATACCGCAGATAATGGTGTGGTTCTTTAGCTTTTCAATCTCGATCGTCATTTTTCTGGCTCCCAGTGCCTTATTCAATTCACCGTCAATTAGCATTTGGATAAATCCACCGACAGTATAGATAATCGACGCATAACCGAAGATCACTAGAAACATCGTGAGTACGCGAAGCTCTGCCGAATCAACAGGCTTCACTTCTCCGTATCCAACTCCGAATATAGTGATGATCACCATGTAAATGGCGTCATCAATTCCCCATCCAGCGGCAACGTAGCCAACTACTGCAACAGTCGAAATCACAAGCACGATCACGAAACCTGTGATCATCCTTCGGAACGGTCCCGTCACTTCGATCTTGGTGATGTCGAGTTCTGTTGATACTTCAGGTTTCAAAAATTGTACTCGGCCAATAAGACACGAATTGAGCTTTGGTTAGCCCGAGAACCGAACCATAAGTTGGGGGGCTCGCAAAATCTCTAGCAATTGCCCGCCGAAGGCTTCTACAATCAAAGACTAATGAGCTTCACAGAGTAAAGCAACCACTAGCAGTCTATCATGCAGGAAAACGAGAGTTTGTACTCGTAGTAGACGTCGTAATGCAGAAGAAATATGCAGATGGTACTCGTTTGTGAATCACCCAAACGGAAGATTGATCCATCTGAATTATCAATACCCATCGATTAACAACCCACGTAGCAGGGGCTCTCCGAGACCCTAATAATTCACGTAGAAGGGGCTCTCCGAGACCCGCGAAATAGGCGCAGTTAGGTCTCTACGAGACCTAAGAGATTCGCGTCTGCGGAGAGACGCGAC
>JAIYDQ010000217.1 GCA_027487375.1 Planctomycetaceae bacterium
GGCCGATGGAAGATTGCGGTTTGCTCTCCGATTCGTCTGCAGTCACCGGAAGGACAACCTGAATCGACTATCGATGGTGTTCTGGTCCTTACGATTAACCTCGGTGACTTTGATTTGATGCCACCGAAGGGGGACCGCAAGTCAAATTACGCGGATGAAAAACAAAGCGATGCACCGGAGGATTTCGACCACAGCTCGAGGTTTATTGCGCTTGTCGACGGGCACCTTGGGAGCCGCGAGGGAACGCTTCTGCAGCATCCGCTCCTCAAGCAGCTTGGACAACAAAGTTCTGTAACGGCCCCGATTGAAGAAGTCGACTCGCCCAAGTCGATATCGCACTTTCAGATCGACCTCGAGCAGCTCGAGAAACTCAAACTCGAAGGACTCGATCAATACCATGATCCTGTCGCGAGGCATCCGCTTGGGAAAGCCTACGGTGGAGATTGGATTGCAACCATGAAGCAGGTAGAAATATCTCGACGTGCCAAGCAAGAGTCGACTACCGAACGTCAGCAATCGACGGATCTTTGGATCCTCGTGCAAGAACCGGTTGAAGCTGTTACCGGCGACGTCGCTAAGCTGAGCCAGGATTTAACCAAGCTAGGCATTTTCGCCTTGGTCTCTGTATTGTCGGTCACCAGCGTCATGTGGTTATTCGTCTTGAAAATCTTGCGTTACCCAGAACAAAAACCGCACGCCAAGCCCAAAAGCTGAGGTGAGTCTCAACGGCTTCACTCTCGGTACTCCATACCAAAGCGTTTCAATTCGACCACATTGGATGCAATCTTCGGTTCGACTTACGGTAAAACAAAAAAGGCTGCCGAACATTTGCTCGGCAGCCTTCTGGTTTTAGTTTGATTCAGCTTAAACAAGCCAAACTGACAAGCAATTACGCACCTGGCATTACACCGACGTCGTCAGCCGAACCACGAGTACCAAGAGCACCCCAAACACCGAACGGCGAAGGGCTGTTCCAGTTAGCGGTTTGACCACCTCCGTTAGAAGTCGTTCGGCCCGGGGCATAGTAGTCGGCTACAGTTGCTCCTGCAGCAGTATTGGTGGTGTCGATTTCATTCGGAATGAATTTCACTGAATTGTCGAATGTAACAACGTGAGCACCACCGAAGTGATAGCTTCCGGCCGATCGAATCGTGGCGGCTGCCTCAGCAGGGTTTGGTGCCGCTGGGTTAAAGCAGGACGCACCGTTAGGACCATTGATTGTTTGGAAGCCGGTCCATGCCATTCCCGCTCGGAACCAAGTTCCACCGGTCGTGTTGGAGAACAAAGTTGTTCCCGTCGATGGCGTTGGGTAGATACCCCCGCGTGTCGTTGCACGGCAAAGCGCTACGCTCACGGAAGTAGTTGCCTGAGCAGGCATTGCGAAATTACCAGCCGTCTCCGGTCCAACACCGATGGCGCGACCTTGAATTTGTGGATTGATCGCCGGGGATCCGGTATTAGCACCTGCAGACGCAGCTACCCCACCGTTAATGGTTGATACTTCACCAAACATGATCGTATTCGAAGTACCGTCAGTCACCGAGGCTAGCGTCAACTGAAAACCACGTGGGAACGGTCCACGAGTGGTGTCGTTGTCCAGATTACCTTCTTGAGCTCCGATGATTCCATCTCCCATGTTGAAGACGTAATTTGTCCGAGCGAGCGAGGTAGCCGAAGCTGGGTTAATTCGCCCAGGATCCGATGGACAACGGAAGAAACCGATTTGAGTTCTAGCCGGGAGATAATTTCCGTCCCAAACAGGTCGCCAAGTGAATCCACCCTGAACTTGACCAAAAGGGAGATATGTCTCAGTAGCAGTACCGACTCGCCCGGTGAAGCCATCAACAATTCTGTTGTAAAGAGCTTGTTGCTCCATCATCGGTAGCAAGCCAACAAAACCGCTGTAAGTCAAGCTAGGATTGTAATTGTTACCGGCAAGAGTGGTGTGCGGGGGGCCAGTGAGTGCGGTGGTGCCTGCTCGAGGGTTGGCTGCTCCAAATCCCGCTGAAAATGCTGGCAATAGCTTGTAGCTGTACTCGTAGTTTAGCAGTGCGATGCCAAACTGACGAATGTTGCTGCTGCACGACATGCGGCGAGCAGCTTCTCGTGCTTGCTGGATCGCCGGCAAAAGCAATCCTGCCAAAATTCCGATGATCGCAATAACCACCAGTAGTTCCACTAGCGTGAAACCTCTCCTAAAAGTTCGACTCATGAAAAACTCCAAAACACAATAAAGGGCAACAGAGGCGCAAGAAACGGCCGCTATGTGAACAATATATGCACTTAGAATCCTTTTCAAGAGGTTACAAACGGGTTTTGCCAAAACAGCTTCAAGGAGGGTTTGGTTGGTCTGTTCTTTGCTCGTGCGAGGCTCGCTGCGGTCGAAGATAGAGTTGATAACGGCAGACCAAAGTGTTGTGCTGCGACGGTTTGCCAGATAAAGCCCAAGGCAAGCTTTGAGGCCATTTAAAGGTTTCGTTTGATAGGACGTGCGGGTTGATTGTTTGGACGCCCGCCCGTGTTTCTTCTTTCGCACCATGAGAAATCGAAAGCCCTTGGTGAATTCCATCCGCCGCCGCAGTCATCGACGCTGCTTTGGCTTCAGGCTCCATTTCCTGTCTGTTTTTTGGCAACAAGCCAATGCTCAGCCGACTCCAAAACGAAAAAAGCTGCCGAACTTTCGCTCGACAGCTTTTTCGCAGGCTAGATCTGGCTTAGGAAAGCCTGAAAAGGACTAAGCTCCTGGCATGACACCGACGTCATCTGCTGAGCCTCGGGTACCAAGAGCACCCCAAACACCAAATGGCGACGGGCTGTTCCAGTTAGGAGTTTGTTGATTGCCGATGCGACCGGGGGCGTAGTAATCGCCAGCAGTTGCTCCCGGAGAAGCATTGGTTGTATCAATTTCATTCGGCACGAATTTGACGGAATTGTCAAACGTAACCACGTGCGCACCGCCGAAGTGATAGCTACTGGAGGTTCGAATCGCTCCGTTTGCTTCTGCTTGATTGGTTGGTTGCCCACCAACATTGATACAAGAGGCACCGTTGGGGCCAATGATCGTTTGAAAGCCAGTCCACGCTAGTCCACCACGCAACCATGCTGTGCCTGTCGTTGTACTAAACAATGTCGTTCCCGTAGTTGCAGTGGGATAAATGCCGCCGCGGGTTGTCGCCTTGCATTGAAGAACATTCACTGAAGCTGAAGTGATACCACTGCTTGCAAACCCTGCAGCCGTTTCTGGACCGATTCCCATAATGGCTCGACCTTGTATTTGCGGGTTGATCGCCGGTGAGCCGTTATTGTTGGCGGTAGCTGCAGCAACACCACCGTTTATCGTCGAAACCTCACCAAACATAATGGTGTTTGACGTTCCGTCGGTTACTGCGGCGAGAGTCAATTGAAACGCACGGGGAAATGGACCACGTGTCGTGTCTTGGTCCAAGCCAAGTTCCGCGGCTCCAACAATTCCGTCTCCGCAATTGAACGCATAGTTCGTCCTAGCGAGTGATGTCGCCGAGTTTGGATTAATCCGCCCCGGGTCAGACGGACATCGGAAGAATCCAACTTGTGTTCGAGATGGGCTGTAGTTTCCTGACCAAGGCTGAACCCATGTCGATGTAGGCCCGGAGCCAGGTGCAACTTGACCATACGGCAATAGGATTTGCTGGACAGGTGGATTGGTATTACTCATCTGAGTCAGGCCGGAGTCAATTTTATTGTACAACGCTTGCTGTTCCATCATCGGAAGCATCCCTACCAAGCCGGTAAATACACCGCCAGGAGCTTGATTGTTCCAAATGATTCTGGTCATTCCCGTTCGCGGGTTTTCTAGACCGAAACCAGCTGCGAACCCAGGCAAAAGTTTGTAAGAGTATTCATAGTTCAGTAACGCTATTCCGAACTGACGAATGTTGCTACTACAAGACATCCGACGAGCGGCTTCACGTGCCTGTTGAATTGCAGGTAACAATAACCCTGCCAAAATTCCGATGATCGCAATGACCACCAACAACTCCACTAACGTAAAGCCCCTACGAAGTGATCGCTTCATGAATACCCCTAAGTCACAAAAAAGAAAATAAACGCAAATATTAGTGCCAGAGCTTGATCATAATATTCGCTACGGGCGATATCAATGCCCTAACGAGCCGATTTGCGGATCGCCGATGCACAAATAACGAAAAAAGCTGCCGAGCTTTCGCTAGACAGCTTTAAGGATTTCAGTAATTGGTCACTTAGTACCAAACAAACGCTACGCTCCCGGCATCACTCCTACATCGTCGGCAGCGCCGCGAGTTCCCAGTGCTCCCCATACTCCGAACGGCGATGGGCTATTCCAGTTTGGAGTTTGGCCAGCTGGATTAGCGGACCTTCCAGGGGCATAGTAGTCTCCTGCGGTCGCACCAGGGGCCGTGTTCGTCGTGTCGATTTCATTGGGAATGAACTTGACTGAGTTATCAAAAGTGACGACGTGAGCCCCACCAAAGTGGTAGCTGCTGGCCGTTCGAATTCCGGCATTGGAGTCAACCGGATTGGCTGTCGCTGCGGCTGGGTTGAGGCATGAGGCGCCGTTGGGCCCAATGATCGTTTGGAATCCAGTCCAACCGAGAGCGCCTCGCATCCAGGCGCAACCCATGGTTGCCCCGAACATGGTGGTACCCGTCGCTGGAGTCACATAAGTGCCCCCTCGCGTTGTCGCTTTGCATTGCAGGACGTTAACGGATGGTACTGTAAGACCACTGCTCGCGAATCCTGCGGCAGTCTCGTTACCGATTCCGATAATCGCACGACCTTGGATAGGGGGATTCACCGCCGCTGTCCCCATGCCTCCGGTGAGAGTAGGAGTGCCGGAGCTGATCGTCGAAATCTCGCCAAACATGATCGTGTTGGACGTACCGTCGGTTAGCGATGAAAGCGTGTATTGCCCTAATCGCGGGAAAGGCCCTCGAGTTGTGTCTTGATCGATGATTCCTTGTGCAACACCGACGATCCCATCTCCCATGTTAAAGACATAGTTGATCCGTGCGAGAGAAGTTGCGGAACTTGGGTTCATTCGACCAGGATCTGATGGACATCGGAAAAAGCCAACCTGCGTACGAGCTGGGCCATAATTCGGGCTCCACGCTGTTTCATAAGTGTTTCCGCCGGAAATCTGGCCGTAACCCAAGAAGACTCGCGCTGGTGCTATTTGGGTAAAGCCCGAATCTATCTTATTGTACAAGGCCTGCTGCTCCATCATTGGGAGCATACCAACCAAACCCGTAAAGCTTGGGTACGGAGCAAAGCCACCGTTCCATACGACGGCGTTAGTACCGGATCTTGGATTAGGTGCTCCAAATCCAGCCGTAAATGGTGGGATCAACTTGTACGAATATTCGTAATTCAAAAGCGCAATACCAAACTGGCGAATATTGCTACTGCACGACATCCGACGCGCTGCCTCTCGCGCTTGCTGGATCGCTGGAAGTAATAATCCAGCCAAAATTCCTATGATTGCAATGACTACCAACAGTTCCACTAGCGTGAAACCTCTGCTGAACGAACGCTTCATAAACATCCCGACAATAAAAAGAAATAACGAACTGCGTAGAGGATAATTCGATGTTAATGGGCACTATTAGCATTCGCAATAGGCAAGTTCTTGGTTGGGCAAACTCATTCCCAAGAACGCAAATAAAAAAGCTGCCGAACTTTCGCTCGACAGCTTTATCACTTCAATTCGACACTTGGGATGGCTAACGAAGCTTTCGCTTCTAATTACCGGTAGTGGAGTCGCCACGTTTAGCAGAACGGGCTTACCCGGTGGTATAGCTACGCTCTGGCGAGCGTAGCTACGGTTTCAGAAACAAAGCCCGAACATATTAGGCACCTGGCATTACGCCAACATCATCAGCCGCTCCACGGGTCCCCAACGCACCCCAAACTCCGAACGGAGACGGGCTATTCCAGTTAGGTGTTTGACCGCTTCCCGAGCGACCTGGGGCGTAGTAATCCGCATTTCCGGCCCCCGGGCTTGTGTTCGTCGTGTCAATTTCATTTGGTACAAATTTGACTGAGTTGTCAAAGGTGACAACGTGAGCACCACCAAAGTGGTAGCTTCCAGCCGTACGAATTGCCGACCCGACTTCGGTCTGGTTCGATGCTGCACCGTTTCCATTGACGCAAGACGCACCGTTGGGACCGATGATGGTTTGGAAGCCTGTCCAAGCAAGACCGCAACGGAACCAAGTCATGCCGGTAGTCGATCCGAATAAAGTTGATCCGGTCGTCGCAGTCGGATAGATGCCGCCACGGGTCGTAGGCTTGCATGCGAGCACGTTGACCGATGCTTGCGTGATACCGCTGCTGGTAAAGCCGGCGGCAGATTCATTTCCAATGCCAATGATCGCACGACCTTGGATCTGAGGATTGGTAGCTGGAGAACCATTGTTGCCTGTTGCTGCGGCAGTCCCACCGTTCACGGTCGAGACTTCTCCAAACATAATTGTGTTCGAAGTACCATCGGTTACCGAAGCTAACGTTAGCTGGAAGCCTCGTGGAAACGGTCCCCGTGTTGTATCGGAGTCGACGTTCATGTCTTGGACTCCGCAAATGCCGTCACCCAAGTTGAATACGTAGTTGGTTCGCGCGGCCGACGTTGCGGAGGCTGGATTGATCCGGCCTGGATCAGATGGACAACGGAAGAAACCGACTTGAGTTCTAACCGGGGCGTAGTTCGCGTCCCAAACATATCGCCAACCGTTGGGTACTGGCGAAGGAGACGCAGGAGACCCTTGGCCGTATGCCAGATAAACTTCGGTGTTTGTTCCGACTTTCCCTGAAAATCCAGAATCAATTTTGTTGTAGAGCGCTTGCTCTTCCATCATGGGCAACATCCCAATAAGACCGGTATAGCTACCATGAAAGTACTGATTTCCACCGTTGGAAACGTTAGTAGTACCAGATCGCGGGTTTTGGAAACCGAATCCTGCCGCAAATGCGGGCAGCAGCTTGTACGAGTACTCATAGTTCAATAACGCGATACCAAACTGTCGAATGTTGCTGCTGCAAGACATACGGCGAGCTGCTTCACGGGCTTGTTGAATTGCGGGCAAAAGCAATCCGGCCAAAATTCCGATGATCGCAATGACCACCAATAGTTCCACAAGTGTGAAACCTCTCCTCAAAGAACGCTTCATCAAAAAACTCCAAAATCGATAACGGGAATGTAGGCCCCTCACTGTCAACCTTATCTCAACCCGTTACGGATGCTTTAGTTTCTCTATGGTGACGATTAAATAATCTTAATTCGTTATGTGGTATGTTCCGGTAATACGCATTGCATAACTGGATTTAGACATCAGTTGGACAGCGCCGCATTGCGTTGGAGTCCAGGCTTTAGCCGCTTTTGAAGCATCCACGGTGCTCAGCGCCTACAGGCTGTACTCCAGCGGTTTAGATTCGATCACGATTACGAGTACCGTCTTTCAAGTGAGCACTAGTACGAGTACGAACATGCAGAGATACTGGATTTCTAAACTGGAAAATTTGCAAAGTCGTCGGGGCTTTTTATCGGATAAACCTTGGGACATTCGTCCTCGGCAAAAGGCTGTCGCAATTATCGGGGCTAAGTGTGCTACATGAGCGACTTCAAAAATTGCAAGGTCTTGCACTTAGAATAACAACGGTTTCATCGAGTTAATCGTAAGTGTCTCAACAACGAACACGCCGCGCTTCTATTGATGCTTTGTTGGCCGGTAGTCTTACGATTCGAGCGGGGCATTACGGAAACTTCCCCACTCACTTGGTCCGCTTCTTTCCGTTGTCACAGATATCTACGAGTAAAAAAGCTTGTCGTCGACCTACCGAAACGAAAAAAGCTGCCGAACTTTCGCTCGACAGCTTCTTGAGATTCGATGATTTGGCCTAATCAGCCAAAACGAATAATCCTTACGCTCCTGGCATTACACCGACATCGTCGGCAGAGCCGCGAGTTCCCAATGCACCCCAGACTCCGAATGGAGATGGGCTGTTCCAGTTAGGTGTTTGGCCAGTACCGTTCTGGCGACCCGGTGCATAGTAATCTGCAGGAGTAGCTCCTGGAGCGGTGTTGGTGGTGTCGATTTCGTTCGGAACGAACTTCACCGAATTATCGAAGGTTACAACGTGGGCACCACCAAAGTGGTAGCTACCAGCTGTGCGAATCGCAGAACCCTGTTCAGTCTGATTCGAAGCGGCACCGTTACCGTTTACGCAGGAAGCTCCGTTAGGCCCGATGATTGTTTGGAAACCAGTCCAAGCCGATTGAGCGCGCAACCAAACCGTACCTGTCGTCGATCCGAAAAGAGTCGCACCGGTAGCTGCAGTTGGGTAGATACCTCCACGAGTCGTTGGCTTGCACTGAAGCACGCTGACCGAAGCTTCAGTGATTCCACTTCCGGTGAATCCGGCAGCTGTTTCGTTGCCAATACCCATAATCGCTCGGCCCTGAATTTGCGGGTTAATCGCAGGGGATCCATTGTTGCTAGTTGCTGCTGCAATTCCACCGTTAATAGTGGAAACTTCACCAAACATGATCGTGTTGGATGTACCGTCTGTTACAGACGCTAATGCCAATTGGAAACCTCGCGGGAACGGTCCGCGGGTGTTGTCTTGATCTTGGTTGGCGTTCTGTGTGCCGACGATCCCGTCTCCTAAGTTGAATACGTAGTTGATTCTTGCGTGGGAAGTCGCGGATGCTGGGTTGATTCGACCAGGATCAGACGGGCAACGGAAAAAGCCGATCTGAGTTCTAGCGGGTGCATAGTTCGCGTCCCAAACCGGTCGCCAGGTCTGGCCGCCGACGATTTGGCCGTACGGACCGTAGACTTCCGTAGCGGTGCCGACTCGACCCGTAAAACCCGAGTCAATTCGGTTGTACAGAGCTTGTTGTTCCATCATCGGCAACATACCGACCAACCCTGTGAACAAGAATGCCGGGCCATAATTGCCCCCGCCAGTCGTTACGTTTGGTGGGCCTGCCAATGCGGTGGTTCCCGCTCGTGGATTGGCCGCGCCAAAACCGGCTGCGAAGGATGGCAGCAGCTTGTAGGTGTACTCATAGTTCAGCAATGCAATGCCGAACTGGCGAATGTTGCTGCTGCACGACATGCGGCGAGCAGCTTCTCGAGCTTGCTGGATCGCTGGAAGTAGCAATCCAGCCAAAATACCGATGATCGCAATAACGACCAGAAGTTCCACCAACGTGAAACCTCTCTGATAAGAACGCTTCATAAGGACTCTCCCAAGGAAAAGAAAGGATGATAAGCCAACACTAATGGCTATCAGTGCAGCTTAAGGCCTCTTTCGATCGCATGCAAGCTTGTAAATCAATGTTTCCGAAAAAGTTTCGTAAGTATTTTTTCAATATCTCGACGGGCAACGTTTCCTTGGCTTCTTGTTCAACGCATTCTGCAAACGAAAAAGCCGTTGAAGTTTCCCTCAACGGCTTTTCATCTTTCCTATTTCCTATCCAAAGCCTCGCGGTTCCAGACTTGTTGGAAAACGCCACTTTGCGCTGGAGTCCAGGCTTTAGCCGCTTTTAGAGCAGCCATCGTGCCCCGCGCCTAAACGATGTACTCCAGCCAGGTAGCGATTGTTTATCAGGTTCAAAGTGGAGTTGTCACAATAGGCTCTATTTCTAAAGACGTAGCGGCGACCTCCGAGAAGCGAGATTCCTAAGTCTCGGAGAGACGCAGCTACGTGAAATCAACTTTAGCAACCAGGCCTAGTTTTCAGGCTACGCGCCGGGCATCACACCAACATCGTCGGCGGCACCGCGAGTTCCCAACGCACCCCAGACTCCGAATGGAGATGGGCTGTTCCAGTTAACAGTTTGGCCTGTTCCATTTTGTCGTCCAGGCGCATAGTAATCCGCCGGGCTAGCACCTGGAGCCGTATTCGTCGTGTCGATCTCGTTCGGAATAAACTTGACCGAATTATCGAAGGTCACAACGTGTGCTCCACCAAAGTGATAGCTACCGGCCGTGCGAATCGCCGAAGCCTGCTCTCCTTGGTTGGTTGCTGCTGCTCCCGGATTAATGCAGGAGGCGCCGTTGGGGCCGATGATTGTTTGGAAGCCTGTCCAGCTGAGTCCGCAACGCAACCAGGCAGATCCTTGAGTTTGAGAAAACACCGTCGCTCCTGTTGCTGCCGTTGGGTAGATTCCCCCACGAACAGTCGGCTTGCACTGAAGAACGTTGACCGAAGCGTTAGTGATCCCGCTGCCAGTGAATCCGGCTGCTGTTTCGTTGCCGATTCCGATAATGGCTCGCCCTTGCACTTGTGGGTTGATTGCCGGAGAACCGTTGTTGGTAACTTGAGCCGCCGCTCCGCCGTTAACGGTAGAGATTTCGCCAAACATGATCGTGTTGGATGTTCCATCCGTGACAGATGCCAGCTGTCTTTGAAACCCGCGAGGGAATGGGCCTCGTGTGTTGTCCTGATCTAAATTGCCGTCCTGCACACCAACAATTCCGTCACCCAAGTTAAAAACGTAGTTGGTTCTTGCGGTGGCAGTCGCCGAAGCTGGATTAATTCGTCCTGGATCAGACGGGCATCTGAAGAAGCCGATTTGAGTCCTGGTAGGTGCATAGTTCCCATCCCATACTGGTCTCCACGTTAGACCCCCTACGATTTGGCCGTAGGGTCCGTAAACTTCCGTCGCAGTGCCAACCCGGCCCGTGAAACCCGAATCGATCCGGTTATAGAGGGCTTGTTGTTCCATCATCGGTAGCATGCCCACGAACCCAGTGAAGTTTAAAGACGGGCTGTAGTTCCCCCCGCCGGTTGTAACGTTAGGCGGTCCTGCCAAAGCGGTGGTTCCCGCTCGTGGATTGGCCGCGCCGAAACCGGCCGCGAACGCTGGCAACAGCTTGTAGGTGTACTCATAGTTCAGCAATGCAATGCCGAACTGGCGAATGTTGCTGCTGCACGACATACGGCGAGCAGCTTCTCGAGCTTGTTGGATCGCCGGAAGTAGCAATCCAGCCAAAATGCCGATGATCGCAATCACGACCAAAAGTTCCACCAGCGTGAAACCTCTTTGAAAAGAACGCTTCATAAAGAAACTCCCAATGAAAAGAAAGGGTGATTAGCCAACGCTAAGGGCTATCAGCGCAGCTTAAAGGCTCTTTAGTGGGATTGCAACATGGCAAAATGGGCTTTCAGAAAAAGTTTCGCTGCGAGTGCGAAAAAAGTTGAAATTTTTTTCAATCGCTTGCCCCATCAAGTGCAGGGCGTGCGATTGGGACGATAGAGAAGTCGCACGCAAAGTGCCTTGTCCGATGGCGTACTCGTAGAGCTTGTAAACGCTATGCACCGAGACTTCGGGGAAGGCTCCAGTTTTCGTTTACGGCGACGTCGGAATTCTTACGATTTGTAATGCCGAGAATATAGAGTTGTGCTAATGCACTAAGCTGCCTGGCGTTGCTTCCGAGCAGCAATAAAAGACTGGACACACAGTCCAACAAAAACGATACAAAGAAGCCCGGTGGTCCAGACCGACGCAAGCTTATCAATCGAAGGAGCTTTATCCGTGCCAAGCTTCATCAATTGAGAACTGCCTTGGCCAATGCAAGCAAGACCGCCCAGCAAACCAACTAAAACTGCAGCGTGCATGGCATGCTTTCGTTTCTTTTCATCGAGAGCTAGTAAGCCGCAGATGGCAATGATTACGCCAATAAAGCTTGGTATGAGAACGGTGATGCTTTGGAAACCACCGTTGTAAGCAATGACCGCAAGAGTCACGGCGATCAGAAGGGCACCAAAAATAATTGTTGTTTTTGCCATGGTTACTTTATTGAAAACTGGAATTTGTATCGTTGAATTTCGGGAGCAAGGAATCGAATACTCAAAGTGAAACTTGCTGTTGTATCCAATCTTCCAATTCGTCCCAGTCAACTGGAGGGAGCTTGGAAAGATCTGGGCGCAGTTTAATTGCGTCGTGGATGTATACGTGCTGAATTTCGGATTGTGTTTTTTCGGTGTTCCAATTCAGCAGTATTCGTATGCATTGCGGCAATGATCCCGCGACAGAAACTTCGTAACCACATAGTAGCGGGACGTCCAGCCAACCCATTTGTCGGGCTGCTAGTGCCGGGAACTCGGCGTCTAGGTCTTTCGTGACGGTAAAGATTGCGCTACCGACGTCCTTGGAATCAATTGTGTTGCGACGAATCATCAAAGCCAAAAGCTGGCGAGTCGCTCGCAGGATTTCTTCCCGAGTATTGGTTTCGACAGTAGTTGCACCGCGAACTCCGCGGCATGCAGTATGAGTCATGTAAAGGAGGGTCGTGCGAAAAGGAGAGTCTCAGGAAGAAAACACGTCGGGAATTGAGAACAAGGAAAAGCTCAAATTGCCGTCAAAATCGAAAACGAACTAACTTTCAAAATCTACTTGTTGGCGTGTAGCGATTGGCGGAATTGAAATACCGCAAACAATTATTTGATGGGTTTCGCAATCTCGAACAGACGATTGGGGCTAACGAAATAACTCTCACCACCTCATAATCATTTGACAACAGTATAATGAAAGATGCGGATTGCTTCGAGTGCTAACTTGGGCTCACTCGAAAGTTGAGTAACTCGCATTTACTTCCCGACTCGGAAACGAACTTCCTCGCAAAGCATTTATGGATTCTCACGCCGGACCTACTAAAAATAGAAATTTTTCCATCGGAGACGCTTCCCCGACCGCATTGATGTCAGGTGAACTTCCTCATTCGGGCAACCAAATTCACGTTTCAATTCTGATTGTTGATAACGATCATGCCCACGCACAAGCGATGACCGAAAGCCTCGAAAAGGTCGGTTACCAGTGTACTTTGGTTACATCGGGACCTGAGGGGAAACGAATGTTGGAGCAGAACAACTACGACATCGTCGTGACTGATCTGATGATGAACGATTTTGACGGCATGCAAGTTCTTGATCTCGCGAAACAACTGCTTCCGGACTGTGAAGTCGTGATGGTAACTGGGCACGCTACCGTTTCCAAAGCTGTTGAAGCCATGCGGCAAGGGGCCTTCAGTTTCCTTGAGAAACCGATCACTCCCAATCAACTTCGCGCCATCATCGAAAAGGCAACCCAAGCAGTCGCGCTCAAGCAAACGAACGTCGAACTTCGGCGGAGGTTGGATGAGAAATTTGGTTTCGAAGGGTTGATCTATTCCGGCCCCGCCATGCAGAACATGATCGACCGGCTGAAAAGAATTGCACCGACCGATGCAACTGTTTTGATCACCGGCGAGAGCGGAACCGGGAAAGAATTGGTTGCTCGCGCGATCCACCAAAATAGCCCTCGAAAAAATAAACGAATGGTCGCGATCAATACTCGCGCGGTCTCAGAGAACTTAGTCGAGAGTGAACTTTTTGGGCACGTGCGCGGAGCCTACACCGATGCGGTGACTGATCGCGAAGGTGCCTTTCAATACGCCGATGGTGGAACGCTGTTCTTAGATGAAGTCGGTGATATGCCGATGAGCACACAAATCAAACTGCTTCGCGTTTTAGAGGAACATGCTGTCACTCGGGTCGGCGACAACAAATCGATCAAGGTCAACGTGCGCCTGATTTCCGCTACGAATCGACCTCTCGAACATATGATTGAAGATGGGTCTTTTCGTAATGACCTCTATTATCGACTAAAGGTAGTCACTGTTCATCTTCCTAGCCTCCGTGAGCGTCGTGACGATATCGTGCCGTTGATGGATCACTTTCGCAAGTTTTTTATCCGACGTCACGGAAAAGGGTCAACAACTTTTTCACCCGCTGTGACGCGAAAGTTCTATGCTTACGACTGGCCAGGCAATATTCGCCAGTTACGCAACTTCGTAGAAACAATGATCGTTCTAGACACCGACGGGAAGCTTGACTTGGACGATCTTCCACCCGAGTTGATGGACTCGCAACTGAGCACTTCGCTGGGAGGATATATCAATACGCCCAAGCCTCGTTTGCTTATTGAAAACAACCGAATTGGAACTCCTGCAATCGACCATGCAATTGTAGATGGAACTGTCGTCTCCGACAAAATTTCTGGACCTTTGACCGTTATAGAACCTCAACCGATTCAAACACCACTATCATTGCCGACTGGTACGCAGACATCCCATTCCGCAAATGAAGTTCCCGAGCTGATCGGACAATCGATGGACACGATCGAACGTTGGGCGATCGAACAAACGCTGAAAATTACAAATGGAAATCGCGAAGAAGCTGCCAAGATTTTAGATATAGGTGCTCGTACGCTTTACAGAAAATTAGATAAGTACAAAGGGACCGAGAGCTGATTGCTGTTTTTTGCACGCTACGAAGGTCGCATTTAGTGATCTTTGACCGCGACATTTGAAGTGCAAAGCGAATTGCACCCACTGAATCACGTCAGGAAGATCGATAACATGCCAAACATCCAAGTCCTTTCAACGAGTCTCATCAACAAGATTGCTGCAGGCGAAGTTATCGAGCGGCCCGCGAGCGTCGTAAAAGAAATGCTTGAAAACAGCATCGACGCCGGCGCAACACGAATCGAATTGACTGTCGAAGGCGGAGGAATCGATCTTATTCGGATCGCCGACGATGGCTGCGGCATTCATAGTGACGAGCTGGTTCTTGCTGTCGCGCCGCACGCCACAAGCAAGCTTATTGTGGCTGATGATCTCTTCGATATTCGCACACTCGGTTTTCGCGGCGAAGCACTCGCGTCGGTTGCCGAGATCTCGCACCTGACCATTCGCTCCCGAACAAAAGAATCAGAAAGCGGAGCGGAACTTGTTATTCGTGGTGGCGAGCAAGAAGGACCTCATGCATGTGCCTCACCCGTCGGTACAACTATCGAAGTGCGACACCTATTCTTCAATACTCCCGTTCGAAGGAAGTTTCTCAAGTCGCCTCAAACGGAGATGGGGCACACGATCGAGGCCTTCACGCGCATCGCACTGGCCTATCCTCAAGTTCATATGGTTCTGATCAGCAACGATCGCACCTTGCATGACTTGCCTGCAACACATCGAATGGCCGAACGAGTCCATGCCTTTTTCGGAAGCGAAGTCTCCGAAGCAATGATTCCAATTGACTCTAGCGATGCAGGAATCCGGCTGCATGGATACGTGGTCGATCCCTCGGTCTCACGAAGCAATAACCGAATGCAGTTTTTGTTTCTCAACGGACGTTTCATTCGCGACCGAGCACTGCAACACGCTCTCGGTGAAGCATATCGCGGCTTGCTGATGGTCGGTCGTTTTCCGATTTGTTTCTTACACTTGGACATCCCATCAAACCAAGTCGACGTGAATGTGCATCCCACCAAAAGCGAGGTTCGATTCTTAGACGGGGGCGAGATCTATCGTCGATTACTCCAAGCGCTCAGGCAAAAATTCCTGAGCTCAGATCTCACGGCTCGAGTGCGTTCACACGACAATCATGATGACTCGCGCGAGGAACAATCGTTTGCCGGCGTAAGTGCTGGCGGTTCACGAAGCCACGGAGTTTTCGGAGCTTCGAATTTAACGCAACCGAGCAATAGCGGTTCAGCGTTCTCTTCGGCAAGCTTTAGTAACTTTGCAAACGCGTTCAATGCTCCGGTCCCTGCATCCATTGCGAATCAAAGTTTGCCGTTGAGCGGCTACACCGGTCAGGTTCCATCGTTCCGCCCATTTGATAGCCAGTCATCTGCGCTTCAATCCTCGAATGCATCCGACAATCATCATCGAATCGATACTCCGCAATCCTCATCGTGGGATTCAAGCGACATCCAACCGTCGAAGCTCGAGTCACAATCCACGATTAATAGCCCGTCGAGTCATGACTCGTCACAGCCATCATCAAGCCACCTAGGCTTTCAAATTCACAATCGATATTTAGTGACTCAAGATGATTCTGGAATGGTCGTTATTGACCAGCACGCGTTGCACGAAAGAGTCCTTTACGAACAAATTCGCGATCGAGTCTTGTCGAAATCGATGGAGAGCCAGCGGCTCTTGATTCCGGAACCGATAACGCTCACCGCATCAGAAGCTGCGATTGCGTTAGAGCATCGCGAAATGCTTTCGCAAATGGGAATCGAAATCGAACCATTCGGTGGCGATACCATTTTGATGACTGCATATCCAGCAGTTCTCTCCAATATTTCGCCGAGCGAAATGTTGCGAGTCGTTATCGAGCCGCTCTTGGTTGCTGGCAAATCTCCAGACCCACGAGACTTGCTGGATGACATGATGAACATGATGTCGTGTAAGGCTGCGATCAAGGCTGGTGATAAGCTGACTCCGCAAGAAATTACCTCGCTGTTAGAGCAGCGACATATCTATCAAGATACACATCACTGCCCGCATGGTCGCCCTACGGCACTATTCTTTAGCCGTGACCAGTTAGACAAAATGTTCAAACGAAAATGATCAGGTAATCGTCAAGCGATCACAAGACATTCCGACTCTATGAAAGATCAAAACCGATTCCGACTTTCGTCTTCGCAAGATATTTTCGGCGGTTAAAGCGATAGAGCTTGGCCGGTCGATGTTGAGTTCCTTCTTCAACGTGACTTGTCTCCGTAAGAATTTCTTCTGTAAGCAACTTCTTGCGAAAATTGCGTTTATCGAGCGTCCGACCAAGGATCGATTCGTAAAGCTGCTGAAGCTGTGTCAGCGAAAAACGATACGGGAGCAATTCAAACGCGATTGGTTGAAATAAAGCTCGCTGAGTTAATTGAGATCGAGCGAATTCAATGATCGCTCCATGATCGAATGCCAACCGAGGAAGGTTATCAACCGGAAACCATTCTCGTCGCCTCGCTTCTTGTTCTTGTTGATCCACGTTGTGAATGGTAGGCACGAGCGCAAAGTAAGTGATCGAGATAACTCGCTCTCGTGGATCTCGATCAATCGCATCAAACGTGTAGAGTTGCTCGAGATAAATTTCTTCAAAACCGGTTTGTTCTTGGAGGGCTTTGCGAGCGGTCTGCTCACTGGTGTCGTTTACCGATACCGATGCTCCAAGAAGTGCCCAAGAATTGCGAAACGGTGATTGTCTCCGCTGCACCAGCAAGATTTTAATGCTTTGCTTTCCATCCCATCCGAGCACAACGCAGTTGACATTAATCGCTGGTCTGGGATAGCGGTAAGTGATGGGCATCTTAGTGAAAGGCTCGGCTTACTTAACAGACTGGATTACTCAGATGGCTGCGGTCGGGTGATCTGTAGAATACAAAGTCCATTAAGCGTAGCAGATGTCGTAAGACATCTGAAGAATGCAGCTTTTGCCGTCGTCTTGTTTGACTCCGGAATCCTCACGAATTCCGATACGGTTAAAAAAGCTTTGCTCGAGCGCTAGAGTAAACTTTCTAGCAAAAGCCTAAGCTTCCGGAGTTCCTGGCGAGAATCCATGCCTTCCATGGGCTGGATGTCAACCGCCAAAGCGCGGTCATAGCCGACTCGTTGGAGTTGCGTGATCAACCGGCCATACTCGATCTCTCCCTGGCCAACACGGACTTGGATTTGATCTTTTTTCGAATCTCTGAGGTGAACGTGGAAGACGTTTTTAATTAAACGGTCGTAGTTTTTGTTTCGATTCTGGCTGCAATGGTATTGGCTCGGGTCGAGCGCGAGCCCTAGTCCTGGGACATAGTCGCAAATGTTTTTGACCGTGTCTGGATCTTCGCTCAGTCGGCCGATCTGGCTACGCATGCCGACGCGAACTCCGTGCTCTTCTCCGAGTTCTACTAGTCGCTTGAGGTGCTCGATTTCTTCGTTAAAAGGGGTTCCCTGAGGAGCGCTTGGAACAGTCAGGGTGACCACTTTTGTCGCCTTGGCAAGCTGACAAACCAGCTTAAATCGCTCGTAATGCTCTTCGCCGGTTGAATTAAGCCGGACGTCGTAATTGCTGATATCCAAGCGGTGGGTGTCACGAACCAGCCGAAGGGTTTCCGCAAAGTCCGAGACAAGCCGGTCCGACGGAAGCTGGTCCGAATCATCATGGATCGCGATCTCGACACAGGTAAATTCCAGATCAATGAGGAGCTCGATCACCTCAGGCATGGGAACCTGAGGGAAACAAGCGGTCGTGGCTGCGACTAACACGGATGAGAGTACTCCATTCTTGCGTGATATTAATTTCTACACCAAGAGGATAGTCGCAATCCGCCCTCGAACACAAGAAGGCTCTCGCAGAAGTCCGTTTCGCTGTGATCTACTCTGAAACTGACTGAAAGGGAGTACTTTGCCTTTGAGAACTCAACAAGGCGCTGTTTTTA
>JAIYDQ010000361.1 GCA_027487375.1 Planctomycetaceae bacterium
CGAGCAATCCAAACGGAACATTCAGCGTGTCGCAAAACGTATCGCGACACGCTTCCCATAAGAAATCGTGCGATTAATCCGTTGCCTGTGTCGCCGACGACAATCACGTCAGATTGCTTTTCACGTGTGTAGTCTACAAGGCTATCTCCAACGTTGAGCACTTGAATTACTTCGGAGTTCACCCGCGGGAATGATTTCCTGGCATCTTCTGCGACTGTTTTTAAGTTTGCTTCAAGACCCTTTTGGATTTCTCGAATATCGATCTGCATCGGGATATCAGAATAGCTAAGAGGGGAAGCGAATCCGGAAACAATGTCGAGATGAGTATGCGGTCCCCACTGAAAGACCTCCAATTGCTTCAACGCGAATTTGCTCGGCTCCGAATTGTCATAGGCGACACAAAGATTCAAATCATGATGTGTTCGATCTCGAACGATCCCTGGTCTGACAATTAAGACCGAACACGCTGCGTGCGTTGCTACGAAATCGCTTACACTACCAACCATCATTCGTTCAAGCGTCGAGTGCCCCAAAGCACCTACAACGACCAAGTCGCACTTTCGTTCTTTCGCTACCTGTGTAATCTCGGTTCCAACATGTCCTGTCAATATGACGGACTCTATAGTTACATTAGCCCCCATGAAGAGTCGTTCGATTCTTTCGCAGGACTGCTCCGCTTTCTTTTTCTCCTCTTCGTAGTAACGTTGCTTCCATCCAACCATTTCGGGGTTGCCATAGATTTCTATCGATGGAGTCACCGCAACAATTGTCACATCTATTCGCTCCCGATGTGGGAGTCTCGCAACAAATGCTGCAGCTTCGTCTGCGAACTTTGAACCATCAGTCGCAATAAGGATTTTCATTTGCAATATTCCTGTAATCGAGAGGGACTAACGTTGTGTGCTATAGATCAAGTTTTTAGTGATCTATTCGATGGATGAGCAACTGAATCTATCGTTCAAGGATCAAAGCCCACCAGCTAGTCTTCGTGAAATGAAAAAGATCAAGACCACTGCGATTGCACTGCACAAGAGCCACCACATGGTTTCATAGTCAAACTTGGACTGGGTCGATTTTGCCATGATGTTTCCAACGAAGACGAACGATTCGAAAGCAATTCACGCATGCACTGTCACGTCATTGATATCCGTGAAATCTATTGGGATCTCGAAATGCAACTAACGTACCGAAGTGATTGATTCATTCTTCGAAATGGATAATCTTGACGCTCGTAAGACGATTTCGAAACGTCCCGGTCAATCCGGTTGCTCACCGATATTGGTAAAGCATCTGAATGGATTGGCCAAGGCAGTTCGGAATTGTTGGCGGATTCCGGTAAGAAATTGGGATGTTTAGCTTAGCTGTATTCCATCGAATAAACATCTGCGTGCTTAGCAAAGCCTACCGGGCAGCACACACTGAGCCAGAAGTGAGCGATCCCGCACATATGGCCATTTCCGTAACTTCGAGCAAGAACGGTGCCGTTTTGAGAGCTAGACAGTGTTTCTAAACACGTAGTCGCGTCTCTCCGAGACTCGAAATTCCTTCGTCTCGGAGAGACGCAGCTACGTTAAATCACCTTTAGAAATAAAGACTAGGCCTTCGCTGCTGCTTTCGCATTCTTTAGTTGCTGCGCTCTTGAGAAGAATCGCGTAATTTCATTGCGTGCTCGGTAGGGAAAGACCGTCCAATAGCGTTGGAACGCTGGAAGCTTTTCATTGTCTTCGGCTCGAAGCTGACTAGCGAAAGCAAGTGACTCTTGATCAACCGGAAGTGGGTCAATCGAGGCAGCTCGGAGACCATATGCCCATTCGCGATCAATGGCGTGATCGATAGGTACTGTCATCGGTATCAAAGCTTTAGACAAAACCTCTGCTGCTTTACGAGTCACCATATAAGCGCCAGTCCCGGATAGCCGCGAGAAGTTGACAGCCAAAGAATATTTTTGTCCTAATCCGTCCCCCAAGCTAACGTAGTGTCGTGGATGACTATCGTGAAAGCCGGAGAGTCGCAAGATATCCCATGATTTGACATGTAAGAGAGCTCGTTCGAGGACCAACTTTAAGTCATCCACGAGAGCAATATCGTCTTCGGCAATGATTCCGATCTCATGATCAGAGGATAGAAATTTTTTAAGGGCATTTACGTGGCTCAAGTAGCAGCCAAGTTGCCCTAGATTTGGACGCTTGCCATGCCGACGTCGATAAAGGGGCTCTGAAAATTCGGGAATAGGGAGTGTAAGTTTCCGGCCATTGACAGCTGGAAATCGCTCGAAGGGAATTCCAGTCGCACGAAAACGAGTTTCGACCGATGCCCATCGGTCGACTGCATTATCCATATTGATGATATACGCGAACATTCTTAATCGATTGATTCAAAGATAGGTAAATCGGGATCGTCGTGGCTTTCATTTCGGCCTGACGTGGGAGGGCTTGAAGTCCTTAGGGAACTGCTATTGGTGTCTTTCGGAATCTCGACATGCTGCTGTGTTGAAGTTTGAACACTTGGATGGCTTTCAGCGCTTTCTCTGGTCGCTGCACCGGTTCGTTTCGTAGTGTCCTGATCGTGCTTGTTCAGCGATGATTTATCGATCTCTGGAGGCACCGGAGATTCTTCCGATGAGGCTGCCTCAATACTCAACTGCTCAAGTCGACGAAGAAATCGAGACCTCGAGATGCCTAAGCTACGAGCGGCAGCTGCACGGTTATTTTGATAAGCCGCAAGTGCGCGTTTTAGAATGATACGCTCATAATTTTCGAGCGATTGATCTAAATCTAAAGTCTTGGGTGTGTCTTGTTTCAGATCGTGCGATGCGAATGTTCGGATGACCAGTGGAAGATCATGCGGTTCTAGTTGCCTCGCTTTCGATGTGGCAACCGCTGAACTTATTGCCCGATGCAATTCTGAATAGTTCCCAGGCCACGAATAGGTCTGCAACCAGCGTCGAAGGGCTGGAGATATTGAGCGAGCTTCCTTTGAGCTACTTGCTTGACGAATCTGCTCCAGGATTTGCTCGGCCAAAACAGGTATATCTTCGATTCGATCCTGCAACGCGGGAATTTCAACTTTGAGGACACCTATCGTAGACATAAGTTCGGACCGAATGTCACGATTTGAATGGGAGTTCTTATGTGGAGGAATCAAATGTGTTGAACTTGCTTGAAGGACGTTATCTTGATTTTCGAGCGTTGACGGCGGTCGATTGTCCGCAGTTGCGATGACACAAACCTTTGGATGCTGATTCAGGAACAGTAGGAGCGGTTCGATGGCGTCAAGGGGAAGACTGTCAACGCCTTCAAGTATCAAGTTGACTTGAGTTTCGTCGATATCATTGCGATCCATCTTTCGCGATGAGGAGTCCAAATGCGTTGTCGCTAGTTCCATCATTTCCGACATCAGTAGTCGGTCCATCAAACGACATTCGATTGGCAACGTATATACGGAATGGATCGATCGCCCTTGGCGTCGTCTTCGGTGCTCTAGAATTGATTTCGCGATGCGTTGTTGTTCGCTCCCTACTGGTCCTTGCAAGACGCAATTGGCGTCGACAGCAATCGCTACTTGCAGTTGATTCATTGCAAGCCTCGCAGCGTTGCTAGTCCCGATTAGTGAAACGAAGTCGTCCAGCTTCGAGTATCGTTTCCGTTGTTCGAGAAGAACGGACTGAATGAGCTTATGGTCGTTCCAATCAGGAGTGCGACAAACAATTGCCCCTAATTGGGATTCCCCTTCGATCCAAATGCACAACCGAAAGCCGGATTTATCGAAGCTGCCTTTGCTTCCGCTAATCTCGGTGTTTTTTTTGTTCGGTTGCAACTCAGCGACGGCTTCAGGATTGAGAGGCACTACCAAAACAGCAGACCATTGATTCAATCCCCGTTGTGCGTCCACTGGTAGCGGTAGGCAAGCGACCGAGAATGGAGAGTATTCCCCTGTCGCTATGACTGGAATCGACAGAAGCGAGCTGATTTCACGTTTCGGTTCGAGATCACTAGGGATGCGTTGTCCGCATTCAATTCCAAGAAGTTCTTCACCGGTGACGCTTTGGGTGATTGCTTCATCGGTCTGCAGGTCTCTCAAAAAAGGCGTTAGAAGCTCTGACAATTTTTTGTTTACGAACCGGACGCGATTTTTCGAATCGAGCAAATATATCGGACTTGTTGACTCCTCTAATAACCGAACAAGCTTCCTCGGAGCCATTGCGTGCTTCGAGTGTACGGGCATTGTAGGTTGCTCAACGATGCTGCCGGAATGGGGCGGGGCGGGTGAGCCCTGACGCTCAGGTTGAATTGGGGTAAAATCGGGTATGTTCAACATGGCAAGGAAATGTAGCCTTGATCAACTGTAGAAGATTATCTTGGACCTTCTTGAGTTCGGTTTGGCTCGAGTGCTGGAGCGTTGCGTAAGTGATTGCGGGTTTTGGAAGAAGGCGGAGTAATTCATGAAAAGGTATAGCAAACTAATCAAAGATACTTGGTGGCTTTGGACTATTTTTGCTGCGATCGTATTGTTTATGGTCGTTTGGGTCAGTCCCATTTTCTTGGCCCTCGTTCCGATGCTCATCACCGTTTTCTTTTATTTCGCATTTGTGCGATATGACGAAGATGGAAATTTTTTGTAGGCGTATCTGAAAATACTCGCCAAAGAGCCATTCGGCCGTCATTTGATTGTATTCCGTAACGTCAACTGGTCGCCACGGCATATTTTCAACCAATCGACGTTTTGATTGACAGAAGGTTTGTAGGAGGAGTCTGATCGTCAGGCGGGGCTAGCTGTAAATGTGGGATGGATTCCTTAAAACGCAATCGTAACTGATGAAAAAATCAACTTTCACGACCGCTGCCAACCACTTTGTGTCTCAAGAACATTGACTCGAGTATTGAAGATTGATTTCCATTGCAGGATCCGCCAGGAGGGAGCTGAAACACAGAGCCGCGGAGGGCACAGAGAAATTCACAGCGAGATAAACAGCTAGAAATCGCTGAAGTCGGTATGTTGATTGAGCGTCGATTTAGTAGGACGACGCCAATCGTAAAGCCGAGGTGACTTTGAAGGTAGGACGAATTCCTCAAGGATTGGGCTGGGCAATCTGCTAGCTTGGTTGAATCGTACGAGTCGAAATGTTTGGTATACTGCTTCGTAGATTGGACTACTTTGTCGATCTGGTTTCAATTTTTCAAGGAAGATCTGGTAATTGTTGGGTTCGTCTACACGTCGAAATGTTGCGATTCTTGGGTCCACTGGGAGCATCGGTTGCTCGACGCTTGAGGTTTTAGAGGGGCTTGGTGAATCGTTTCGCGTCTGGGCGATTTCGGCGCATCAACAGGTTGACGTTTTTGCAAAGCAGATCGCCAAATTTAAACCGGAGCATGCGGTACTCACCGGTGCAGTAGAAAACAGGGCCGTCTCCGAAGTTGCATCAACATCAGGCACGACCGTGCGCTTTGGAAGCGAGCATCTTACGCGCATCGCGGCGGCCCCCGAGGTAGACATCGTCGTCGCTGCCATCGTTGGTAGCGCGGGACTTGAAAGCGCTCTCGAGACGGTTCGACAAGGAAAAACGTTAGCTTTGGCCAACAAGGAAGCTCTCGTCGTAGCGGGGCCGATCATGACGGAACTAGCCAAGACCAGCGGTGCGACGCTGATGCCGATAGATAGTGAACACAGCGCTATTTTTCAGGCGCTGCAGTCGGGGCGTTCAGTATCCGAGGTGAAAAGAGTGATTCTTACCGCCAGCGGAGGGAGTCTGAGAGCTTGGCCGCGCGAAAAACTACCACTCGCAACGGTCGACGACGCATTAGCGCATCCGACTTGGGCCATGGGACGAAAAATCACCATCGACTCGGCAACCATGATGAACAAAGCCTTGGAAGTCATCGAAGCGAAGTGGCTATTCGGTTTAGATCCATCCAAAATTTCGGTAGTCATTCATCCGCAATCGATCATCCATTCAATGGTTGAATTTGTGGATGGGTCCGTAATTGCACAACTCAGCCCACCTGACATGCGACTGCCAATCCAGTACGCCCTGACTTTCCCAGAGCGACATGCGGGACCTGCCAGGAAATTCGACTGGTCCGAGAGTTTTTCATTTGACTGGGCTCCGGTTGATTTCGAACGTTACCCCGCGTTGTCACTAGGCTTCGAGGTAGCATCCGCAGGCGGAACGAGCGGATCGGTGCTGAACGGTGCGAACGAAGCGGCCGTAGATCTATTTTTAAACCATAAGATTGCCTTTACCGAGATTGCGACGCTAGCGAAGAAGGTTCTGGACTATCACGATTTTGACCCTTCTCCTACTCTTAAGCAATTGATGGACCTGGACCAGTGGGCTCGTAAGGAAACGAACCGAATTGCTGGTTGCTAGCACTTGAATTAGTTAAACAACAACCCCAAAACCATAATGAATCCTTGGATATTGCTCCTCAGTAGCCCGTTATTTGCTTCCGCAACGCCCGTTGAGCCTGACGCGTTGGCTGCCTGGGGGGCGACGCTGTGGAATATTGTACAAGTCGCCATCGGCCTAGGTTTCGTGATCTTCGTTCATGAGCTCGGCCACTTTATGGCTGCGAAATTCTTCGGCGTGAAGTGCGAGAAGTTCTACGTCGGCTTCGATGTACCAATCACTATTGGTCCCATAAAGTTGCCAGCAAAGCTTTTCCACTTTCAATGGGGTGAAACAGAATACGGGATCGGTAGTATTCCTCTCGGCGGCTACGTCAAAATGTTGGGGCAAGACGATGATCCTCGCAATGCCGAAAAAGAGAACGAGCGGATTCGTATAAACACGACCACTGCTAACGGAGATTCCTCGAACGAGACCGAAGCGATCGGCAGGCCTCAGTACGACCCGAGATCCTTCCCAGCGAAAAGCGTTTTTTCGCGAATGGTAATCATTAGCGCGGGCGTTGTGATGAACATTCTGTTTGGAATCCTTTTCGCCGCGATCGCTTTTTCTATCGGAGTCCCATACGGTCCGACCATTATTGGGGACGTTATGCCTGGCGATCCTGCTTGGGTAGCTGGAGTACAAAGCGGCGATAAGTTTGTGCAAGTTGCAGAGATGCAAAGTCCCAATGACCAACTCGCCTATCGCGATATGGTCGAATCCATTGCTCTTGCAGGCTTTGATACACCGTCGGAACCGATTCCAATTCGTGCGATTCGCGATGGTAAGCCGATCAGCTTTGATATTGTTGGCACACGTCGCCATGACCCCGAAGGCTACTTATTGCGATTGGGTGTACTGATGCCGTTAACAACGAAGCTAAACGATCGAGTGGCATTGAAACCAAGTCTTGCCGAAAACTGGCCCGAAGCGAAGGAGTTTCTGCCTGCTCTCGAACCTGGCGACATTATTGTTGGAGTCAACGGCACAAAGCTTCCCATCGCAGAGGGGAATGATGCTCCGATGGAGTTCGAACTGAATAAACTCGTTCACCCGCTGTTTGATCAAACGGTGACACTTCAAGTAAAGCGAAACAAGAAAGAAGCGTTCGAGGATAGTGATGGCACCATTCCAACCGAGATAGTGGATATCCCTTGGAAGCCACTCCCAAGACGAACACTTGGATTCACTTTTGCTGCTGGCGAAGTAACTGCTATTCAAGTCGAATCGCAAGCCTCGAAAGCTGGATTGCAGCTTGGCGATAAACTTGTTTCCTTTGACGGGCAACCGATTGATGATGCTTTTGCATTGCCGCTACAGGTCGCCAAGCGTCGAGGCGAAAAGGTCACGTTGGGGCTGGAACGAGGCTCTGAAAAACTGACGCTCGATTGGATCGTTCCTGAAACTTTCGTGCTCCGTGATGGAGGTATGCAATTTGATCCCGTTGGAGTTGAACTGCCCGGCAGTGGATTAGTCTTCGCGCCAACCTCTCAGATCGCCAGCGTACAGTCCTACGCAAGCAAAGCCAACGAAGAATCGAATCCCAAGGACTCGGAATTGACCGTTGGTGGATTAAAGGTTGGAGACACTGTCGTACAGATCCGACTTGAAGCAGAAGGTGACGAGGAAAAGGCGGCTCAACTAGAAGGCATGCTTGGAAAAGAGTCGTATGCAGACCTTCTTAAGGGGAAGCCGCTTACAGGTGGTTATGGTCCTCAATTCGTAAACTCGCTGATTCAAGTCCTACCGATTGGAACCAAGTTTCACATCTACACCAAGGACGATAAAGTCCAAGATCATAGTCTCGCCATCGCGAATGATCCTAATTGGTATCAAGCGGATCGTGGGCTAATGAACACGCCTCTTCAACTGAAGCATCAGGTCGATAGCATTCCCGCGGCACTCGCAATGGGTGTCAATGAAATCAAGAAGCGGGCTTACGGTGTTATTCGATTCGTGAAAATGGTGTTTTCGTGGAAAATCCCTCGAAAGGCAGCGGCCGGTCCCGGGATGATTTTTTACGCTGCAACCAGTGCCGCTTCGGAAGGATTTGCAGATTTGCTTATGTTCCTCACGATGCTCAGCGCGAACCTTGCCGTGCTTAATTTTCTTCCGATTCCCGCCTTGGATGGTGGTCACATGATGTTTCTCATCGCCGAGGCAATTCGCGGAAAACCAGTTGATGAGAACCTTCAAATGCGACTCACCGTCGTCGGCGTACTCATGTTGCTTGGGTTGATGATCTTCGTCACTTTCAATGACGTTTTGAATCTATCGCGATTGCTCAGTTAGACGACACGCGTTTTCACCGATAGAGTTCCAAGTTGAAACTTGGATTCGGACGCGTAGAAGATCTCGTAGGAGATCTGAAGCCGCCAGTTCTTACTACGGTAACCACCGAATGCGGATTTCTTACGAAGTCCGCTACAGGTTTGCGAGAGCTTCGATGGCCTCGGGTGGAATGCCGTGACCGCCATGAAAAGTGTGGAAGGTTGCGTGCTTGGCATGTTGAGTCATATACTCACTTAGCCATCTACCGGTTTGAATCGGAAGCACCGGGTCTTGAAGGCCGTGACTTTGAAAGACCACCGTTTCATCGAGTGAGTGGGCGTGTGTTGTCCAAGCGGTCTCGCAAATCATTGCACCGGAAAAAAGCACCAAACGCCGCGGCGACTGCTTCAGGCCGCGAATCGCGGTGTCTGCGGCAAGCATCGCTCCCTGCGAGAAGCCACCCAAAATCAAGTCGCTTGTTGACAGTCTGAAACGCTCTGTCATTGCATCGATGGCATCTACCAATGATTTCCTTGCGTAATCCAAACCTGGTGGCTCTTCATTTCGAATGGAATCGAAGTCGTTAGACTGCGCCATCGCCAACAATCTCGCCATATTCAGCGGCCACCACGCTCGCCCCCCCTCGATACCGAAATCACTCATGTCGATTGGGGCTTCAGGAAAAACCATCAGCGGTTGCCGCGACTGCCGCTCGAAAAGCCTTACCAACGGCTCGGCAAGACCAAACAAATCTTCAGCGGAAGCTCCAAAACCATGACATAGCAAAAGCCACTCTCGGCTCTTCGAAACATTTGATTCAGAATTATCTGTTTTCCGAACAGCAGAATTGGACGCCCCCGGCGGACGCAAGACGATCGCACGTAAGCCTGCAAACTCTTCAAAGCCCGCGGACCACTCGACGCGCGTTGCTCCCTCGGCGATGTTCTCATTGCGGTCGGAATTGTTCTCGTTTGGCGTGTTTTCCATGGCAAAATTATAACGTCGCCACCTTATTTTGCGTAGCGTTAACACACAGCAACTTTTTCTGCCGCCTCCATCCACCGTTGATGATCATATCGGCTTCTCAAGAACCTGCTAAACTTTGGTGGGTGGATTTATGGTGGTTTGTAGGAGTGATTGCATGCTTGCTAGATTGAACGTTGTCGCCATTTTGTTTTCAGCGATTGTTTTGGGAAATCACTTCCCAACGCCTGCTGTAGGCCAATGGGTTCCACAAGTTTTGCCTGTCGAGTTACAAGTGGGATATGCAGTCCGAACGCTCGATATGAATGGCGATGGGAAACTAGATATTCTCGTAACGGACAGCAAGCGATTCCTTTGGCTTGAGAATCCGACTTGGCAATCGCACGTTATCCATGCGACGCCCCAAGCGAAAAACGATAACGTCTGCATGGCTCCTTACGACATCGACCAGGATGGCAAGGTCGATCTCGCTATCGGGCATGATTGGCAACCCAACAATACCAAATCAGGAGGCGATATAGGTTGGCTAAAGTCCCCAGCAGATCCACGTCAACCGTGGACGTATTTCAAAATAGCAGAGGAGCCGACCACCCATCGCATGAACTGGGGAGATCTGAATCAAGACGGAAGGCTCGAGTTGATCGTGCTCCCGTTAAAAGGGCGAAACACGGTGGCTCCCGGATTTGATCAAGCTCCGGTAAGGTTGCTGCACTTTGAAATCCCTGTCAATCCAGAGACCGATCCATGGCCGATGAAGGTCATCGACGAGTCAAAACATGTTTCTCACAACTTCGAGATCTTAGAAACGAATGCCGAAGGACGTACGGATATCCTCTCGGCAAGTTTCGAAGGAGCGGTGCGAATCCAATTCACGAAGGATTTGCAAAAGACCGACTTTCCCCAAGGTGCAGGTCATCAAGGGGTCGCACCCGCACGCGGATCGAGTGAGATTCGTCGCGGAGTTCTGCAAAGTAACGAGAGCTTTATAGCAACCATCGAACCTTGGCATGGCGACCAAGTCGTGGTCTACTCCAAAGACCCTTCCAAGTCGCAATCCCTTATGCGTAGAAGTGTTATCGATAGTGAGCTCAAATGGGGGCATGCCGTTGCGTGTGCTAATTTGGATTCCGATTCAGACGATGAGATCGTCATCGGAGTACGCGATGACGCCAACGCTCCACATCGTTGCGGTATTCGTGTTTACGATTTTCAAGCTGGTAATTGGGGACGAACACTTGTTGAACCGGGGCAAGTTGCGGTGGAAGATATGGTTGTCGCGGACTTGGATGAAGATGGTCGCAAAGATATCATCGCAGTCGGACGGGCAACTCATAACGCTGTTATCTATTGGAATCGCTAACAACTATGAGCAAACTATCGCGTCGTCATTTTGTTGCCAAGTCAACGGAAAATTTGGCGCCAATTCTAGCGGCGTCTGTGCTTATGCAGTCAACGATTCCATCATCGTTGGGACAGACCAGTACTCGAATTCGTGTTGGACAAATTGGTACCAAGCATGGTCACGCGAGCGGCAAGCTACAAGCACTTAAGAAGTTCAGCGATCTCTTTGAAGTAGTCGGTGTCGTCGAAGAAGATCCGGCTCAAAAAGAGAAGGTTCATCGCTCGGAGCCTTACGTCGATTGCAACTGGATGACAATTGACGAGCTGCTTAAGCAACCTGGCTTGCAACTTGTGTTTGTTGAAACCGATATTGATCGGTTGCTTGTAGTAGCCGAAAAGTGCTTGATGGCAGGCATGCATATACATCTCGACAAACCCGCAGGAGCGTCGATGGAGCATTTCCGACGCGTCGCACAGATTGCGGCTGATAAGAAGCGTGTCATTCAACTCGGATACATGTTTCGCAGCAATCCCGCCTTTCAGTTTATGTTTGACGCGGTCAAGAATGGATGGTTAGGTGAGATTTTTGAAATTGATTGTGTGATGAGCAAAGCTCTTCCTACGAATGAAAGAGCCGAGGTTGCTCGCTATCGGGGTGGAAGTATGTTCGAACTTGGCTGCCATCTTATTGATGCTGTGGTCACGCTGATGGGTAAGCCACAGTCGATACATCCGTTCAACCAGAAGACATTTCCCGAACGCGACAACCTTAACGATAACTGTCTTGCGATCTTTCAATATCCGAAAGCGACAGCGACCATTCGCAGCAGCATGGTAGAAATCGACGGCAACCGCCGAAGACAATTCACCATATGCGGAACTCAAGGAACAATCGAAATTGAGCCGCTCGAGCCGCATAAACTCATACTAACGATAGATCGTCCTCGCGGAGAGTTTCGCAAAGGGACCCAAAGTGTGGCGCTGCCGAAGTCAACCGGCAGATACGATGGCGATCTAAGGGACTTGGCATTGGCAATCCGAGGCGAGCGCGAGTATGAGTACTCGTTGGAGCATGATCTATTGGTCCAAGAATCGGTCCTCAAGGCGAGCGAAATGCTCTAAAATCAGCCTTGGCCCACTTCAAACGTAGCAGATGTGGAAAGACATCTTCCGACCGCAATAAATCATCTACAGCGGCTTCTGAATTCTTACGAATTCAGCTACCTCTATTTTTAGGAACCAAACCAAAGGCGGATCGATTTTCTCTTTGAGTGGGATGGTCTATGTGCTTTTTCCATAAATTTTGTCAGGGAAATTGGTTGAGAGAGCGACTAATACGGCGACAGAACGTATGAATTCCGAGTCCGGTAATGAATTTGGTGATTTCCAACGAAAAAACGCGATGACTTCACTATCGATTCCTTCCAATGGATCGCTGGAGCAAGGGGCGCTCGACTGGGCCTGTTTGCTTGAAGAGCATCGTCGTTGGTTAGCGACGGTCGTTCGTGCGCGTTTGGCAAACCCAAATGCGGTTGACGACGTTTTGCAGGAAGTCGCTTTGGCCGTTTTGAAGCAGACGAACCGGCCAACTGATCGCGAAAAGGTACCTGCTTTTCTCTATCGAATTGCAGTCCGAAAAGTGGTCAACCACCATCGCGTTCATGGCCGACAAAAGCGACTCCTGGAAAGTTACACGCGGCAACGTCCAAGCGATGCCGAATTCGACACACATGCCCCGGGAAGCTGGTTGTTCAACGAGGAGCAATCACAGGCTTTTCAAAAAGCGTTTCAGAACATCAACAGCAAAGACCGTGAACTGCTCATGTTGAAATACACCGAAGGTTGGGGCTATCGCGAGTTGGCCAATCATTTGGGCGTATCAATAAAAACAATTGAATACAGACTACTATGTGCCCGGCAATCTTTGCGGGCTGCGATCAATCGAGAAGAGGGATAGAAATGGATCCTTTAGAAATTCAAAGACTCGTAGATGGGGAATTGCCTCCGTCCGAACGTAAGCAGTTGTTAAAGCAAATCGATTCGGAACCTGAAAACTGGCGTATGGTCGCATTGGCGTTGCTTGAAGAGCAAGCGTTCAGCAAAGAGATTCGCCAGGTAAACGTCTCGATGGTTTCGCAGCCTCCGAATCCGTTAACGATTGCGAGAGCTTCAGATGCATATCAAGACAATTCGCTGCTAACGTTCTTTGGGAAATCCGGCTGGAAAGGAATCGTACTGTCTGCAACGCTGGCCGCGAGCGTCTTGTTTGTGATCGGGATAACCGTTGTTCAGACTATGTTTGACGATTCCGTTGATGGGCCGAATTCAACGAATGCAATCGCTCAGTCAGATGCGTTGCCAGCGAATACAATCACAAATTCAATTCCAATCGATAACGATTGGGGATCTCCTGTTGGTGAGTTGACCCTCGCATCGGATGATGCGACTCTTCAACCATCTGGAAGTTTGTCTGCAATGCAAGGACAAGCTCAGCCACGGGGAAACACGAATCGCATACCCGTCTATGAAGTCCGAGCCGATCAAGCGAGGCGTTGGATGGAAGACGAGGCACGTCGCATGGATTCATGGCGTGAACAGCTTCGGCAACGAGGCTACGAACTGGATTCAAAACCCAATCGCATTGAAAAAACGCTACCTGACGGAAGATCGCTGATCGTTCCCGTGAATCAATGGAACGTCCGGCCTCTTGGGCAGTAAACCTCAATCCTCGCTCATATTCTGCAGCGTCAGGATGTGAGGCAAAAGGACTTACTCATAGCAGCATCGGGCGGGCTTCACTCGCCTTTCCACTGCTTTACTTCGAATTTACTACGAAAGAAATTGTTAAAAGGAATCCACTCATGAAACGATTGTTCAGCATCGCGTTGCTTTCTGCTTTGGTCTTTGGATCGAGCCAAGCAATCACTGCAGCAGAAGAGTCTCAGAGCCCCTCCTCTGGAACTGGCCGCGTACGAATTCACACGCAGCAGAGCACGTCGGACGACGGGCAAGAGGCTCGAAGTTCCTTCTCGGTCTCGGTTCAAGGAAGTGGTGAAGCTTCACAACTATCTGAACTGAAAACGACCTTGCAATCACGACTTGCAAAGAGTGGCTTGCCCGCCGAGTCGCAACAGCAAGCGATCGATGAAATAGTTCGGAAACTTGATGAGCTCACATCTAACAACCAGGCTTGGGAAGGCTTGATAACATGGACTTCAAAGTCTCCCGGTGAATCGAATGTAACATTCGAAGCAAGGGATGATTCCTCGAATCCGAATGCTCCACAAGGGCCATCCTCAAATGTTCGCCAGCGATTGGCACAAGGAGCTGATCGACTCGGTCAGAATATGAATCGTATGTCGGATCGTGTTCGGCAACTTCAGCAAAACATGAGCAGCGCATCCAGTTTTAGAATCGGCATTAACTGTCAAGAAATTCCTACGGAATCCATTTCTGGAAACGAACGCTCGAAGGACGGTGACGCAAACGAACCGAAGCGACGCGTCTTTGTGGTTCAATCTGTTCTCAAGGATTCACCGGCGGAACAAGTCGGAATACGCCCCGGTGATCAAGTCGAGCTGATAAACGGCGTTACGATGGATTCCGTAGAACAGCTTGTCGAAGCTGTACAAGTAGCCGGTCGCGAAAACAAAAAGGTGGTGATGGAAGTTCTTCGCGGGAACGAACACTTAGAATTCGAACTCCAACCAGTGATACTTGCTGAACTCAGTTTCGAAGATATGCGGCAAGCGATACCGCTTCTTCAGTTTGGTGAAAACGGTCAGCCAGGCTCGTATAACAATCTACCCATGACGCCTCAAGAAATGTTTCAACGTAATTTCCCAGGCGGCTTTCGTGGTTGGAATGACGGGCAGAATCAGTTCGGGCCAGGTTGGGTCATGAATCGTGAGGAGCTGAACGAACTACGCCGTCAACAGAACGCACAAGCCCAGCCCTCCGAAACAGCCCCTGAAGTAAAAGAGCAGCTGTCTAAGCTGCAACAAGAGATCGCTGAATTGAAAGAGTTGATCAAGGGAATGAGGAAGGAATAGGCAGTAGGCAGTAGGCAGTAGGCAGTTGGCAGTTGGCAGTTGGCTCGCGCGACCGAGCCTCACGCCTCACGCCTCATTCCTCACGCCTCATTCCAGTCCGGCCATGAATTCGTTGGCATCGATGCCGTAGCGATCCAGCACTACCAACAGCAGATCGCTGATGTGCTCTGGTTTGTTGCGACGCGGTGCCGATGCTGCGACTGGGTTGGAGTGAACTTTCTTTCGCTCGGCTTGTGATTCAACGCCGATAGGGATGGATCGCGGAGCAACAGATACGTGTGAAGTACCAACATGACCGCTTGTCAAAGGCGTCACACCACGAACTTGCGTTGGTGTAGTTTGTGCTTCCGTTTCAGGAAAAACGAATGTTAGTTGCGTGAAAGGAACGCTTGTCGAAAGATTACCCAAAGCTGTCATTTTGTACCCTTTATCAGTGCGATTGAATGAATATCAAAAGCGATATGAATAAGGATCGCGACGCGCGTGACACGTCTGGTCACAGGGTAAAAATTATTTTTTGGGGGTAGCTGAATTCGCAAGAATTCATTGGCTACTCACGGATATTTGACGAAACGGAAGTTTTCAGACGTCGTGCGACATCTGCTTCAGGATTCGAGTTTCTGTGTGTTGTCCAGGGCAGAGACTATGTCCCTTTTCGGATGTCCAAGACGACTCGCGATCGGCAAAGAATGTCGTGCAGTGTACGGCGGTGATCAAACAGAAACACGCAGATCGAATCTGCCAAAAGGAAGGTAACGATCAAGGCCATCAAGATGTAATCTAATGGCGAATAGAAGAGCGAGAAGTAAGCAGCCGCGGGAGTAAACCACGCGAGCATGTTTCGCAAAATCTCACGAGTTAGCAACTGCTCACGTCCAGGAGGTAAACCGTTCTCTTCGGTGATTCGAAGCTGGAAAAGATATCGTCCAAGACTGGACCATCCACGCCTCATGAGCAACAAATAGATTGTAGGGACGATAAGACTTACAATCGCAATCAATGGAATCAACATGCGCAGTTCAGACTTGTTCGATTCCAGGTAAATAATTGCCGCTGCGAATGGTGAAATGCACAAAAGCAACATCACCTGATCGACCGCATAGGCAATGGTTCGGCCCGCAAATCCAGCGATGGTTGTTCGAGC
>JAIYDQ010000408.1 GCA_027487375.1 Planctomycetaceae bacterium
AGCAGTCGCAACAACAGTTTCAGGAGCGTTGATTTCCCACTTCCGTTTGGCCCAAGAATGGCCGTGTGGACGCCGATTGGGATACTAATTGAGATCTGATTCAGAGCAGGTTTTGCAAGGCGGTCATGTCCGAAGCGAAATGAAATGTTTTCAAGCCTGAGGAGTGGTGGGGGTAGGTTCATCGATTTGCTTTTCAAGAAATCCCATCGAAGTAATCTTCAGGAAACAGCGGACCATCTTCGGGTAGCTTGCGATTGGCCCGTTTCAGTATTTTTGGATCGATTCCAGATTCGTCCGCGTTCTGCGTTTTGCTTTTAGACTTTTTGTTTGATGATGTTTGGGGATTCTTTGAAGCGTTTCCCGAAGCTTTCTTCGTAGTGCTCTTGTTTCGATTGCTTGGAGAAGATGTCTTACGCTCGTTGGTTTTTTTGGGGAGCTTCGGTGCATCTTTGGGTTTTGATATTGATTTGTCTTCGGGCGATTTAGTCACAAACAAGTTCTCCATTTCTAGATAGTTAACCCATGCATCAACTTCATGTTCCATTACCGAGACATTCTTGATTGACTCGGGATCAATTTCGTTAACAGTGGGTGTCGCGTGATCAAGAGAATCAGTATATCGCAAAGAGATTCTGTCGAACCAGTCGCGACTGTCAATCGTTTGTGCTTGCCGATACTTTGCCGCGTTTTGGATTCGACGGTCAGAAGAAACTACCAAAAGTGATCGCGGTGATCGGTGCTGGTCAATCAAGTCTTCAATGAAATCGTCTGCCTCGCGATGGTGATGCGCGAAGCAGACTCGAATGTCTTCAAGGACAAAGTCAGTCGTGTTCGGAGAGCGGTCTGTATGCGCGTCAAACACGCAAATGGTCGTCCTACGCTCCTCGGGAGTAAGCAGTTTGGCCAACTCTTGGATTAAATTGATTCGTTGTTGATGAAGCCAAGCAGGCCCACTTCCGGATTGCATTACTGGAGTTTGATGCAACAGGTTGTATCCATCAATAACAGTTTTTAGCAAATCCAAAGTCATTCTATCGGCTTCTTCTCTGTTGGCTTATCTTGTTTCGGTTCCTCCATCAACTTTCGTGACAATACGTAAAGAATCAAGCCTGATATAAATGTCGCTAGCATGGTATAGAACTGCGCAACCTGAAATGTAGAAGCCACTGCAATCATGCTACATGTGAGGCCGATGAAGATCGCGGAAGCGATATGTTCGTACCATTTTAGCAACGGCGCATCTGGTAAAACTCGGTGAATACGCCAAACCGAAGCAATTGCCATGGCACCGCAAGCCGTAAGGGTCAGTCCAAGATACCCGATTAAGTCTCGAAGGTTTGATGCATAAACGACCGCAATCGACAGAATCGCCTGAACAAGAATTGCTACTCGCGGAACCTCATTGGAGTGCTGAAATAGTTTCGGCAGCAATCGATCGTCGGCCATTTTTGCGTAGACACGCGGCCCCGTCATCAGTAGCGAGAGCACGCTGGTCCAGGAAGAAAGCAAGATGGTGGCCGTCATTAGTCTGCTCATCCATACCCCTCCGATCGCTGATGCCGCAACCTCCGCGATCCGAGGTTCGCCCGCAATCGACTCGGGTGAACAGCCAAACAGAAATAGATAATTGAGGCACAGATATATCGCCGTTACAAGAATCGTTGCGGTCAACATGGCTAAGGGCACCATGGCTTTTGCATTTCTCGATTCGCCGGCAACGTAGACGGCTGCGTTAAATCCTGTGTAGGAAAGCGATATCCAGACTAAGGAACTAAGCATGCTCAACATGATCAAGAATGGAGTCGTCTGAACTGATGCTGTTACTGGAATTACTCCTGAATGCGTTGGCGGTAAACCTACTTCGCTAAGCCCCCAGACGATGAGTATCCCCAGTCCCGCGATCTTGATTACAACGGCAACGTTCTGTGTCCAAAGGCCGGTTCGAAGCCTCATCGCATGGACTAACGTTGCCACAACAATGACGAACGTCGCGATCAATTTCTGGTCCAGATTCAAGCTATTGAGTGCAGTTGTGTCTGCATAAACAGCAAACACCAATGCTGCAGCGGCAAGCGGTCCGGTAAAGCCTGCAACTAACGAAATCCAACCAGCCAAAAAACCAATCGACGGATGAATTAAGCGGGACAGATAAAGGTATTCGCCTCCTGAGTCAGGAAGCCGCTTGGCGATCGCCCCATAGGCGACTGCACCACAGAGAGCCATAACTCCGGCGATCGCCCAAACCCACATGACCAGATCGGCTCGTCCAAGTGAAGCGAGTGCAAAGCCGCTCGATGTATAGAGTCCCGACCCGATCATATTCGCCACAACGAGGCAAACAAGCGAGAAAAACCCAATGGATCTATTGATTTGGTTTTTCAATCCGACAATCTCTCTCAATCACGTGCAGGGTTGAAGTCTTGCCAAAACAAGAATGGGTTACAAAGCCAAATCTCGATTTAGATTTTAGTTTGCTCTATGCATCTATTTCCGGTGTAAACAGTCCATTTGAGGCGGACCGGCTCGTAATAATAAAGTCCTTTTATGACGATTATCCGGAATGATTTGCTCACTAAAGAGCACGGTACAGATTCTTTTTAGCAGAAACTCACTCACAACTAGCTTCCGATCCGAAACTTATCCTAGCTTTCAACAAGGCATTAACCCTCATCAACTCGGATCTCAAGTACTCCCGCGAGTAAGAGCAGCCCTCATGCTTAAACGAATATTGAATAGCTTTGGCAGGTTTGTTCACGAAGAAGACGGTCCTACCGCGGTGGAATACGCAGTCATGCTTTCGTTGATTATCGTGGTTTGTATTGCGAGTGTTCGGTCCGTATCCAATGCGACTCGAGATTCTTTCGACCGATCCAGCCAGGTACTTATTCCTGCTCTGTAAGGCCTCTCGTAATCATCAATCGCTCGAATGAAAATCCTTACGGATTCTTCAGTTAGGTACAGATTGATTTTTAGTGCTTATTCGTACGTGCCAGCTTCAGAAGACAACGCTGTAAGCATCGATTGAAGATCTGACCGGATCTGCTTCATAATTGGGTCTTCTTCTCCTCGGGCGCCGCGTTCAGTTGGGATGGGAATAGCTGCTCCGACTTCGATGATTGCGTGTAGCGGCCCATGGACTCTTGCTTTGTCAGTGAGATCCTCTTCGAGTCTCTCCACGGTTTCCAAGATTCTTGTCGGCGTTGTCGGTCGAATGATGTATTCAGGAGGATACGATGCGATTTGTTGAGCAAGATAAATGTTGGCAAGCTGCTTCCAACGACGATCGCGTTCCTGTGAAGATAGCTCGCCAGTAGTCATCTCGGGCAAGATTTTCATTCGCAACGCTTTCACTCGCGGGACGATAACGCCTTCCTGCTCTTTTCCGAGCCATTCAACTTCTAGAGGGTCCAGCAGATAGTCAATAAGGCGTTGTTGACGCTCGGCAATTGGCCCAGATTGAGGTTCGCCAAGATGTTCAACTTCCTTGAGTGCTAGGACTCCGAGAACAGCACGTTGCACCCGCTCAAGCATGTCGCCAGGTGCGGGCGAGGTCCAAGTGAGTCGACGCTCGATATTGGACAACACCGGTTCGATCGATTTTGCGAGGTCATTGCCACGATAGACATATTTAATTGCAACCGGATGTATCACGACCTGTTTGTCGGGAGACTGTTTGGCTCGTTTTTTTGCGGCAGTTCTTGCAATGAACGCCACTCCATCTAGCAACGCTTGCAGTTGGTCGTTAGTACGAAAGACTGATCCTTCTGGAAAAATAACCAGGGGCCTTTCCGCCGAGGCGAGCACTTCAACGGCAAGGTCTAGGGACTGACGATCGACCCCTTCGCGATAAACACTAAACGCGCCCATCGTTGTCATGGCGACTCGCATCAGCGATGATTGCTGGAATAAATGCCAGCTAGCCATCGCATACCTCGGAGCATCTGCGGCTCGTGAGATCCATCC
>JAIYDQ010000031.1 GCA_027487375.1 Planctomycetaceae bacterium
AGCGAAAGCTTTAAGTAATTCGACATGAATGAAATCCTGCTATCTCAAGTTCTTTAAAATCAATCAAATGGAGTTCATTCAACACCATGCTCACCGTCATCTCGCTGCGCAAGACAATCCAAAACGATCGAATCAGTCGAATCGTTTACAATTCGAACCGAACCATCACAAAGAACCATCAGCACACCACCGATGTGAGGACCTCGAAAAGTCTCCCAAGTTCGAAAATCAATGCGACCAGACTTCGCGTTGAATCTTCCTGCCATCGAAGCCGCAGAATGATATGGATAGCCATTGGCCCAAGAAGTGAATCCACCATGGGGACGCAAATCGCGTAGACCAAACCCAAGCTCCCCTGCAAGCAACGTAGCCGCTGTTCCGTCAAGCACCGAGACATCTCCAATGCTTGTTCGAGTCATAAACTGGTCCGATCGGTTCCAACTCAGAATGTTCAGCCAATCCACGACCGCACCGTTGTTGATCGCGCTGCGATAGTAGTCGCTACCAGTAGAAAACGCATAGCTTGAAAAGCCCCGCGGATTCGTCGCCGTGTCTGGTAAGACCATGGACGGACACCGATAGATTTGGGGTGTCTTGCTCGCAAGCGATCGATTTGGTTCGACTGTAAGCGAACGACTCATATCCCACTGCACAAAGTCATTCTGCTCCTCAATGAACGGTAGCAGACTTATCCACCCACTCCCGCCATTGTTAATAATCGTCGGCGGAATGGCTTGATAAACATCGTTGTAGTTATGAATCGCAATTCCGATTTGTCGTAAGTTACTAGAACAAGACATATGCCTAGATGCTTCACGTGCTTGCTGAACAGCCGGCAATAACAATCCAGCAAGCACTCCGATAATCGCGATCACGGTCAGCAACTCGACGAGCGTGAATGCTCGATTCTTATATGATTTCTTCATGGTTTAACTCCTTTCACAAACGACAATGACAACCAGCGGTGCAAAGCAACTAACGCGAAAGCATCTTCTTCCTCGTTCGGTGAATTCCCCATCCAATGGCGGCCAGGCTTATCAAGGCAACGGTTGTGGGTTCCGGGACAACCGTCACGCTTGCGAAAGTGTCTAGATTGAATTTTGCAAGTGACATGGCTGAAGCAGAAGACTCGAATGCCAAGGAGTAGTCACCAACGTTTTGAGCGACATCCCAACCGGCCAAGTAAACCACGTTCGCTCCACTGCCTGGCTGACCAGGAGTTCCAAACGAAGAGCGCGACAACTCCTGAGTGAAACTTGGTAAGACGTTTGTGAAGTCGGTTCCGCTCAGCCGAATACTGTCATAGCGAAGCTCATTGCCGAGCGTCTGAAACTGAGCAACAATACGAGTCGTTGCACTTGGCCCCAAATTCAGGCCTGGCTGATTCACCACGAATGTCGTGACACTGGACAGGCCATAGATGTTGCCACTCCCAAGAACTATGCCCGAGCCAGATGTTTCGCGGATCGTTGCCGCAAATCCAAATTGCCCCGGAAGCTCAGGAGTCGAATCAAGAATCGTAGTCAGGGCAGGGGTCTCGTTATTGAAAACATCCCACCCGCTAAATGTCGAATTCGGTGCCCCTCGCACCCACCCAAAATTAGCGTTGTCAATTGACGGAATTAGCTCCGCTCGAAGCCAGTTCGATTGAATCGTCGAAACGACAAACAAAATGAACAGCGAACGAAAACCATAACGAGTCCAATGAAGAACCATGATCGCTCCACAGCAATAAAAGATACGGACGGTGTTGGCAGAACGCACTTGCGATCTGCTCATTCCCGAACGTGGCTGGCGAAGCGAGCGGCAGGTTTACCGCTCACAGGCACCTAGAGTGCCGTTGGCTTGCTGGGCCGGTGAATTTGAGACGTTGTATCATCAAGGAAGTCTTACTGAAAATCAACCCATAAAACCAGTATTTTTCGACAATGCCGATTTTTTTGGACTTGCAAGCTAGCGTCGTTACGGCACAATCTATTGAGATTGCATCTCATTAGCTTTTTTCAGGCAACTCAATCAAGCTCGCGGAGACGCAGTACGACCCTAGCAAGCCATCGACTTTCGCACCCGAAAGATCGCTCGAGAAACTACCTCTCGGAACCGATCACTTCGAATGCGGACATCTAGCCAGCCAACGTCGAAACCGGTTGTCGCTATGGAATCAAATAACGCAAATGGCAAAATCATCAAAGGTTTCTGAAAGCAACTCGCTCCCAGCAAACGATCCTGCGATCGCTTTAGAGAACGCTCCCGGAGTCGTCCCAAGCATGTCTCAATTCGCCGGCAGACCGACACTGCCGCCAACGTTGGGGAAACTTGGATGCGGTCCGATCATTCTCGACTTTCACAGTCTCGCAAATGGAAGATCTGAAATCTTCATTTCGCTCGATGGCGAGGCCTATCGTTTGAGACTGACTCGAAACAACAAGCTGATTCTTACCAAGTAACGTTATCGGCCATTTGACCAAACGGAACAATGTTTAGTGAACTTGCTAATTCGTACTCTCTTTTAAGACTGAATTCAAAATGTCCAAGTCTCGGTTCAATTTTCAATCGTCGTTCACTCAGTTCACACAATCACTTTGGTTGGCGGCGACGTTTATCCTTGCAACAGTTTCGACCGTGGCTATTCAAGCCAACGAAAAGATCGTATCCAAAGTAGAATCTTCGAACCCATACCCAGAACTAACTGAAGCGATCACAAGCTTCGGAGCTGCTCGCATCGGTAATAACCTGTTTGTCTACGGAGGACACACGGGCGATGCACACGACTATTGGGACGAGAGTCAATCGAACTCATTATCGAAGTTAAACCTTGACGCGATCAATGAAGGGTGGCAAAAAATCGCTCAAGGTCCACGACTTCAAGGGCTCGCAATGGTCGCTTACAAGGACCGTTTGATTCGTATCGGCGGCTTTGCGGCAACCAACAAAAAGGATGATGAACAAAACTTAGTTTCAACCAACTCCGTGGCAGAACTCATCCCCACCAACGACCCAAATAACAACGTATGGAAAGAGCTCCCTTCGCTTCCAGAACCACGTTCATCCACCGATGCGACAATCATCGGAGATGATCTCTATGTTGTCGGAGGCTGGCAACTCGGCGGCGCTCAAGTCAACGATACAGCCGATCGAAAGTGGCACCAAACGGCTTGGAAAATGGATCTCAGCGCAGCCACCCCAACCTGGGAAGCCATCGCTGCACCACCGTTTCAACGCCGCGCGGCAGCACTCTGTGGTTACAAAAATCGCCTTTATGTCATCGGTGGAATGACCGGAAAAGGAGAGCCGACCACCGAAGTCGAAGTCCTCGATCTTGCAACGCAAACTTGGTCCAAAGTCCCTTCGCTCCCTGGCGAAGGAATGAGCGGTTTCGGAGCCGCCGCTTTGGAAATCAACGGTCGACTGATTGCAACCACGCATGATAGAAAAGTCGTTCGCCTTTCGGAGGATACTCAGTCGTGGGAGCTTCTTGGAGAAACCGCCAACGCTCGCTTCTTCCATCGCATGCTTCCGATCGATGAAAAGCGATTCGTCTCAATTGGCGGAGCCAGCATGTCCGAAGGCAAATTCACGAAACCCGAAGTAATCTTCATCAAAGACTGATCCCCTTTTTTGGAGTGCTGGGACTTGTCCCAGCTTTGGGGGTAGCAATTCAGCAAAACAGCAGATATCAGTTAAAGTCTCTATGTCGCCAACAGCCATCTAACGGGACAGCGCAGGCTTGCGCTGGAGTCCAGGCTTTAGCCGTTTTTTGCTGTTCCTAGACGCTCGGCGCCTAAAGGCTGTACTCCAGCACGGCTGCGATCGAAGACTACGAGTACTTCTGAATGTATTTCTTGACATGAAACTTGCTACGTGTCGAATCGCTTGTCATGTAGCGAATCTTCCCGAAGATAGGCCTCTCAGGTCCCCAAGCTCGATCGTATCGTCCTAGGACCCAAAAGATTCCGCTATAAGAATTGGGATCGCGACCATCGAGTGCATACTTGTTGTTCAAATGAATCATCACCTTCAGGGCTTCCTGTGGTGAAGCGGTCCAATGCAAGATCTTTTTTCCCCATAACATACGAAGATAGTTGTGGATGCGTCCCTCGCGCACAAGCTGCCGTTGAGCCGCATTCCACAGTTCGTCGTGCGTCTCTGCTTGATCGAATTCTTGGTACGTGTAAACAAACTCGCGAGGGTCCTTCGCATGCTCTTCTAACGTCACTTGAGCCCACTCTGGTAACGATTCATATCGATCAAAATTCTTTTCATGGCAACACATATTGAAACCAATCTCGCGCCAGGTGAGCAATTGATCTACGAATGCTTCGACATTGTCTCCCATGTTCCAATAGCCATTCATCTTGCCGTTGGGCTTGGCAAGGCGACTGCAATCCCAACCAATTTTGGAAGTCAACTTTTGAAAGACTTCGTGAGCACTGATCGCTCCGAAATGCAGGTAAGGCGATAGCCAACTCGACCCATCTTGCTCGGGTTCATTGCGAGCTTCTGCATAATCGGCAAGTCTCTTGGTAAGAAATCGTTCAAGAACCTTGCCGGCTTCGACTTCGCCGCCGTGTTCGCAGGTTGGCTTGACAGAATGATCAATCGGCAGCTCCGCCAAATCGATGGGAGTTCGCTTAGCGGTGTCTGCTCCCTCAACAAGATCCGGCCACGAAGCGAAAACATTTGCCGGCAACGATTGCAGCTTCTTCACCTTCAATCGCTTCAGAGGTTCTTCTTCTGGAAATGCATTCAAATGCGAAGGAATCTCTTTCTGCATGAATCTTCGATACGAATGAGCCACCGTAAAGATGCGATCGGTCGCACGCATCGGCATCAATCCGTTGCTATCAACCAGCTCCACCGCCGTAACCCATTTTCGCGCGACACGATCATACATGGTTGGATGAAAGAAACATGGATAGTCGTCGCTCACAATCAAACACGCATGTTGCCCAAGCGTTCGAACCAAATCTGAGCCGTCGCCAGAAGCTGGTTCGACATAGGACAGATAACTCGCATTGGTTTTCGCGACCGACTTCGCGTTATCGATCATGCCATCGATGATGAACTGGTGAAATCGATCACTTGCCCAACGGTAGTTCGTCCGAACCGCTTCCAGAATCACGAGTGGCTTACCTAGCTCCTCCGACCAGTCGACCGCTCTTTGCAAAGCAAAATTAAATCGCGTTCGACGATAAGCCGTCATCCAATACAAAACGAACTGGCTATCCGGCCTTATAGAATGGGCGTTGAGCGAACGGACTCGAACTGAAGGGACCGATTGCACTGGGAGGAACTCCAAAGGCGGCACGAATTGAGTATGATAGTCATCGGGATCGCAAGTCGTGAAAAAGCAACTTTTCTTGATCCGTAGACTCCGTACTTTACCAAACGATCAAGCTTTCTATGCCCGAGTATTTTGCGAATGAGAATCCAAACGAAAGCTTGCCACCAACTCTGAGCATCTCGATAAGAGTATTTCGGCATAACAAATGTTTGCTCCCTTCTCCCCCGGTACTCCGGGGGA
>JAIYDQ010000309.1 GCA_027487375.1 Planctomycetaceae bacterium
CGGTCGAGCGTTGCACCGATGTAGTGACCGTCAGTAAATACGATCGATGCGGGTCCATCCCACGGTTCCATCATCGTGCTGAAGTACTCGTACATTCCTCGTTTGTCTTCAGACATCGTCTCATGCTTTTGCCAAGCTTCAGGAACCATCATCATGACAGCCTCTTGAAGCGTTCGACCGTTCATCAGCAAGAATTCAAGGCAGTTATCAAAGGTACCAGAATCGCTGCAATGAGGTTCAACGACAGGGAATAAACCAGGAAGCTGATCACCATAGATCTCGCTTGCCGCATTCCCTTCGCGAGCTCTCATCCAGTTGCTGTTACCGCGAAGCGTGTTAATTTCGCCGTTGTGACTCATGAAGCGGAGCGGTTGAGCGCGATCCCAACTTGGGAAAGTATTTGTTGAGAATCGGCTATGCACCATCGCGAGGTGAGTTTGATAATCAGGATCGTTCAAGTCGCGATAGTAAGGCATCACTTGCGCGGGGGTTAACATCCCTTTATAGATGATGACTTTTGTCGATAACGAACAAACATAAAACAGCAAAGCCTGCTTCAACTTCGTATCACCGCGCAGAGCGTGACTTGCTTGCTTGCGAATCAGGTAGAGCTTGCGCTCGAACTCTTCTTGGTTCAGTCCATCAGCAGCCGCAACGAAGAGCTGCTCAATAACCGGTTCGCCCGAGCGTGCGGTCGGTCCAATATCCGCACCGTCAGCATCCACCGGAACAACTCTCCAGCCGATTAACTTCTGACCGTGCTTGATGATCAGCTCACCAATTACTTTGCGGCAGTGCTCGCGCTCGGATTCGTCCTTCGGCAGGAATATATTTCCGGCTGCAAACTTACCAGCCTCAGGCAGGTCAATTCCAAAGTTATCCTTGGCTACCTTGGCCATGAACTTCACAGGAAGCCCGGTCAAAATACCCGCGCCGTCACCCGTATTAGATTCGCAACCACAGGCACCACGGTGGTCCATGTTTCGCAGAATCTGATCCGCATCCAAAACGATTTGATGACTAGGTTTGCCCTTGATGTGAGCTACAAATCCAACGCCGCAGGAATCTTTTTCTAACGAAGGATCATAAAGACCTTGAGCTTCTGGGAATCCGAACGAAGTGTTCATGATTTTGTGACTTTCTCTGACTTGGTATGCAAGCCGTCTAACTAACTGACTAACTTTGAAATGGGACTAAACCGCAGTTTGCGATTTCCGTTTATCATTCGCCGCGAAAATCGTCGAACCACCATCGACGGCTTTCGGAGAAGAAGAAGGGCTCGACGCCTTCGAGCTACCTTCATTCGAATTGTCATTCGCGAGCGGCACCGCCTCTCGCTGCAATGCGTCCTGCAATAGCAACTCCAGCATTCCACGAGCCGCCCGACCTAGTGGAACATCGCGACGTTGGATCACTCCAAGCGGCCGCGTCATATTGACTTCTGGACAATTTAGTAATCTCAATGAACCCGCTGCGAGTTCATTCTCAATAGTAGGTTTGGGCAAGAATGCCAACCCACTGTTAACGATCGCGGCATGCTTGACAGAATCCACGTTGTCCAACTCCACCACAACCCGCATCGACACCCCTAATGACCGTAGGTGACGATCGATCGCTAACCGAATAGGAAGCTTTGGAGCAAAGGCAACCAATGCAACCTCAGCCAAATCACTAATGGAGAGCCGTGAATGATTGCACAGACGATGCCTAGGTGAAGCAACCAAAACCATCGGCTCTTCTCGCCAATGCGTCACCAAAAGGGTCCGCGACGCCTCGGGATAACTTAAAACGCCAAAGTCGACCGCCCCCTGCTCTACCATCCGATATACATCATGTGGATGAGCCATCTTCACGACACAGCTAGCAGAAGAAAACTGCGAGTTAAATCGTTCTTGAATCGCTGGTAGATAACTCAACCCAAGCGAATAAATTGCTCCGACGTTTACTTCCCCCGAAACAACTTCATCACCCACTTGGACCTGATCGACCAAGCTGTCAAACTGCCGCAGAAGGCTCGCAACCCCGTCGTAGAACTTCTCCCCCTCACTGGTCAAAACAAATGGTCGCTTTGAGCGATCAATTAACTGAACGTCCAAGTAATCTTCAAGGTGTTGAACCGCTTGACTAGCAGCTCCCTGGGTCATCCCGTTGTCTACTGCAGCCTGCGAAAAACTACGACGACGCACCACGTCGCAAAAAACGCGAAGCGAGCGAAGTTGAACGGATGACTGCCGACGTACGTCCAAGGAGGACTTTCTGTATTAATTAAACTAATAGAAAAAAGGCGTTCATTAAATCTTTCGATAAATCTAACCAATCCAGTCAGCGAAGTCAACGAGATTGTTAATGTCATTCAAAACTTCACAAAAAGAGGGGGCGGCTTTGCCATTGAGGGGGCGACCGCGACATTAATTAATCGCCCAGGCAGAGAGAAGGCTTCCGCGAGCTCGCAAGAGCAAACCTAGTCTGAATTCTCACGAATTTTGGTACCGCCAGCACATTGAGATGAATCTAAACCCGTAGTAGCGTATCTCCGAGACGCGAGATTGCCGCGTCTCGGAGAGACGCTACTACGTGAAAGCGAGTTTAGAAACAGAGCCTAATTAGACAGCGCCACTTTGCGCTGGAGTCCAGGCTTTAGCCGCTTTTGGAGCATCCAAGGTGCTCAGCGCCTGAAGGCTGTACTCCAGCGCAAAGTAGCTCTGTCCAACTAATACTTGCCACAGTAGTCGATGGCTTGAGCAATCTCAGTTTTGAGCCTGCTGCGGTCGACGATTCGATCGATGTAACCATGCTCGAGCAAGAATTCGCTGGTTTGGAAGCCTTCCGGTAGCTCGATCTTCATGGTTGCTTTAATTGTCCGAGGCCCTGCAAAACCGATCAATGCCTTTGGCTCAGCGAACACCAAGTCGCCTAAGGATGCAAAGCTCGCAGCCACACCACCCATGGTTGGGTTGGTTAGAACACTGATGTATAGTCCGCCGTTGGTATGATAACGAGCCAAGGCAGCTGAGACCTTGGCCATCTGCATGAGTGATAAAATCCCCTCGTGCATGCGAGCTCCCCCACCACTGGCACTAATGATGATCAGTGGTAGCGTTTGCTCGGTTGCTCGTTCAATAAGTCTCGCCAGGCGTTCGCCGACGACCGAACCCATGCTTCCCATGATAAATGCGGAGTCAGTTACGCCGATCGCAACACGCCGCGCACGAATCATCCCAGTTCCCGTGATCGCCGCATCGGTCAACCCGGTGCGATCTTGCTCTCCAAGCAATCGCTCGGCGTATCGCTTTTTATCCGAAAACGAAAGCGGATCTGTCGGCAGGATATTCGCATCCCATGCCTCGAAGGTCCCTTCGTCCAGAACTTGAACCAGCCGA
>JAIYDQ010000316.1 GCA_027487375.1 Planctomycetaceae bacterium
CCCGAAGTGCGTGTCAGCTTCATTCCACGCGGAGCACAACTGTCAGAAGAGATGGACCCCAAGTTCGAAAGAATCTCAAACGAGAAAGGACGGGTTACTTATACTCCCGAGGAAGGGAATTTGATTCTCATAGTTGCCCACGACATTGCGGAGGATGAGTCAGGGGAAGGCTATGACAAGACCTATTACGGCGCGACGCTGGTTCTACCGGTTCCCAAACGACCGCTGCTTAAAACAGCTTCGATAGACGCAAAGTAACAATGAATGTTCTTACCCATCGTTTCAACGCTGGACTGCCATGCTACATCACTTACAACGCGTGTTCGCGTTGTAAGCTGACCGCTCCGAGTACGCACGGTCATTCGTTTTACGAATAACTAACACGCCAAAACTAACATCGTCACGATCCCAATTCGAGATCGTGCGATCGCGCGCCTGCGATTGAGGAGTACCGTTAAAAACAGGTCGGCAAGAACTATCGCCCGTTGGGTACACGAAACCAGCCAAATCAGGCTGGGCATTTTTTCTAAATTTGATTTCATGTAGCTGCGTCTCTTCGAGACGCATGAATCTCACGTCTCGGAGAGGCGCGACTACGTGTTTAAAAACAAAGCCTAGATAAACAACGCCACTTCGAACCTAACAAACAATCGCAATTCTGCTGGAGTACAGCCTTTAGGCGCTCTTATCGCCTTGGATGCCCCCAGAGTAGCTAAAAGCCCGAACACCATCGCAAAATGGCGATTTCCAACTAGAGTCGGATCTTTGCTCGAGCTTGAGATACAGCGCGATCCTTCATTGCAAAGGTTTCAGGAGAGGATGCCACAAGTGCAAGTGCTTTTTCAAGGTCGGCAGCCGCATGCGTTTTATCAATCGAGTCTGGTTTGAGCATGCGGTCGGTGAGAACATAAACCGCTTCTCGTCGAACTTGCACAAACCCACCATCGACATAATGCGACGACTCTGACGCCCCCTGCTTGACCTTCATTAGTCCAAAACCTAATCGACCAACCATTGGTGCGCGGCCAGGAAGAATCCCGATTTCACCGTCGTACAATGGCACTGTGAGCGAATCTGCCTGGACGTCTAGCTCAGTCTTCTCAGGAGTTACAACAACACAGCGGATAGTAGCCATAGTAAATCAAACAATCAAAAACAAATTATCGAAACAATCAGGCAAAGGCCTTCGGGTCAGTGAATTGAAACCGAAGGCCAGCTCCAAAGCTGGGGCTCTCTCTACTTCTTTGCGGCCTTGGCCGCTTGAGCGATCGCTTGGGCTTCCGCTTGCTCGATCGTTCCAACGTACATGAACGCCGACTCGGGCAAATGATCCCACTTGCCGTCGCAGAGCTCTTCGAAGCTGCGAATGGTATCGGCCATCGAAGTGATTTCACCCTTCTTGCCGGTGAAAACTTCTGCGACCAAGAACGGCTGCGAAAGGAAGCGTTCGATTCGTCGAGCTCGGTGCACGATCAACTTGTCGGACTCGCTCAATTCATCAACACCCAAGATCGCGATAATGTCTTGAAGTTCGCGGTATCGCTGAAGAGTCTTTTGAACTCGTCGAGCGATCGCGTAATGTCGCTCGCCGACGATTGCTGGATCCAAGATACGGGAGTTCGAAGCAAGCGGATCGATCGCAGGGTAAATACCCTTCTCAGAAATCGATCGCTCCAAGTAAATGAACGCGTCCAACTGACCGAACGCGGTGGCAGGAGCAGGGTCGGTCGGATCGTCAGCAGGTACGTAAACAGCTTGTACCGATGTGATCGCACCCTTCTTGGTCGAAGTGATTCGCTCTTGAAGAGCCCCCATCTCGGTTGCGAGCGTTGGTTGATAACCCACAGCAGACGGCATACGGCCGAGGAGTGCGGATACTTCAGAACCGGCTTGCGAGAAACGGAAGATGTTATCAACGAACAGAAGCGTATCTTTTCCGGTACTGTCACGGAAATACTCGGCCATCGTAAGGGCCGAAAGAGCAACGCGAAGACGCGACCCTGGTGGCTCGTTCATTTGTCCGAACACCATGCATGTTTGCTCGATAACCTTGCGACCCGTTTGGCCGATTTCGGTTTCTTGCATTTCCAACCACAAGTCGGTTCCTTCTCGGGTTCGCTCGCCCACACCCGCGAAAACCGAGAATCCACCGTGGGTACTTGCGACCCGTGCGATCAACTCTTGAAGAATAACGGTTTTACCAAGTCCTGCACCACCGAACAAACCTGCCTTACCACCCCGAACGAACGGTGTGAGCAAGTCGATAACTTTGATACCCGTCTCGAAAACTTCGGTGTTGGTCGACAACTCGGAAACCTGAGGAGCTTGTCGGTGAATTGGCCAATACTCGTCAGCTTGAACGTCCCCTCGTTGATCAATAGGTTGACCAAGGACGTTAAAGACTCGTCCCAAGGTGCCTTGTCCAACAGGAACCGAAATCGCTTTGCCAGTGTCAATTACTTCTTGGCCTCGCATCAAACCGTCGGTGCTTCCTAGAGCAACGCAACGCACGCGTCCGCCGCCAAGGTGTGTTTGCACTTCTCCGGTCAGGTTCAGCGTAAAGCCCTTGTTTTGGCTGTTGAGAGTCACCGCGTTGTAGATTGGCGGAATGCTGTCTTCAGGAAATTCGACGTCGAAAGTAGATCCGATAACTTGAGTGACGCGACCTGTTTTGTTTGCTGTTGAATACATTTGCGATCGTCAGATTGGAAAGAATGAGTTGAATTTAAAAGCTTGGTAATTTATTGAGAACGGTCGTATTGCCACGCGTTATCCGAGTGCTTCCACGCCACCGATGATTTCCATGATTTCTTGAGTGATTTTCGATTGTCTCGCACGATTGAACGTTCGAGAAAGTTGCTTGATGATGTCACCAGCATTTTCGGTGGCACTCTTCATAGCAACCATACGTGCGATCTGTTCGCTTACAGCCGCGTCCAAGAAACACTTGAAGACTCGAGCTCGGAAGGCAGCCGGAACAACTTCTTCGAGAATGCTCTCTGCCGAAGGGAGAAACTCGTAATCGTCTTTTAGCTTCGAATCTGTTGACTCGTTCGCGGTGAGCGACGTCGCATTCGGTTTGGACTTCTTCGCTTCGATAGCCAGGTTTGAGATTGGAAGAAGCGTCTCAACGACGGCGACCTGCTTGGAGACAGTCATGAACTTTGTGTAAACGACATCCACGCGATCTATTTTTCCAGTAATGAATCGCTCCATCAAATCGTCAGCAATCTTTGCTACTTCATCGAAAGCAGGTGCATCATCAAACTGAGTGAATGTCTTCTCCAGAGGAATACCACGGAACTTAAGAGCAGATATGCCCCGCTTTCCGCTGACGCTCATCGATGAATCGCTAATCGTTGCGGCGATCTCGTTACGACGTTGAAGAGCCAGTCGAAGAACCGATCCGTCATAACCACCGCAAAGACCGCGATTGCTAGTCAGCAAAAGCATCTCAGCAGCCTTCACAGTCTCACGAGACTGCAAAAGCGGATGCGAGACTTCAGTCCCGGATTTGGCAAGATCTTGAACAATCGCAGTGATTAAATTGGTGTAATCACTTGCAGCCGACGCGCGGTCCATCGCCTTTTTGAAGCGAGCGGTCGCGATCAACTCCATCGTTCGCGTGATCTTGCGAATATTTTTGATGGATTTGCGGCGTTTATCGAGTAATCGAATATTGGCCATGGGTTGAACCTACTTCTTGAATCCAGCCTTGAAAGCCAAAATAGTCGATTTGATTGCTTCTTCCACTTCGGAAGTAAGATCTCCAACTTGGGTAATCTTGTCAGCAAGATCGGGTGCTCGGTCCTTGAGGTGATTTTGCAAACCAGCCTCAAAGTCACGTACCTTATCCACAGGAATGTCATCCAAATATCCGCGAGTTGCGGCATACAAGCTGACGATCTGCTCAGCTGCCGACATCGGTTGGTATTGCTGTTGCTTGAGCAATTCCACCATTCGATAACCACGATCTAGCTTCGACTGGGTTGCTGGATCTAATTCGGTTCCGAGCTGTGCAAACGCTTCCAACTCACGGAACGAAGCCAAGTCCAGACGCAAACCGCCTGCGACCTTTTTCATCGCCTTGATCTGTGCTGCACCACCGACGCGAGACACCGAGATACCAACGTTCATCGCAGGACGAATACCAGCGAAGAACAAGTCCGGTTGCAAGTAGATTTGACCATCGGTGATCGAAATCACGTTGGTTGGAATGTAAGCTGAAACTTCACCTTCGAGTGTTTCGATGATCGGTAAGCTAGTCAACGAACCGCTTCCGAGTTCCTTCGACAACTTGGCAGATCGCTCAAGCAATCGACTGTGGCAATAGAAAACGTCTCCAGGGAATGCTTCACGTCCTGGTGGGCGTCGCATAAGAAGACTTAGCTGACGATAAGCGACTGCTTGCTTGCTCAAGTCGTCATAAACGATCAAAGCGTGGCCGCCGTTGAACATGTAGTGCTCGGCCATCGCGGTCCCAGCGTAGGGAGCAATGTATTGGAGCGGAGCTGGAGCCGAAGCACCTGCAACAATAACCGTCGTGTAATCAAGCGCGCCGTGCTTGCGAAGAGCATCGATAACCAACGCAACCGACGAATCCTTTTGACCGATCGCAACGTAGAAGCACTTCACTCCAGTGTTCTTCTGATTAATGATCGCATCAAGAGCAACTGCCGTCTTGCCGGTCTTTCGGTCTCCGATGATCAATTCGCGCTGACCGCGACCAATTGGAGTCATCGCATCAACGGCTTTGATACCGGTTTGCATCGGCTCGTGAACAGGATGACGCTCGGCGACACCGGTTGCAATGATCTCAACGGGTCGAGTTTGAGTGGTGTTAACTGGGCCTTTCCCGTCCAACGGATTTCCAAGTGGATCGAGAACTCGACCAAGCACTGCGTCACCGACCGGAACCGACAACAGCTTCCCGAGCGACTTAACTTCATCGCCTTCTTTGATCGTGAGATAATCGCCGAGGATAATAACCCCAACAGAGTTTTCTTCGAGGTTGAACGCGAGCCCAGTGACTCCCGAAGGGAACTCGACCATCTCGCCAGCCATGATGTTCGAAAGGCCGTAGACTCGAGCGATACCGTCACCGACTTCGAGAACAGTTCCTACTTCGCGGACATCGACGGTGCTTCCGAATTGCTGAATTTCAGCTTGGATGACCGATGCAATTTCGTCTGAGTTAAATTTCATAATGAGGATGCGTGGCTTTAGGCAATGCCGCCTGTTAAAAGTGAACTGTAAAAAATGAGTTGGCGATGCTTATCGGAGCATCAAAAATCTGATTTACAAAAAGTTTGTTTTCTTAATTCTTTAGGAAGCAAGGCTTCCCAAACGATCACGAATTGCTTGCTCGGCCTTAGCAACCGTCGTGTTTCGCAAGTTCTTCAGTTGCCCATCGACGCTTCCATCGTAGACCACATCCCCAACACGAATGACCAATCCACCCAAGATCGACGAATCAACCTTATTGGAAACGGACACGGGTGCATTGAACTTCATCGATAGCGAGGTTCGAATGTTTTCCATAGACATGGCATCAAGCGGTTCGGCGGTCGTTAGCAGAATTTGCAGCCGCCCTGTGGCGGCATCTCGCATTACACCAACCGACTTTTCTATCGATCGAAGCATGCCAAGCCGACGACGTCGAGCGACGACCTTCAAAAAGTTCAGCAAAGTCGGCGAGACTCTCGCTCCGAAAATTCGGTCGAGCATCGCAACCTTTGAATCTACATCGATGCGAGGGTTGGAAAAAATTGCGTCCAATCCTGGTTGCTGATTTAATACGTCAGCTACGACAGTTCGCAATTCATCCACCACTTGATCGATTGTTCCGACATTCCCTGCAGCAGCTAGCAAAGCCTTTGCATAGACTTGCCCGACATGCAACGATTCGTCGTCGAAGACCGTATCAATTTTGATCATTTCAGCCGTCATAGTTTAGTTCCGGTTTGGAAGCTTGTTGAGAGCCTCATTGATCAGGTATTGATGATCGGTTCCGTTCAACTCTCGACCGACGACGCGACGAGCAAGTGAGAACGCGAGGTCGGTGCTCTTACCGGCCAAATCAGACAAGGCAGCCTGCTTAGCCGATTCGATATCCGACAGAGCGCGGTCTCGTTGACGGGTCGCTTCTTCTTGCGCTGCCGCCAAAATTCGCTGACCAGCGGCTTCTGAATCCTTGCGAGCTTGCGTCAACAATTCTTGAGCCTGAGTCGTTGCTGTAGCGAGCTTGGCCTCGTATTCCTTCAGCTTTGCAGCCCCATCTTCGGCAGCCTTCTTCGCCTCAGCAATCTGATTCGCAATGGTTGTCTCACGCTTGGCAAGTCCTTCCGCGATAGGCTTCCAAGCCACTGCGTACAGAACAGCCAATAAAAGACCAAATACAATCAATGAGAACAGAGCTCCATCGGATCGAAACTCCATTGGGTTACCTTGCATCGGTCCCGCATGATCATGCGTTGGATCATGATGACCGGCCGCTCCATGCGCGTCTCCGTGTGCTTCGTCTGCTGCGTTTGCAACAACAGCAGCAACATCCGTCTTAGGGTTTTCCGCGCGAACCGAACTCGCGCAGAAACCACCAACGAAAGCGACCGAAAGCAGCCAAGCAGAAACGAATCTCGTTCTGCCAAAACCTAATAGTGTCCCTAGAGCCATGACTATTGTTCTTCAAAGATTGGACGATTGCGAACATTCAAAAAAACATCAAACAGAACTTGGCAGGCAGCGAGCAAGCACGCTTGCCGACACAAACAAATTCCGTCCGAGAGCCGGAGTTGTGCACCGGATTAAGCAAATGGGTTCTGAAGCAGCCCAACGATGATCGCAAACAGAGTTGCACCTTCGATAAGAGCTGCAGCGAGAATCATGTTGATCTGGATTGCGCCAGCAGCCTCAGGCTGACGAGCGATCGCTTCAACAGCACCCTTGGCCAAAAGACCGATACCGATACCAGCACCGAGAACAGCGAGACCTGCACCGATGGCACCAGGAATCTGAGTTCCGCCTTCTGCTGCCGAAGCAGTCGTTGCCATTGCGAACATCAAACCCAAAGCCATAACGCTAGTACGAACGATTGAAAACACTTTAGCTAACTCTCCTTCAACCGATTTCAACCGGTCGACACAAGTAAAACGAAACCAAACTAGCAGACCACCTGACAAGGAAAACCTGCGAACCATATCAATGCTGCAAACCACACCTAGTGGTGATGCATCGAGCTCCCGATGAACATCGCCGCCAGGAACGTAAACACTGCCGCTTGCAAAAACGCGACAAACAATTCAAGAACACTCAGTGCAGTCATCCCGAGGGCAGAAGCTCCCGCAAGGGCGGTCCACGCACCAGTACTCATCGCATAGGCATGAACACCGACCGCCAACCCCATGATACCTAGCAACACTGCGTGACCGGCAACCATATTCGCGAGAAGCCGAATCGCAAGAATTGTGTGCTTGATAAACAAAGAAGCAAACTCAATCACCCAAAGGAGCGGAACCACCCAGAACGACAAATACCAAGGCAAACCCAACTGCGGGCAAATATTCTTCAAGTAACCAACCGCCCCAAAGGCTCTCAACCCCATCACCACACCGACCACAAACACGATCAGAGCCAAAGCCCCCGTAGTAGCAACCGCCGCTGTTGGCGAACCTACCCAAGGAACCATCCCCGCGAGGTTCAGACCGAAAATAAACACAAAGAAAGTCCACAAAAGCGGCATAAATCGATCAGCGTCATGCTCGCCCATCGCGGGCACTACGACTTGATTTCGAACAAACAGCAAAACCCCTTCAACAGCATTCCAAAGCTTGCCCTTCGGAGGCTGACCGCTTGCGATTTTAACAGCAACCCATCTCAAAAGGACAACCAGGAGAATCGCAACGACCACCTGAATGACCATGTACTTGGAAATCGCAAAACCAGAACTTGGTTCGTATGCGTTTTTCAAGGTCCCAAATGGCTGCGGAATCAAAACCTTGCCGTCGAGAGACGAATTGTAATGTGCTAATTTCTCAGGGGACCATTTTGCCGAGGCATCGTCCGACTGGTACTTCTCCATAAACTCTCGCGAGTCTACTTTTGTCTTAAGATCTTGCCACTTTGCTGCTCCCGATTCGGTAGATACCGCCTCGTAGAACCAAGCGAATGGCTCATCGCCGCCACGCTCCGCCAAATAGGACTTCACTGGATCCGCCGCTTCCGGATGATTTTTTGCCGCCCACTTGGTGGCTCGCGCGATCAATTGCGTTTTGGTATCGTCCAGAAACGCATCGAGCGGCCAACCAGCATGCTTGTGACCTTTGCCAGCATGACTCCAGGTCTGCCATTGTTCTTCTAGCGACGCGAGGGTTTGCTCGGGCACTTCCAGCTCGGAAAGGCCCTGAATCAGCGTTTTTGCTTCGAATTTCTGGTAATCCTCATCAAGCCGGACCAACCAATCCGGAAACTCTCCAACCGATTCGCGATTGCTACGCCAAAGCATCTTCGGAACTTCGAAGTAGTAGGCATCTTTGATGTGGAGGATAATATCGGACATGCCGCGCTCTATCGCTGTCTAGTATCTTGATCTTGGCTGATGTTACGGATCGACAGAGCGGATTCTAATATGACGAACGGAAAATAACAGCCCAGCAGGCTTGCTGCAAAAGATTTGTCTAGCGGCCATTTTGTCGCAGCAGCGCTCAGGACCGCAACTGCAACAACTCCGAATCGCCATAGGACAGTCAGAATCGGCATTGCCGCTCCATTTTCCCGACCAAAACGGGTGTAGCGCAAAAGCAAAGGGACAATCGCTCCCAGGATCCCCCAAAACAAGCCTTGAAATAAATCTTGCCATGAAATGGGGACACCCATGGACGCGGCCCACGGCATCAAGAGCCCACCAACGACCAAACAAAGCCCCGCCGTTGCCGTCAACGCAGTCACGTCAAAAGCTAGCTGCCGGAGTCGATGGTTTCGATTTGGATGGAACTGGCTTTTCATATGGCGGAACGCATGTTGAAAAGTCGCGGAAAAATGCCTTAGAAAACAGAGCTGCGTTTTAGCATAAAGGAACTCACTCTCGCAGGGGCTCTGACTGAACCGTTCCACCTCTCAATTTCGCAATCATCTTGTATCGACAAAACGCTGGAGTATTTTCCTAGATTTTGATATAGTCAGCGAGACTCGTGTGGTGAAGCCACAGTGTGAATGAAAAGGATTCTATTTTATTTTAAGGAGAAAATGCGAATGACTCGTGTTCCACTCAGTCGCGCCGATGAAGATGCTCGACTTCAACAAGAGAGGCTAGATCTCAGCATCGCAGAGATCGATCTACAAGTTCGAACAACGAATTGCCTTGAGGAGAAAGGGATCCTGACCGTTCGAGACCTTCTCAACAGCAAACCAGAAACCCTGCTAACGATTTCAAATTTCGGCGAGAAAACTCTAGAAGAAGTTTACCAAGCGTTGGCTAAGTTAGGCTTTCATCGCAATGGACGAAGGCCCAAGTAAGTAGTCCTCGCTGAGTAGTATTGATTAGGCTGTGTAATCTAGGCTGTGTAACATTGATCTCTGGTTGGACCGTGTAGGTTTGTGCTGGAGTTCAGGCTTTTGGTAAATCCAAGGTGCTCAGGGCGCCTAAAGGCTGTACTCCAGCGAGGTTGCGCAATCGACAGGCTAGAAGCCTATCCTACGGCAATCTGGCTAGATACAGTTTGCCTAGAACTACTCTCATTAAGCAGTACCAATTAAGCAGTACCAAGCAAGATCGCTACCCCCTCATAACCATGGACTATCGCAGAACTGCTTGCGGGATTTTTGCGATTGGATTCGGGTTGGCGGCGGTCGCCCTTGGATTCTTTGGGATCGTATCGCCCAATACTGCTTCTTGGGCGCTTGGGACTTTCGGTAAAGTTGCATTCTTGCTCGCCTTTATCTGGCTCGCATGGCCTCAATTGATTTGGGTGAGCGAGCTACCCGGAGGTGGCGTGGCGATGATCGCACTTTCCGTAGCTGGTTTGTTCTTTATTCTGAGACCGCGTGCGATGCTCTACGTCGTGCCGGCGATCGTGGCAACGATTCTCCTCTTTGTTGCAATTGGATTCATCCAGCGTTACTTGATTCCACCCAAATAGCGAGCTTGAATACGAGAGCGCTGGATCGCTCCTTTCGCATTGAGCATTCCTGTTGCTTGGCTCCAATCGTTCTCAACAATCATTATCTCTACCGGCAATGCATAGCTGGGCTCGTCAACAACCGATTCCCTAATGAATTGCAACAAATCAAAAGGCTCTCGTACTGATGGATTGTTTTCACGAAAGCAATCAAAACCATTCGCCGGAACAATCAGCAGGAGTCGTTGCATCTGATTCAGAGTAAGCAAACAACGATCCACACCGATCACTTTACAGATCTTCCGTTCAATCGGGCTTGGATCGACTTTGTATCCGTTTGGTAGCGTGATCCGATCGTCGAAGCGACCAAGAATTCGAACCGCTCCGTCCGAAGTCCACTCGGCCAAATCGCCCGTATCTAACCAGCCATCGCAAATCCTTTCACGCGTGGCCGCTTCGTCCCCTTCATACCCCAACATGACTCCAGGACCTTTTACGAACAGCCTCTGATCACTGTCAATTCGAACGCAAGTATCCGCCACAGGAAACCCAACATGATTCGATGAGGGAGCCGGATAGCGATTGGAACATACAACCGGCCCTGCTTCCGTGAGCCCGTAACCTTGATAGATAGGATAGCCGCATGCAGAGAACCAATCGAAGGTCGCTTTATCCAAGCCCGCTCCACCTGCTGCGAGCATCCGAAGTTTATTGCCTAACGCCTTGCAAAGTGCGGAGTGATTCTCGACTGAATCGACATCCTCCGATCCCTCGCTTCGGTTCATCGATTTGTTATGAAGAACATGCTTTCGAATTCGCTCGAACAGGTAAGGCACACCGTTGATCAGCGTTGGCTCGAATCGAGGTGCCACGCGAAGCAGTGACTCAATCGAATCAACGGTCATCATCGAAGAGCCCGAAATGATCCATGTAGAAAGCTCGCAAGTTCTTGCGTAAGCATGCGAGAACGGAAGAAGGTTCAAGCGACGATCGCTTGTGAGTTGCGGCATCGCATCGAGTTTTGCACGAGCATTTGAAAGCAGATTCTTGTGCGACAGCTGGACGCCTTTGGGCGATGAAGTGGAGCCAGAGGTGAAGAGAATGGTCGCGATGGAGTCGGGCTTGGGCGGGGGGAATGCTTGTGGTGATTGGACGGGACTTTGGTCCCATCCTACAGATTTTTTGACGAGACTATGGCCCCATCCTACGGGGGCTTGTTCGTTTTCTAGGACGACGAACAGTGCGGGATTCGTACGTTGGCAGATGCTTCGCTTGCTAGGGTCCGAAAGCCGTGTGTCGATCGGAACATGAATCCAGTTCATCGCTTGGCATGCGAGGTCGACAAGCACCCATTGCAAACTATTGCGATCGCATGTGACGATTCGTGATTCGCTTGGCAGATTAAGCGACTGAAAATAGGAGATAGTATTGAGTAGTCGAAGCTGAAATTCCAGCCAAGAGATTGGCTGGAATTGCGAATTTGGCTTTTCCAGCCACCAAGCCGGATTGCTTGGTGTCTGGTGAGCCCAATGATCGACATAGTCGAGAAACGAATTCAATTCTTGGGACGGCATATACTCCGCCAGGGGAACAACAAGGCTGAAGCCGATCGTAGGATGGGGCCATCGCCCCGTCCTACAACTCCTCCCAATGATCGCTCGGGACAATGGTCCCAAGCTACATATGACTTACTTTTCGATCGGCTTTGGCATCGAGTCGACAACCTTGTCGATTAGACCGTAGGACACGGCTTCTTCGGGGTCCATGAAGCGATCGCGATCGGTATCTTTTTCGATTTGCTCGAGCGACTGACCGCAATGCGTGATAAGAATCTGATTAAGCTTCTTCTTGGTTCGACGAAACTCGCGAACGTGAATGTCGATCTCTTCTGCCGTACCTTGCATACCAGCCAAAGGTTGGTGAATCATGATGCGAGAGTTTGGCAACGAGTACCGCTTGCCTCTGGCTCCGGCTGTTAACAGTACAGCTCCCATGGAGGCTGCTTGACCGATGCAGTAGGTTGCAACGTCACATGAGATGAATTGCATTGTGTCGTAGATCGCCATTCCCGCGCTGACGCTTCCGCCGGGGCTGTTGATATACATGTGAATGTCGGCCTTCGGGTCATCCGACTGGAGGAACAACATCTGAGCGACCAGAGCGTTGGCGACTTCGTCGTCGACTTGGGTTCCAAGAAAAACGATTCGATCTTTTAGAAGACGCGAGTAAATATCGTAGACGCGTTCTTCTCGACCATCTTTTTCAATAACGTAAGGGATCATCGGCATGATAAAATTTCTCTGTAGATTTCTTTAGGAGTATTTTTGGATTTGTATGAGTGGCTTTATTACTTGTCGTCATCTGCAGGAAGTTCCTGCTTCATCAAGATCTCATCGACCAAGCCATACTCCTTCGCCATTTGTGCTGTGAGGAAGAAATCACGATCCGTGTCCTTGGCAATCGTTGCGGCTTCTTTACCTGTATGCTTTGCAAGGATCTCGTTGAGCTGTTGTCGCATCCGAAGGATTTCGGTTGCTTGGATTTCGATATCGGAGACTTGCCCGCGTACGCCGCCGTGTGGTTGGTGAACCATGACGGTGCTGTTTGGTAAGCAGAATCGCTTTCCTTTTGCTCCGCCGGCCAGAAGAACCGCAGCACCGCTGGCAGCTTGACCAACGCAGTAAGTTGCTACTTGGCAAGATAGCATTTGCATCGTGTCGTAGATTGCGAGCGTGGAGACGACTTCACCACCGGGCGAGTTCAAATAGAAGTGGATATCCTTGCGACGATTTTCGCTTTGCAAGAACAAAAGCTTCATGACAACTTCGTTTGCGTTGCCTGTGTAGATTTCGCCTTGAAGAAAAATGATTCGGTTCTCCAGAAGCAAATCTCCGAGCGTCATTTGACGTTGTCGCTGATAGCTCTGGTAAGCGTGCGAATCCATAGGTGGCTGCATGGAATGAAAAGCGTTCAAGGCATTGATCCTTACTTGTTTCGGTTACAATCTCATGGCTGCGGAAGACATCCAATCCGCAGACGGACCGTCATGATACGGCATGACTGCTTAAGCCAGCACGTATCGATGAATGGTAATGTTTGCATTCTTCGCTCCTTTGACAAGGGCACTAACCACGAAACCGTTGCACGCGAGAGACTTGCAGCACACGATCACCCCTTAAGGTCCCCCGTAATCGATGCAGAACGCCGAGATCGCTGATTGTTTTGATGAGATGGCCGACTTGCTTGAAATCTCAGGCGAAAGTCCGTTCCGTATAAAAGCTTATCGCAATGGATCACAAGTTATTCGCGATTTGCCCGAGTCGGTCAGCCAGTTAATTGGCGATGGTAAAGACCTTACAAAAATAGATGGCATTGGAAGTACGCTCGCGGAAAAATCCAAAGTCCTGATCGAATCGGGGCATCTACCAGCCCTTGAGGAACTGCGAAAAAAAATCCCAACTACTTTGAGAACACTTCTTCGCGTTCCTGGCCTGGGAGCCAAGAAGGTCGCGGTGCTTCATCGCGAATTGGGCGTTAAAGATCTCGCAGAGCTCAAAGTCGCATGCGAGTCGAACCTTGTAAAGGATCTCAAAGGCTTCGGAGCCAAGACCCAGCAGGCGATCTTGGACGGCATGGCAATCGCAGTTGCTGCCGGTCAGCGGTTACGTCGCGATCAAGCCGACCAGCTTGTTGATCAGCTTCGCAAGCACTTGTTAGAAAACACCGATGTGGACCGCATCGAGTTCGCCGGGTCATATCGCCGCGGAAAGGAAACGATCGGCGACATCGATATATTGGTGACTAGCCAGCAGCCCGAATCGGTGATGCAGCATTTTTGTACCTTCCCGGCAACCCAAGAAGTTATCGCTCAGGGGGAAACGAAATCCTCGATCAGGGTCCAAGAGTCTTTTCAAGTCGATCTTCGCGTTGTGGAAGCAGACTCTTGGGGAGCAGCGCTGCAATACTTCACAGGAAGCAAAGAACACAACGTAACGCTTCGCGGACTTGCCAAAAAGCAGGGACTCAAAGTCAACGAATATGGGGTCTTTCGAGTTGACGAATCCGACGAAAAAAGTCGTGGCGAAACCGCCCCAAGTAAATCGAGCAAATCAAAATCGCCTACATCTAATTCAGCAACATTAGCGAATTCGATTTCCGGAGCCGAAGAGCAATCGGTTTATCACGCTCTGGGTCTTCCCTACATCTTGCCCGAGTTCCGTGAGAATCGGTTCGAATGGGAGGAAGATTATGAAGCAAGAGCCTCCTCGATCATCCAACTGCCAGATATTCGCGGCGACCTTCACATGCACACGACTGCGACCGATGGTGTGAACTCGATTGAGGAGATGAAGGCCGCTGCGATCGCGAGGGGGCTTTCCTATATCGCCATCACGGACCATAGCAAGCGTGTGAGTATGGCTCGTGGATTGGATGCAGAACGAGTATTGTCTCAATGGCGAGAGATTGACGCTATCAACAAGGCCTCGGACACAAGTGCGTTTTTGATACTCAAAGGAATTGAGTGCGACATCTTGGAAAACGGCGAGATGGATTTGCCTGATGAAGTCTTGGCCCAAGCCGATTGGGTAATGGCGAGCATCCATTACGGACAAAAGCAGTCGCGCGAACAAATCACCGATCGCATCCTCGGAGCGATCGCACATCCGAGCGTCTCTGCGATTTCCCACCCGACCGGTCGCTTGCTTGGGCGTCGTGAAGCCTACCAAGTCGACATGGACGCGGTGATTCAGGCGGCTGCACAGCACAAAAAGCTGCTCGAAATCAATGCTTCTCCCATGCGGTTAGATCTAAGCGACGTCCACTGTATGGCCGCGATCGCCGCCGGAGTGCAATTGGTGATCTCAACCGACGCTCACAGCACGGGCGAATTAGATGCGATGCATTACGGAATTCAGGTCGCTCGTCGGGCTGGCGTCCAGGCGGAGCAGGTTTTTAATGCTTTGACGCTAGAACAAGTAAAACTAGGCCTGAAACGACATCGGTAAGCTCATCCGGCCGAAAAACGAGGTTGTATACGTACCAGATGTCGTAAAACATCTAAAGAGTCCAGATTTAGCAACCGTTTCCATAAACACTATCAACTCTGTGCCCTCCGTGCCTCTGTGTTTCAATTCTGCACCAATGTCCGTACTTCTGGTGGTATTGCACGATTCCGTATTTGGGAAACACAGAGCCACGGAGATCACCGAGGAAAACGCGGGCAATTCGCAGTTTTAGAACGAAATGGTGGCATTCGGTGAGAAGTTTCGAAAAAGTGATCCGTTAAACAAAGCCGAACCTCCGCAGGAAACGCTCTCGCCCACGTCGAGGCGCGATTACGACGCTTGACGAGGTCGTAATGGGGGGTAATCTGACGAAAAACCGATGGTTTCGTTGACACGCGAATTTTTGCGTAACTATACTTGGTTGCATCGTTGGCTTTAGAGCGTCCTGGAATTGGTGGCGAGGAGTTGCGGGAATATGACCCTGCTCGGAAAAGTATTCATGTTTGTTACCCTGCTTTTAAGCGGGATTTTCTTTGCTTTGGCGTTGGCAATTAATGCCAGTCATACCAATTGGCGCGACGCGGCGACCGGTCCGAAAGGCTTCCAAGCTCAGATTAAGGAGCTAAAGCAGACCAACACGGAATTGAAGGCCGCAATCGAAAAGGCTCAAAATGAACTGGGCACAGAGCAAGCGGCTCGACGAGTTGCCCTCGCAGCCCTCCAAACCCAATTGGCAGAAGAGCGAGAAAAGACTTCAGAAAAGGAAGCGTTACTTCTGAGCCTCCAAGGAACCAACACCCTCCTGAACCAGACTCTGAACCAAACACAACAAGACAATAATCGGCTAGCTACCGAAAACGATCTGATCAAGAAGCAGATTGACCAGATCATCCAAGACCGAAACACCCAACGACTCAAGGTTGTCGCCCTGACCGACCAGCTTAATAGCCTTCAATCGGTAATGGCTGATTTACGAGCCGAAGAGGAAAAGCTTCGAAACCAAAACACCCTTCTTGAGGCTCGAACTCAAACCATGCGAGCCACGTTGGTTAGCGCAGGTTTGAGCGAAGATCCCGATGATGCTCCACCGGCAGGTCTCAAAGGTGAAGTCCTTGCAGTGGGTAAAGACAATATGATCGAGGTTTCCGTTGGTCGCGATGATGGAATCAAAGCCGGTCACCAGCTAGAGATTTACCGCGGTTCGCAATACCTGGGACGCGTAAGCATTTTGAAAGTCGAAGACGACAAAGCTATCGGTGCGATTGTTCCGGGATTCCGAAAAGGCCGAATTCAAGCCGGCGATCAAGTAGCCGCGAACATCGGCGGTTAATTTCGACAATCCGGATTCAAGCCGATTCGGAAGATTGCTCCAGACGAATAGCGATTGCAGATCAAATCTGCGAGCAAATAAGTAAGCGTTTCCAATAGTTATCAGAATACAAGATTTGATTTACGAGCCATGAATCCATCGAAGCAACCTATCAACGTTTACTTCATCATGATGGTTGCTTCTGCATTGCTGATGCTTCTTGCATGCATTTTGATGTTCTTTGAAAGCGCCCGATACGGTTCTCCTTGGGAAAAAACCGGAGTGCCTCGCGTTCATTCCGTTGAGCCGATTCGTAACATTACCGTTTAGCAATTCTCTGCAAAATCACGCAGTTTTGGACCGAGTTTGACACTTTTTCGGGACAAGCAAGAAGCAACAATCAGGTTGACTTTAACGGCGCAATCGTTCGATTTTGATCGGCAAGCCGAACTACAAGTCCGATCATTCCGTCCGCAACGCGCAGGGTAAGAATTTCTTCTTCACCTGGTTCAATACCTTCGATTGAGCCCTTAGCCAATTGCCGATGACCTTTACACGAAGTGCAACATTTGCAGCGGCGTACGGATGGTCGGCAACGATCAAAATCCGAGTGAGCAGGATGCAAGCTCGATGGAAAGACATCACGGAGGATGATCTCAATTGGGTACCGAGCCCGAACCACGAAAAATCTTCGAGCACGAAAGCGTTGGGCAAATGCTTTTCCGCCGGTTAGCGATCGCGCTGACTGTCGTGGTGGGACTGTCGTACCTTTCTTCGTTGTGCCATGCTCAAGCGGTCAAGCTAGCAACTCCAGAGCTAAAATCGAAAGAGACATCTACAGCTAAGGACGCATCGACGCCGGCTCAAACCAACAGCCCCACATCGAAAGTGGCTGTTGTAGACGCTTTCGATCCCGCAACGGCACTGGAATCGTCCCCTAATGGAACTGCGAAAACAGCCCCCAAAGGCCGCCCATCTGTGGGGACCGCACCGATAGCCGGCAAGCCTTCCAATCGGCCCGCAATCGGTGTGAACAAGTCCACCAGTCCAGATATCTCGATTGCGATCGAGAACTCAGGAACCGTCATTAAA
>JAIYDQ010000507.1 GCA_027487375.1 Planctomycetaceae bacterium
CGGACGCGTACTCGATGTTGTTGAGGCTCGTCAGTTGCACTGGCAACTCGCGCACAGTGAAGCCCGGCACGAACACTCGTGGCATTACTAACGACGAAACAGCTAACGAAGTTTCCAGTTGCTTGACTTGTACCTGCGAATTTGGCGGTTCTGCAGCATGGACGTGGAAGACGAGAAACGCAAGCAGGAAGACAATATAGCAAATGGTTACTGAGGTTCTCATGAAAGGTTATCGTCAGTTCGTGTTTGTACTTGGGAAAGGCGAGAGGTCGGCTTGTTTAGGCTAGCAGGTCTTGGAACGAACAACGTATTGATGGAAAAGATTCTCAGCAAAAATCGCAAATGGAAATAACACATATAAGATAGAACGTACGCGAGGTCGAAATGTGGCAAGTTTCATTGTCGAGCACCTTCTTAGCGTTTGGGGCTTAACTTGCCCGATTCGATGATTTGGCCATTGAACCCTTCCGATTTCTCAAATGAGTGATCGGCAAGCCGTAGATCATTGTTAACCAATGCGATATCCGCACTTTGGTCCCCTTCGACACTCAAGAAGGTATGTTGCCATCAATCGAGCCGCGTCCTTCGATACTGAAGTTTTTGCTTCCCTCGGCGTAAACCAGCGCCCATACGTCGAAGCCGCCAATATCCAAATCTCGAGCCGGAAATGGCTTTACCAGATAGTCCGATCGGTCCGTGCTTCCGAGCAATTTTGCCGTGTGAGCTAGATGGAGTGTTACGTTATCCTTAAGCGTGATCGTTCCCGAAAGCCCCCCGGCGGCAAATAGACAGTTCCACCCCCAGACTTGGAGCACGCATCGATCGTTGCTTGAATCGCCAAGGTATCCTTCGTTGTAACATCTCCTTTGGCTCCAAAGTCGCGGACATTGAAGACGCCCGGTAGCGATGAGCCGTCATTCAAGGGCGACTGTGCGTTCGAGGAAGCGATTGGAAAACAGCTACCTATTAATATATAGACGTAAGTGTGGACGCAAACTGTCGCCTTGATCGAGTACTCATTACAGGTCCCTGTTGTTTTCTACTATGACGATGCTATGAAATTTACATCTCACGTCACGTGCGACAATCTGAAAGATTCGTTTCGAATACGGCTATTTGATAGCTGGTAATGCATAGTAGGCGCATTCAGCGAAGAAGAACTCCGACATATTTAGCTTCGAGTAATCGTAGTGCTGGATCGTACGTTCGATGGCATTGCGTCCAGTACCGCCACCGGAGAGCGCGACAACGGCCGCCGCGGCCAAAGGATTTCGCATGTAGCGGGCTTCATAGTTTTTGCGTCCACCCAGAATCCCTTTATCCCCGATTTCGGAAAGCCTCTTGGCCTCGGCCTGCGTAGCTTGAGGGAACCATGTAGCATATCCCTTCCGCCAGTTGGAGTGTCCAAAAGCCTGTGTGTCGTTGTTGTCGAACTTCGCGTAAACCTCCATCGCGATAAGAGCATTCGTTGCGTTAATGGCGAGGCCGCTGCGATATTTTTCTCGGGTCGATTCATCGCTCTCGATGGCAACGAGCTTTGCCAACGAAGCTTGAGACCCTACATAGATCCACAGTGCGTATTCATCCAGACGTTTAATCGATTCACGATCACCAGGGTATCCGGCTGCGCAGATTTCCGCCCGTGTGAGATTGGAATTTGTGGGACGCTCGGCGAGAGCTTTCTGATAGCGTTCGATCCAAATTTGATTGTGGGTCACGTCATGCATGGCACGAAGCATAAACAGGTAACGAGCTGCGTCGCGGAAGAGGTGCCCTTGAAAACCACCCCGGAACTCCCCCTTAAATGCACCGTCACAAGGACACTTCCAACCAGTATCCTCAAGAATATTTGCTACTTCTTGCATCTTTCGTTGAATGTCATCGCATTCCTTAGGTGAGGCAAGCCCGCTCATGAAGTACGCATGCAAACCATAGAACCATGGATGGGTTTGGTCATCGGAGCCGAGGGGATAGTGACACTTGCCATCCGTACCCATGCCTCGAGCGATGAAACCGGGCACATCGGAAACTGAAGCACACTTCAAGAGACCCTGCGCCAGTCGCGTTGCATTGGCTTTGTCTATCGGATCACCGCTGCGTCGAGCACGCTCGCAGGCCGCTGGAAGATACAAGCCTGTGAACATCGGTCCGTTCTCAATCGGACTCCACCAGCCAATGGCATTCGGCCGTCCAAGGGTGCAATCCTCAGGGGTTGGGATTTCGCCGATGAAATCCAAAATAATTCCGTGCTGGTCGATACGTTTATTCCAAAGTATTGTATGCACCTGCTCGATTCGCTCGGCCGTAGTCTGCGGATCGGCAGCGTTTAGCAACGAGCCACAGATAAGGAAAGAAAGGAGAACGAGGATGTTTTTCATGTAAATATTGGGTTGTGGAGTTGATGTTCGTTTCATGTTGCGATTAAGGTAAAAAGCGGAGCTTCTGACTCAAGCATGAAGCGAAGGCCTCAAGGTTGCCGGAATGACTCGTCGACTATTTTGTATTTCACGAAGGCGAAGCGTTTACTATCTGGGGACCAACTGTTGACATTGATGGTTCCCTGGCCACCGTTGAAGGCGATGATGTCAGCCTGTTCGCTTCCGTCGGGCTTCATGCGGCGAAGGATAACATCTTTATTTGCAGGATGTTTCACCGTACCAGTTGGATAGCTCAAATAAACAATCCATTTCCCGTCGGGCGAAATATGTGGAAACCAGTTTACGCGATCGTCGTGAGTCAGTTGCTCGAGGCCTGTACCATCGGTCTTCATGCGATAACACTGCGCGTGGCCGGGAATCTTGGCGTTGAGTTCCGAGTTGAAGTAAATCCACTCTCCATCAGGCGAATACTCGGGACCGTCGTCGGGGACCGTGGTGTCAGTCAAACGCGTGTCGGGACCTCCACCCGCCGGAATCGTATAAAGATCAGATCGACCCCAAGGATCATCGCCCACTGCATTGACGCCGACGTAAGCTAACGTCTTTCCATCTGGCGAAACACCGTGGAGAAAATATTTGAACGCCAAAGAACTGGGATGCTCGTTGGAAATACGCTGTGGCTTGCCGCCATCGAATGGCACCGCGTAAAGATGCGAATTCGCAGTGATAAAAATCGTCTTTCCATCCGGGGAAAGGACATGATCGTTGCTCGTAACTTTGACCCCCTCGGTTACGATTGGCTCCGGCTGGGAGTTACCATCGGCGGCGATGCGCATGAGTGTTTTGCTGCCACCGATGCTACCATTGCAGACAAGCCATTTTCCATCAGGCGTCCAGTTAGGAGCTTGGATATCAGAGGATTCACAAATAAGACGCGGATCAGAACCATCAATGTTGATGGTCATCAGTTGCGCAATGTGCGGCGGCTGGGATTGCTTCTGTGCTCGAGCTGAAGCAGTCAATACCATTGTGACTACCGCAGAGGCCAAGAATAATCTGATGAACGAAAGGGCATGCATGGTTGACGCTTTTAGTTTGAAGAAGTGGTCAGTAGAAGGTGATCGAATAGGGAGGTTGTAAGCGTGTCCGAGGTGTGCGAAGAAGACGATAGGCCAATCATCGCAACTGCTGTGAAGTCGAGTTTGATCGTTCCGGTTAGCCACCACGTTTCGCCATCGAGCGATTCGTAGCCAGTGAATTCATTCCCACGCCGAACCAGCTTAAGCCAACATGGAAATTTTTCCTTCGGCACACTTGGTTTCGGATTTGCGGCATCGGGTCGGACTCTCACCGTGATGCCAGCTATTGTTTCCCGATAAGTGAATTGTGAGCCGTCGACTGGGGTTATACATTGTGTAACGTTACGCGATCCGCCATCCAGCGATTCACGAATACAAATCCCAGCTTTCGCGTGCTTGTTCTTTCCGGGATTGTCCATGCTGGAGACTCGCAACACGAAATCGAAATCGCCTTGGATAGGCTGCCAAACAAAATGCCCTCCGTCCATCGGTCCCCATAAGTCCATCGTCCCTTGCACATTGAAAACGTTATCAGCGTGCATCGCCGCACCCGCCAATTCAGCGCTTTTCCCAAACATCGCATTCTTTCCGAATATTTCGACCGGTGGGAGTGGAACTTTTGTACCGACTTGCGCGCTGCCGATGTCTTGATGCTTCCATGGTGCTGGCAAGGTTGGCGATTGCGCTGCGCATTGCAGAGTGAATGATGTAGCTACAAGAAGTGTTAGGTAGATCAAATGTAGTTTCATAGAAGAGACATTTCTCGGGGTTCGGGAGGTATTAAAGGGTTTTTATAGGTCAGCACAGGAAGGCTTTGGGCCGAATCAAGGATAAGAGACATCAAAAGAATAATTTTCTCGTTGCACCGCAGCGATAATCAGCAGGATGCCAGCAAGCTCTTCATAAAGACGATCGACTTCAGTATTAGGATTGCAGAGGCGAGTCGCCTCACTTGGATAGAAATCGGGTCCACCCTTGCTGCCTCTGATTTCCTTAGCATAGTCACTCACCTTATCTGCGGTGGTCATGGGAAAACTCATTTTTGGATGAAGAAGGTGATTGAAATCGCATGATGCAATGTGAGTGTCCGCTGCTTCATAAAACTTAGACAGTCGGGAAAAAGAAATTCGGAGGTAAGTGAAGACCGTAGTAGGCAATTGCCCTAGGTGTCAAAGCGATGGAATCCGGTGCTGCAATCAATCCTTTACGATGCACAGTCGTTAAAAATGCGGAAGAGAGATATCGATATTTCATGCGTTTCATGGCTATTTCGGTTCGGGATAGTTGCCTTCGCCCATTATGTTTTTAGGGTTGATATTCGGATAGGCGTCGGCGATGTCGGGGTTCGCTCCATAGATGCGTGGATCAATGGTGCGTTCTAGCTCGACATCCATTTGTGTTGCTAGTTTGTCACGCACGGCATTATGCTCCGAAGACTTTGCTAAGTTATGCATGCAGTCGGGGTCGGATTGGATATCGTAAAGTTCTTCAGCGGGATGTTTACCTACAATCAAATCTAAAAGCGAGTTGTATTCTTTAGATTCGCGTGCTGCCTTGATAAGCCAACCTAGCGTTTCCTGGTCGTCGATATCACGGTAGCATCCGGCGTGGCGAGGAAGGAGATGTCCATTGGACTTATTGATCCGCTGCGGGTCCCCTACTGGCCAACGATCAGGACGAAGATTGCGCAAGTAGAGGTACTGTGGCGTTCTTAACACACGGATTGGATATCCGATATCGTTGTAACGAGTGAGTGTGTGCCGCTCGTGACCAGCAAAGACAAAGGCGTGCTCGGGGTCGACGAGTCCCTGCTTCGTACTTGCAAGTAGCGGCATGAAGTTACGTCCAATGGGCGCGAGTGCAGAATCGTTTTTTGCTGGGTGCTCAATTCCAGCGGCCGCAAGGATTGTGGCGTTGAGATCCACAAAGCCAATCGGGTCGTCGATGACTCGACCGCCAGGGATCCCTTTTGGCCAAGCAATCTGCATCGGGACATGGAGCCCGTATTCGTAACAAGTAGCCTTCGCTCGCAGCATGGGCATGCCGTTGTCTGCAGTAACGATAACGATTGTGTTATCGAGTTCCCCTGCCTTTTCCAGTAGGTCGAGCATTCCGCCAAGTTGTCGATCAAAATACTCGATCTCGAAAAAGTAATCGAGGAAGTCGCTTCGAACTTCGGGCGTATCAGGAAGGAATTGCGGGACGATTACATCCTCGAGCTTCTTACCAGCCTTCAAGCCACTACCACGTTGGTAACCGCGATGTGGTTCGACGCTACCAAACCAAAAAAAGAATGGCTGATCCTTACCTCGTTGTCCTAGGTAATCCGCAAAGTTGGCAACATAATCGACATCTTTAATGTTACTGGAAGGGGGGGTGAGCCTATGTTTCATAAAAGGAGGGCCAGCCGGATTGCCCGTTCGTCCAGGTCCCAAGTTACCCGGTGACCAAGGCTTACCGGTATACCCTGTCTTGTAGCCTTCCTTCGCAAGCAGGTCAGGAAAGGTCGCAAACTTGGCTGGAAACAATCCGTGGTGTGGGCCTGCTTCTTCATTCATCCACACATGACGTCCGATGAAGAAAGCAGCTCGCGAAGGTGAACATCCGGGGGCTCCGCAAAAGCCATTGCGAAACAACACACCGCTTCGTGCCACCCGATCGATGTTCGGAGTGCTTACTCCCTTACAACCCGCGATCGATGTATGAGCCCACGACATATCATCGGCGATAGCGATAAGAATGTTTGGGCGTGCGGTGGATTCCGACCCCTGCACGACGAATTCGCATGCGACTAAGACGGTAATGAAAGATAGAAGTGTGGAGAGGTTTTTCATTGGTTTAGAAAGATTGGACTTTGAATGATTTCGTGAATGAGCGAACGAAAGCCATATTCGTGCTCGCGGATACGATCGACGATTTGATGGATAACGTTGCGATCGGCGTATTGTGGACCGGTGCCCGTGGCATAAGTTACAAGATGTTGCGTCAAGGAACGTGCAAGTTGATCCGGGTCAGCGAGAAGAGAGCTGCGAAACTCCATGTAGTTTGCAAAGGACTCGCCATTTCGCATCTGACCGCTCGCATCGACGACGGGCCCAAGATAGACGTATGTCGTCAATGGGCCACGCTGCGAATAACGCATCGCTTCCAATTTCGGCGACGGTCCTGTGACAATGGCTTCATTCAAAGCTTCCGGCGTGGCAGTCATGTAAGCCTGCAAATGCTCCGCTAATACGCTGAGTGCTGAGCCTACTTTATCAAATCCAAGCGATCGTCCATCCTCGGGCAGAAGAGGCCGATAATCTTTTTCAACGCCCAGCAGATTGCGCAGCGAATTCTGATACTCATCGCGATTCAGTCTGCGTGCAAGGGCGCGGCCTTCGCTCGCTTGTATCTGAACATTAGCGTCGCTCAATTTTGCATCGAGTGCCATTAAGAATTTCTTGGTTTGGTCCTGAAGCGGCCGCGAGGCGTCCTTGGGAGGCATCTCGCCATCTCGGACTCGATCATACACTTTCACCCATATCAAGGAGGAATCGGAGTTGTGAAGGTCAAAGTCGATCGTTGAAAAGTCGAGGCCACCTTCCTTGGAATCCGAATCGTGGCAATCCATGCAGTGCTTCTCAAGAAACTCGCTTTGATCTGAAGCCAGTTCAGAAGCGTTCGACGAAACAGCAAAACGGAGTAGGCAACAGATTGTAAGGAAAGCGATACATCGCACGGGAGGTCTCAATTCCTTAAACGAAGTCGAATAAACCGGGGAGTTATCCAATTTCAACCCATCTTGCCGCGAGCGCAATAGACCTATCTCGAAGCAGTCGGCATGTTGACGGTTAATGCTAACAAGGGTACCGGGCCGAGTAATGAATTTACCATAAAAGTTCTTTTCGTGGGTCCTAGATCACTCTGTGACTGGATGTTAATTGCCGTGTTGATTGCTATAGCAACAGGACCGCACGCAAGACTAATTTTGGCGACATCGCTTATCGAAAACAGTCGATGGACGCATCTGCTAGACTGTCTTTTCACGTCCTTCATATCCACAGTACTTCTTTGAGAAAAAGCCCAAAATGAAATTCTATTTCCTCTTACTCAGTGTCGCTCAACTGGTTTCTTCTGTTTCCGCCGAGGAATATCGACCGGAGCTCTTTCAATCGCTCAAGCTAGTCTATGAAGACGACTTCAGTTCGGGGAAGCTTGACACAGACCATTGGCAAACAAGGCAAGGAAGCACTTGGGTCATAAAGGATGGAGCTCTCGTTGGTGGTCCATCTCCGAAAGAGTATCAAGATAAAAAAGTTGCCGAAGGAGACAAATCCCATGCTGGATTTAAGCCAGTTATATTCCTAGAAAAGGTACCTGAGAATCTAGTTGTTCATTTTCGCGTCCGTTTCGACGCGGAAAACTACGCAGCCAAGTTTCCTCTGATTGATATTGGACACCACTTCAACAGTCTCAATTTTTCCAAGGACAAGACGACTCTCACATTGAAGAATGATCCCAAGTCAGCTCAAACGAAGGAATTGTCGCTTCCTTTAAAACAATGGGTCAATGTAACCATCGAGCTCAAGAAGGGATCGCTACTATTGAAAATTGATGGTAAGAAAATCCTGTTCGAAGACGATCGTATTGACATGATTGGTCAGCAGCAGATCGATTTCAAAGGAGTCGATCACGGCGGCATCCTTATCGACGACGTCAAAGTGTATCAAGGTATTCGTTAAAACTTTACACATTTAAGAATGTTTTATAGTGCTTCGGCCAATTTAAAAGTGAGGGTTGGAGGCGGATAGCAGATGTCGGAAGACATGTGAATGCCGCAGATTTGGCAGCTTCTTCCACCAACTTCGGAATTCTTACGAAATCCGCTATCCGGCACTGTTGAATTCAAGATCAGACGACATTGGAAGCGTTAGCTTCAGTCACTCGGAGCATCGTCGCGTAAGCGATGTGAGTAATCTCACCCCACGTGCCGCAGACTCGTCAGAAAACTCCGAAATGTCCCTTCACTTTGTAGGCCAAGGAACTTATTGCTGCTGAAACAACTCACTGGTAACAACGGCGGTGATCAGGTCTACGATTGCGTAGTCATCGCCACGGATTTGGGAAATGATTTCGTCGACTGCAGGACGATCGATTGCCTCGATTCTCCTGCCCAGCGCGTGGCTAAGCAGACGATTCGCGACCGTTCGAACAAAGAACTCCTGTCGATTAAGTAATAGCTTTCGAAGATCCGATGCATTGGAAAAGGCCCCTCCACCAGGCAATACTCCTGACGTATCTACTGGAATATTTCTCTTGGCATCATAGAAATTGCGAGTGCGTCCGATTGGGTCGAAACCTTCTAATGCGAAGCCGAGCGGATCAAATTTACGATGACATTGATTGCATGCTTCGGACTCGCGGTGCTTGGCAAGTTGATCTCGAATCGATACCGCACCACGAACGTCGGGATCGAGCGCGGGCACCGCGTCTGGCGGCGGTGGTACATTTGATCCGAGTATATTCTCCATCATCCAAAGTCCACGAATCACCGGAGAAGTCTCGATCCCATTGGCAGAGACGGTCAAGATGCTGGCTTGCCCCAAAAGTCCACCTCGGTTGGAATTCTTGAAAGTCACTCGACGAAACTCGTTAGCAGTGTCCGTCGGCACTTGATCGGCAACACCATATAGCTTGGCAAGGTCGCGATTGACGAATGAGTAATCTGCCCGCAGAAACTCGAGAACGGAAGCGTTGCGATCGATCAAGTCTCGCATGAACAATCGTGTCTCTTGCTTCATCTCCGGCTCTAAACCGGCGGCATAGTAAATTTGAGATGCAATAGGATCCGGTGGCATACTTCCAAGTGCTCTCAGGTTTAACCAACTATCAAGAAAGTCCGAAACAAATGCGTCGGATGCTTTGCTCGCCAACAACCTTTTTGTTTCTGATTGAAGTGTTTCTCGGTTAGAAAGTTTGTCTAGGTCTGCCAAACTGCGCAATTGTTCATCTGGCATCGACGAAGTGAGAAAATACGATAATCGCTCGGCCAAACTATGAGCCGATATCCGAACGTCTTGGGGATCGTCGGGCGGAGAAAGATACAGAAACGCAGGTGAACACATGGCGGCTTTCAACGCGTCTTTGTAAGCATCGAACGCTGCATGACCGTTGGCGATGCGACTCTGATAAATTGCAATCAGCCCGTCAACCTCTGCCGTTGTCGCAGGTCGACGGTAAGCACGTGAAGCAAATCGGTCGAGTAACTTACGAATCTTGTTGGGTTCGAATTCCGTTCCGCCCAGCAAAATCTTTTGAGTCATTGTCGGCCATTGGGTCTCAAGGGGGCCACGGATACGCACCTCATGTATCCGTATCTGAGGCAAGTGTCCAAACTTGATTACGGCGTTCCGCCAAGCAACAATCCCCGTCGCTTTTCGGACATCCTCGGGCAGCGTTTCTAAGTGGTTTCGAAAGACCCTAGCATAAGAACCTCGCACATCGTGCTGACCATTCTCAAACGTGAAGCGAGGTCCAAAACCTTTATCCAGTGGAATCTTGAACTTATACCACTTCAATCCGTCGTCATCGATCGAGGCCTCTGCCAGTTTCGGCTCGATTGGTTGTGTGTGAACCATATCGCCAAGAGAAGTATCACCTGGTCGAATACCCATCCGAAACGGTTCGTCCAAATCAATCAGAACGGTCTTGCGATTGTAAGGCGTTTTTCGATTGAGGGCCTCGGCCAAAACCTCTACCTCATAAACACCGTCACATGGAACACCGGTGTGCAAATCGGGCAAGTGACCGTAAGCCCCTTCCGGTTTGCTATTCAGCGGATGATCGTACAGAACCAGATATCGATGATCAAAGGCAATTTGGTGCGCACGCTTCAACTCAGCCTGCTGCACAAATCCCTTGTTGAAGGTCCACTCTCGCATTTCCGGCGGTTTCGATAAGGCGAATGCTTTTTCGATACAACGATCCGCAGCGTCCAGATACTTCTCTAGTAAATACCCGGATGTAACCAGCGTATCACCAAAGTTATCGGCATGCTTTGAAAGATTGTCGGCTGGGAACTCGAGCGTGGGGTCAAACATTGTCATGTCGATCGCCAGCAGATCTCTGACGGTATTGCGATACTCGCGACGAGACAACCTTCGCAAGACGCTTTTCCCACCGGTGCTTGTCGATTTCTCTCGCATAGCGGCAAGCAATTCTGTCGCTTGGCTGATCGCATCGAGCCGATCTTCGCTGCTCGGTTGCTGTGAATCCTCGGGAGGCATCGCCCCAAGAGTGATTTGGTCGATAATCTCTTGCAACTTCAGTTGTGTGTCCAAAAGATTGCTCGAAAGATTTAGTGTTTCAAACTCACGATCACCGCTGGGATCTGCTGTGCCATGGCAATCAATACAGTACTTCTTCACAAAAGTCTGAACTTTGTCGATGGACTGAGCTTCCGATCGATTCGCAAGTATTGTCAATGCAATTCCCGCGAAGCACAACCATAAGCATCGGGTTGACCAAGAGCCAATCATGTCAAACCTCGCAACGTACCAGTGCTAGTTGCAAAGCTCTCGGTTTCGATCCCGAACTGTTGCAGCATCGAAACAAATAGATTCGTAAGTGGCGGCTTGTGCGCTGACTTTCCATCGAAAGCCAACATTCGCCCATGCTTGAATCCGCCACCAGCGAGTAGAACCGGAAGGTTGGTATTCGTATGAGAGTTAGCGTTCCCCATTCCGCTTCCGAACAGAACCATCGTTTGATCAATCAGTGGAGTTTCTCCATCCTGAAGCGATGCGAGTTTCTCGACGAAGCGTACAAACTGCTGGATTTGGTATGTCTCCAACGTGATCAATGCTTCGATACTCGACGCTATTTGTCCGTGATGGGACAGGGCATGGTAGTCTCCGGTCACTCCCAAATCTCGCGGATTAAAATCTCCGCCGATTTCGAGCGTTGCTATTCGCGTTGAATCCGTCTGTAAGGCAAGCACGATTAAGTCATACAACAAAGGTAGGTCCTCAACCATGTTCCGGTTTTTTGGTGCTGCGAAAGGTGCGTTCGGCTTGGGAACATCAATCCAGTCGCGGCGCATTCCGATTCGCTTTTCGACATCGCGAACGGACGTCAGATACTCGTCAAACTTATCACGGTCTTGTTGGTTGAGCTTCCGTTGATAGCGAGCGGCGTCGCCACGAACTAAGTCTAAAATCGAACCTTGCAATCGAAAACGATCGGCGGCAGCAAGCTTATCCTTTTCATCGATGCCAACGAACAGCATTTTGAACAGTTGTTCGGGACCGGGAATCGGCGGGACGCGAGTTCCTGTACGAGTCCAAGACAGTTGGCAACCTCCGTGAATTCCACTCTCGCTACCGATGTTCAACGTTGAAAATCGAGTTTGTCCAGCGACGTGATCTGCGGCATATTGATCGATTGTTACATTCGCGTTAGGCATCGATTTAGCATCGATTTGACGCACGCCAGACAAGAACGAGTGGATCGAAAAGTGTCCACCGCTGGTCCCATGATCTAGTCCGCCAATCATCGTCATGTTACTACGAATTGCCTCGAGTGCCGCAGTACTGCGACCTAGCGGAAAGCTACTCAGTTCCTTTAGTCCGGACGTTAACGCAATTTTGCTGTTTTCGACGGTTTCGGCTGGCCAATAGGCTTCTGGATAAAAGCCGAGCATGTTGCCGATGCAAACCATCCGTTTCTTCACAACCGGCGATGTCTGTGTAGATTGTTCGGAAGATCTAGCTATCGGAAATGACGGCAAGAATGGCAGTCCGATCGAAACTCCCGCAGCCTGAAGCAGCCTACGTCGCTCTATTTTTTTCATAATGCTTTTGCTCGTTGTTGTTAAGTTTCGCGACCTGTACGATTCAATTTAGATTTTCCCATGCAATTCATTGAGTCCGAGGCGCTAGCCGACTTACGCCACTGGAACTCGGTTAGCGCCTCAGGCTCACTTGCCAATCTCTGCCACCAATACGAATACCTTTGTATCATAAATGTCATCCACCCAAGCTCGCCTGTTTGACTGCACGGTAAAGTCGTTCGCCTCTCGAGTTGAAATGCTCGAGGACCAGTTCAGCTCCCGCTGTAATTTGTAGAAAGCCGCCATTGGGCGTTGGTGAAGTGTAGGGCTGTCGAACAAGGGCCATCGGATCAGAGCCACCCTTATCGCCCGGCGCAACGCCGAGACGAGCGTTTTCATCGTTCAACGCACCACAAGCAAACTCTTCGACCCCCGATGGATGGATGCTGTGGTACTGCCAGTGACGATCTCCGCAGATGATGACCAACTGATTGATCTTGTTCTCCTTCAGCCAAGAGAAGAAGGCATCCGCTTCGTGGCGGAAGCCGCTGAGGTCGGCGTGATTATCGATCTTTGTCAAGTCATCGGGCCCGACCATCGGAGTGGGCGAAATCAGGATCTTCCATTTGGCATCGCTCTCCCTCAAAGTCTTTTTTAGCCATTCTCGCTGTTCCACTCCCCATAGCGATTTTCCAGGTCCGTCGGCCATCTCGTTGGGTGAGCGATAGTCGCGACCCTCACTTAGCCAGATTTGCAGCTCCTCGCTAACTCGATGCGTGCGGTAAGTGGGTTTGTCGCTGCCAATAGCTACCAACGGCAATTGCTCACGGAACATATCGATGCCGGTTTTCGGCAGTGGTTGACGGTCGGTTGAATTGTCGGATTCATTGAATCGAAAATCGTGATCGTCTTTCGACCAATAAGCAGGAACGCTACGAAAGAACTCGATCATCCGCGGAAAGCAAAACTGCTCGTGCCAACATTTACGCAACTGAGGGATCGTTTCGGATACGCGCATCGGGTTATCGTAGTAGACGATGTCCCCTGAACCCACAAAGAAATCCGGGCGCAAGTTCAGCATCGCTTCGAAGGATGGATATCCGAGACGCTTGTCCTTTTCCGTAGCGGTCAGTGGTCCGCTGGCTTTGCCTAGTTTGCCGTGCATGAATTTATTGTAGTTCATGCAACTACCGACGATGAAACGCACAAGTGTATTGATTGCTTCGCCCGGTAAGGTTTTGAATGAACAGTTTGGACCGACTTGAGCCGTCGCCTGTGTAATCCCATAGAGTGCACGATAATGGTAAGTGGTGTTGGGCTTAAGGCCGCTAAGTTCGGCCCGTACGATGAAGTCACTTGCGTCAGTCGCTGTTTGAAAAGGAGTTCGATATACATCGTTGAAATCCTCTCGAGTGCTCCATTCAAAACAAGCTACCCCAACGGCACCTCGTAGATCCACGGTCGGATCAAGCTCCGCAGCCACGGTCAAACGCGTTTGTAGCAACGCTGATGCATCGGTAACTTCGCCGGCCATCGTTCCTTGCCCTAGGAAGATTGCGCTAGTGTGTGCTTCAGTCGCAAGCAGAGAGGAACCTCGCCACGCAAGTAGCGGTATGACCTTCAACAAGTAACGGCGAGCGATGTTCATGTTTGTAGCTGGCGGGAGGCTGAAGACAAGAGACGGGAGACAGGAGTCAGTTCTTCGCGAAGGATTCGCTAAGCACTACGGCTCGAACAAGATCCTTGAATCCGCCATTGTTAGACGACAAGTTTTTCATCATATCGTCAATCACTGGGCGATCGGCAAGTTCAAGTGATCGGCCGAGGGCGTAGGTCATGAGTTTCTCTGTAAGCGATCTAGTAAACTGTTCATGACGTGCTATGAGCAGGCTGCGGAAATCGGCGACACCTTTGAACTTCTCGCCCGATGGCAGCACGCCGCTAGCATCGATTTTGTCATTCTTCGAGTAGTCAGCGCGCCAACTCCCTATGGCGTCGAAGTTCTCTAGCGCGAAGCCAAAAGGATCAATCTTGCGATGACAGGCGGCGCAGGTTTCGTTCTCACGGTGCTTGGCAAGTTGCTCGCGGATGTTTGTAGCTCCACTGGCATCCGGTTCAATAAGCGGCACATCAGGTGGCGGTGGCGGAGGCGTATAGCCGAGAAGTTTCTCTTGCACGTAAACGCCTCGCACAACAGGCGACGTATCGACACCATTCGCCGATGCGGTAAGGAACGAAGCGTGTCCAAGTAGGCCGCCGCGTTCACCTTTGGGTAGCGAAACCAGGCGAAGTTGAATGCCTTCTATGGATGGCAAGCCATAGTGCAATGCGAGTTCACGATTCACATAGGTGTAGTTGGCGGAAAGGAATTCTTGCGGCGGCAAGTTTTCGTCAAGTATGTGACGGAAAAACATCTCCGTCTCGGACCTCATGGCGGTGTCGATGTTGTCGCGAAAGAAACTTACGAAATCCGTGGACACTGGCATCTCGCCGATATGGTCAAGATTCAGCCAGAGTCGAATGAAGTTTTGCACAAAGCGCTGCGACTTCGGATCGGCAAGCATGCGATCCACTTGGGCGTTGAGCGTCGCGGGCTCGCGCAGCTTTCCTGCAGCGGCTAGCTGGATCAGTGTTTGGTCCGGCATGGATGACCAAAAAAAGTAGGATAAACGCGACGCCAGTGCGTAGTCGTCTAGCTTGCCCGTTCCTTCATGCAAATGAAGAAAAGCGGGCGAGCAGAGGATGGACTGGAAGCCGAGCTGCAGCGCATCCAGCGGCTTCATTCCAGCATCAAGCTTGCTGTTGACGAGCTTTCCGATGGCAGCCAACTCGCCTTGACGCAAAGGACGGCGGTATGCAGCTTCGGCAAAAATCTGCAGCCGTTTTGGAATGTTGATACGGCTGATCTCATTCGGCGCAAGGTTGCCATAGAGCAGCTTGTGACCAGGGGTTGGCCATTGATCGAGTTGTGGACCTTGGACCTGCATTTCCCAAATGCGGAGCTTCGGACCTCGATACGCCTTGAGCATCGCCAAAGCGATCTCTCCCTTGCCCAGCTTTCCAATCGCTTCCAGCTCAGGATGACCTTTGACGTTTTTGCTCAACTTGAACGCCAATGCTTTTGCCGCAGGCGCGCCATTGCGAAAGCGGACCTCGGGTTCCTCACCGCGCTGGAGATCGACGGTCCACTCGAACCACTTCGGCTTTTCACTATTGAGTTCTACGAGCGCGAGTGTTCGCTCCGTAGTAATGTTGCCCGTACTCTCGACGCTCCCCTCGCGATTCACTGCAGCAACTTCCATTACAATCGGGTCGCCGTTTCGGAAGTCCTTCAAGAAGTCATAGGAATGCGTGCGATCGATGGCAGCCGCTTGGATGCGGATGGTGTAACGCCCGCTTTGCGGAGCGCCGCCGCGCGCCAGCGGCTCGAATCCAATGTGCCCTCCGCGATAATGCCGCGCGACGAGATCGTCGTAGCCCTTGTCCGAAATCCAGCGGTAGCGGTCGGTACGAAAAAGCTTAGGCAGGTCACGTGCTGCCTTGCCTTCGAAGTAGAACGGCGATTTTTGCACATAGCTCTTTGACTCGGGTTTCGGACCAAAAGCCGTTGCACGACGTATGGCATCCTCGGCTGCAATAAAGTAGTGGTCGAGCAACATGCCGGAAGTCACTTGCACGGCGCTATTGTTGTCAAAGCCATCGGCACGAACTTCGGGCGGAAAATCAGCGGTGGGATTCCAACCTGCGATATTCAATCCGAGCAAGTCGCCGACGGTGTGACTGTATTCAAAGCTATTGAGTCGCCGCAGCACTGTGTGCGTTCCCGTGCCTTTGAAACGCTGTGTGGCATCGGCCACGGATTGCGTGATCGCATCAATAGTTGCGAGTAGCTCAGCCTTCGGGGGTTGTTTCGCCTTCTTCGGCGGCATGTCGCCTTGATTGAGCTGATCGAGAATCTCCTGCCAGATCAAAGCATCGTCTGGATTCTTGATTTCGCTGGTCAACATGTCGAAACGTCGATCGCCGCTCTGTTTCGTATCGCCATGACATTGGATGCAGTAGGCCTTCACAAACGATACTTCATCCGAAAGGAGCATAGAAGGCAACAAAAGTTGACAAAAAACTAATGCGATAAAACTGATAAAAACTTTTTCTGTCTTAATTCGCATTCTAACTCAACTCCATCGGCGAAAACGTTCCTGTGCTCCGTCCAAAACGTTCGCGTTCGACTCCAAACCACTGAAGCACGGACAGCCAAAGATTGGACAACTCAATTCGCTTATGTTCTTCTTTTGGACAGACTAGATGCCCTTGGTGTTTGATACCGCCACCCGCGAGCAATACCGGTAAATCGCGATTCGAATGGTTCGAGGCATTGCCCATACCGCTTCCGATCACCACGAGAGTGCTGTCCATTAAACCGGCTTCCTTTAACTTTCCGAACAAATGCGCGAACTGCGTCATGAAGTACTTTTCTACAGTCTGCAATTGGGTAAGCAAACCTTCCTGCTTACTGTGGTGTGACAGCCCGTGATAGCTACCGACATCGAGGTCGTTGGTATGGAACTGCAGCGGGATTTCAAAGGTCGCGACTCGCGTCGAATCCGTTTGCAAAGCAAGAGTCATTAGATCGAAGAAAAGTGGCATCTCTTCGATCTGCAATCGCTCTTCGTCTTTGATCTCATTGATAGGCGACTTTGGCTTTGGTTTGTCCAGCCAAGCCTCGGACATTTGTAACCGACGTTCCACATCGCGCACCGACGTCAGGTATTGATCGAGCTTGCTACGATCCGACACATCCAGAGTACCCGCCAAGTGCTTCGCCGAATCTCGCAACGCGTCGAGCACACTGGCTCGGTTCAACATCCGTCCATGCTCCGCAGCTTTGATGGAAGCACTCGGCTCCACAAACAGTGCTTCAAACAGACGCGCAGGATTGTTCACTGGTGGAAGTCGTACACCCGCCCGATTCCAGCACATATCCGTTCCTTCACCAATCCCCGCCGTGATGGATGGATAACGTGTCGCCGCTCCGACATGTTCAGCAGCCACTTGATCTATCGAAATGTTCTTCTCCGGAAATCCCGCTGACTCCTGCTTTTTCACGCCAGTAAGAAACGAGTGCACTGCACCGTGCCCTCCCTTCGCGTCATGATCGAGATGTGAAAAGATGGTGAAGTCAGATCGGTACGCCTGCAACGGAGAGAGCGTCTTGCTGGCCGTGTAGTCACTCCCTTTGCCAGTCGGGAAAAATCCATCCGGCCAAAATCCAAGATGATTGCCAATGCAGATCAATCGCTTCGGCCTAGCGTTTAGAGGCGAAGCTGCGAAACTGGTACTGAGGCTATCAAAAACGGGAAGCGCGAGCGCCATCCCACATCCACGCAGGAAATGGCGACGCTCGATGAATGGTATCGATGGTGTTTTCATTCTTGGAGTTAATTTGAGTGAGGACTAGATGGATTGGAGGCAACGAGAACGCGGATCTGATCCACGCCATTGATCACGTCAAAAGTAACCGTCAAAGTACGGCGGTCTGTGCTTAGAGACACTTCATCACTGTCGTTGATACCACGTCGAAACACACCGCCGAAATCAGCCGACGGAAGACCCAATATGGCATCGGATTCATTCAACATTGCCGCTCGAAACAGAAGCCCCACCACCGGACGGTCGAACTTCAGCGTGCCGGAAAAACGCCGTGGTGAATTGGGAGTCAGCGATTTCCCTGGGTTGAACTGAATTAGGTAACTATCGACAGCCAACGGCGCGCCGAGTGCGACCTGTTGTTTCAACCCTAAACGAGATTGATACGAGCCCGGCTCAGTGGCACTCACCACAAAACCAGCGGGAAGTTCCACCGATTCGCGTTCTGGAAAGATGAGCAAATGCTCGCCATCCAATACCTTACCGGGCACTGCGCGCTCATTTGGTTCGGCGATTCGCATCGCACCCTCAACGGCCTCCACACCAAAAGAAGCTTGCCAGGTCTGCAAGTAGTCACTGACCTTATAAGGAATCTCGTCAGGCGCGGTCGAACTTCCCTTAACATGCACGGAATCTCCTGCTGCGAGTAACTGAGGACCTGATGCATGCTGTCGGCCACGCAATTCAACCGAACCTTCAAATACCGATATGGCGGTCGCGCCGTTTCGTTCGATTGTCACCCCGAAAGAGGTCCCCAAATCCACGATCTGCTCGGCAGGAGTGTCGAGCGTAAAACCCTTAATCTTGCCTGGCACTCGAATCGTCGCACGACCTCGAACCATCCTCGCGCCATTATTACTTACGATCTTAAATTCAGCCGGACCTTCGACCGCCAGCTTGGCACCGGATTCAAACTTCACCGCAACGCGACCCTTATCAAATCGAACCCAATCTCCCGAATGCAACCCATCTCCAACCTCTAACGAAGTCGTGCGACTTGCATGCTGAACTACGCCAACTGGTTTGGCCTCTAGATCACTACTCGGAATTTCCCGCCACATGAGCCATCCGCACATGATCATCACAACCGAAGCGGCAGCCAACAACGCTCTATGTCGTGACGAAAAACGCCGCACCTTTTCAAACCATTTTTCGTCGGACCATTTTTTATTTTTCGAAGCATAGTGCCGCGCTGCTTCGCCAGCCCCTAAGCTATCAGCGAGAACAGCATCGAATGAAAGGAATTGGACCGCATAGTTTCGGGCTGCCGGGTGATCGAATAGCAAAGCATTCAGCTCAGCGCGTTCCTCGTCGGTAAATGTCTCATTCGTCGACGCGAACAAGAGCTCTTCAAGTCGCTCAAACGGAATGGAGCTATCGTTCATACGGCACCTCCGCTTGCTAGTCGCCGCTCGACACATTCAGCTAGTTTTCGGCGAAGACGAAGCATCATCACCTTCAATGCACTAATCTGCTTTTCTTGCTTTGCTGCGACCTCTTGAATCGAGCGACCATGGACGTAATAAGCGGATAACGCCTCCCGATTCCGATCGCCGAGAAACTCGAGGCACACCTCTAGCGCTGCGGCCCGATCTGAGATTGAATCGACCGTTCTTGAAGCCTCATCTACCATCAGATCGACGACTTCGGAATTAAACACGATCCGTTTTTGGTCCCGTTTTCGATCTCGAATCACCCCCAAAACTTCAAACTTTGCCACAGTGGTCGCCCAGGCCAGAAACTCAGTGGCTGGATCCCAGTCATTGCACTTTTTCCACAACACGATGCTCGTTCGCTGCAAAGCCTCTTTGGATTCCTCACCGTACCCTAGCGAAGCCTGGCAAAAGCCGCGCAATGCCGTCTGGCTCTCAGTCAGAGCGCGGACGAATGCGTCACTAGGGATTTTGGGTGCAGACTCAACCATTCAAACGTTCTCCTTCTCCCTATACACTCCGCCG
>JAIYDQ010000015.1 GCA_027487375.1 Planctomycetaceae bacterium
CCGATCTTGAAGGACCGCGTTTGGACCTAAAGAAGGAGCTGTTCTATCGTTGCAAGCCATCAATGGCTATGGCATCCAAGTCTACGATAAACTCACCTCAGGAATCTATTCGTGACTTTTTGTGGATTCTCTCGCTCGATCAAGGAGTCGATGCATCGAAGATCGCAGAACAATTGTTTGCCGGAGATGATGTAGTGATGAATCAAAAGGTGGGAGCCTTCAACATGTGGTCCACGCGAAATGGCGAACCGCTTCTCACTTCGGTGGAAACAGATTCTATCAATCCCATGCGAGCCATGGCCTGCAACACGGACTACCTACTCGTATCAACCAGAACGGACTGGCTGAAATCGATAATTGAACGAGTACCCAATAGCAACAATCGATTCACGGAGCTTAACCCAGTCTGGTCCAAGCGATTGGGAACAGAAGTTAGTCAGCCAAATTCCCTCCTACAAGGCGTGGATGGACGAAGAGCCTTTCGAATCGACTGGGAAAGCGTTCGTCGCGTCGATGAAGGTTCGTTCCTCGCATCAGTCTTCATTGAAGCCGTGCTCGGTGGAACGGCTTACGCGACGCAAAACAAATCCATGATTCCTGATTGGGAATCAGTCCAGTTCGCTTTCGGAATCATATCCCACCGCGCCAAAAAGGAGCGTGAAAGCCTGGATGGAGTCTTCTATTTGGATCGTGCGGACAACTAAGCTTCGTCAGCTCGGATTGGGAGTTCATAGCAACGAGTAACGGGCGCCTAGCCTTCATACTGGTGGGCAAGAGTAGCGAAGTTCTGCAAAACATCCGGGAGCTACTATGACGAGCGAAAAAGGCAAACGGAATAGCTGGAAGAATGAGAGTCTTGAAAATCATCCTTCCCATGCTTCTCATCAATCCCATTCGCAATCACCACCCTGTCCCAGTCGAATTATCCAGCCACGCGGCGACTACTAATCACTGCTGTCTTTCCAAAAAGCCGAAGTCGTCTACGACATTACCTTTCGATTTGCCCACAAGTTCCTTTCAAGAGGCGATCGAACCGTGGATCCAATGATTCAATCGGTTCGTTCATGCAAGCAAAACATTCTGGAAGGAAGCAAAGCGGGCACGACTTCCAAGGAAACCGAAATCAAACTGACCAACGTTGGTCGAGCCAGTCTCGAAGAGCTATTGGCCGATTACCGCGAATAACTGCGAGTCCGTGACAAGTTGATTTGGGACAAAGATTCTAAACAGGCCATTTATGTACGCGATCTGGGCTGTCGAACACCACAAATTTTGAGTTGTATCGTGAGTTTGTCGAAACCCGATCAGACGAAGTAATCGCGAACATCGCCATCTGCTTGATTCATCAAACCAACTATCTGTTGGATCAGCAGTTGATGACTTTGGAGAAAGAGTTTATCGAACAAGGCGGCTTAAGTGAAAGAATGACCAACGCGAGGTTGAACCACCGAAATCAAAGACCAAAGGATGGATGATTTTGTTTGACTGATTTTCATTGTTCCCATATGTCTCATTCCTCTCATGTCTTTTTTGAGATCGATGGAAGTTAGGTGATTTATGGGAAGAATGGCAATCGTGTAAACCATAACTCCCATTCTTCCCATGATTCGCGTCGCCCTCGCCAATCTCACAGAATTCGGCCCCGGAAAGGCGATACAAAAAAGACGACGTGAAAGACGGCCAAAGCTAAAGAGCCATCAACCGACCAGCAAGAGTGGGCTCACAAAACCTCGCAAAATCCGACGCAGCAACGCGAAAAATGAAGTCGATGCCGACGTCGGCAATTCTCAACGGCAAGCTCCAGAAACGAAAAAACCCCTGCAAAACAGGGGTTTTCTTCAGTGGCTGGACGCGGACTCGAACCGCGGACACATGGATTTTCAGTCCATTGCTCTACCAACTGAGCTATCCAGCCTTTAGCGAATAAATTGAAGACACCATCCAATAACCGTTAACGGTTGGAGATAGCCTTTTGATATCGCGTGGGGTAAGATAGTAAACCAAAGGCGAATAGGTGTCAATTCGTGGTACCACTCGGTGCGAATATCTTGGTCAAGAGCTAGTTGTCTTTGTGTAGTCAATCGTCAAGAAATCATTCATGAAACAGACACGAATTTTGCACACTTACGGACATGTTTTTGTCCTGACTTGTTTAATCCTTGGAATTTCGAGCCCTTTACGGGCAGACGAGCCGTATTCACCAGAGCATCCTGTTGTCCAGCAAATGGTGAAGAAGGCAGTTGATTTCCTCAGCTCGAACTTCAACCGCTCCAGAACGACCCATGAGTACGACATCTTGATGGGTTACACCGCGTACAAAGCAACTGAGGAACCGGAGCACCCACTGGTCAGAAAGGCCATTCCATTTGCATTGAAGACAACACGCGAGATCCACGAAAAGTCTGGCGCTCTTCAGAGTGAGCACATCATCTACGACGTCTCCATCTCGGCGATGCTGCTATCTGCGGTCGACGGTGCAAAGTACAAAACGGAACTTGAGTATTGCCGCGATTTTTTGAAATCCGTTCAACGAGAGAATGGCGGGTTTGGCTATCTGACAATTCGACAAGGCTCCGGTGATGCTTCGCAGACCCAATATGTGACGCTTGCACTTTGGTCGATGAAACAAGCCAACATTGAAGTCGATTTCAACTCCGTTGAGAAAGTTGCAGTTTGGCTCCAGAACGCTCAGCGGCCAGATGGTGGTTGGACCTATCAGACTCCTTCTTCGGGGGATGTCCCCAATCATCAAATGTTGGCGGCTGGTTTATCGGCATCATTGATCTCGGCAGATATCCTAGGGTTGATGCGAGGGCCGGGCATGAAGTTGGAAAACGCGCTGGCCGGCGAGGGAGAGGAAGACGACGAAATCCCAGCAGTCTTCAGGCGAGTTTCCGAAGATGTTCTGGCCGGAAAAAAGGAGAAGAAGTTTGTATCGCGACTTGTCTCTAGGGATTCCGTACAAAAAGTAGCCACCAAGGCTGCGTCTTGGCTCTCACAAAATGAGTTCAAACGTGGTGCCCGAGGATCCGATTGGTTTTACTACTGGCTTTATAGTCAAGAGCGATACGAATCCTTCCTGGAAATCCTCAAGGGCCGTCGAGAGAAAGATCCGGTCTGGTACAAGGAAGGGGTTGAGATACTCAAAAAGTACCAAGATCCAGCGACAGGCGCTTTTGGGCTAGTCGGCGAAAGCGTGGACCCAGGCGGAGTGGAAACTGCAACTTGTTTGTCCATACTCTTTTTGCTGAGGACGACTCAGAAGTCGATTGGTGAACTCAAAGAAGCAACAAACACAGGTGGTTATGGCCTTGGAGACATCTCCAGCGTGGGAGTTATCAATGGTAAGGTTGTAGATAAATCTCAAGTTACCTCCATAGAGGACGCGCTCTCGTTGCTCGAAACGAACAAAGAGGGCTCAGTGGAGGACACGGCGTTGTCCAATCGAATTGTGCTCGATGCGGATCCCGCGAAGCGAAAGGCCCAACTTAGCCGATTCGCACGCATGCTCGGAGCAGGAAATTCCTGGAGTGCTCGTCGATTGGGAGCGAAAATCCTAGGTCGAGGCGATGACTTAGACTTTGTACCCGACTTGATTTTTGCACTTGGCGATGGCGATCAGGTTGTTCAACGGACCGCTGAAGCATCTCTGAAAATCTTGAGCAGGAAAATGGGTGTCAACTACCTTCCAGCAGAAGGCCCAATCACGGCAGACCATCGAGTCAAGGCCGAAAGGGCTTGGAAAGAGTGGTATCTCAGTGTCAGACCGGGGCACATATTCGCTGATTCGCAAAACTAGTGCCTAAGCTTCTTTGAAAACGGTCTGTCCGAAAACGAAACTACCATTGAACAAAACGTTAGTTATACTGGGCCGTATTACAGTTGCGGTCGCTGTCTGATTCTTGCAAATTCGTTCGTTAACTTCTCCTTTTGAAAGCTTGGCATGGTCGAACTCTTTGAGATCCTCGGTATCCTCGACTATTTTGTCATCGGGGCAGTTGCTTTGTGGGGCCTGTATTGTGCAATTATCGTCATGACGCGAGTGTCCAGCAAACGATTCAAAACGGAGGCCGACCAGGACGCGTTTCTTGATTCGGTGTTGGGACCACTCGCAGAAGGCGACTACGACACGGTGATACAGAATTGTGAGGGTAATCCGAAAGCACTACCGATCATGGTTCATCTCGGAGTCGAGAATCGCGAGTTAGGCTACCAAAAAGTCAGACAGTACGTTCTGGATCGATTCCAGCGAGATGTTTTGTCTGACCTTGAAAATCGGATTGCATGGATTGCAACTTGTGTAAAAACCGCCCCTCTACTCGGACTTTTCGGAACGGTTCTAGGCATGCTTGGGGCGTTCCGTAACTTGGAAGAGTCGACTCAAGCAGACCCGGGCGCACTCGCAGGTGACATTAGAATGGCGTTGGAACACACTGCCATGGGTCTTGCGGTAGCGATTCCGCTTGGCATCATTCTCGCGCTCGTTAACAATCGAATCCGTGGCATGCAAGAATTAGTTGCCTCTGGCCTAAATCGATTTTTGGATGCACTGAAAGTAGGTATGACTCGTAGAACTAGCGGCAGAGTTGTTAGCTCTCGCGGGTCGTAGCGAGTCAACTGGCTTTCTCTCTAGCCCACAATTTTTGTCGTATCAGTATCCGCTTTAAAAAATGCATTTAATTCAGCCATGAATTGCAGGCGAGCAAATCGCACCCAAAATGGAGCTAGAGGTCAATGAGTGCATCCGGTAAATCTTGGTCGAAGGGAAAACCTACGACAATCGAGACGATGCATACCACCTCGGTGGATTCAGTCTCAAGCTTGCTGCTGAGTCTTGTGATTATGATTGGCATGGGAGTTGTTGCTCTAGGACTCGTTTTCATTCTAAGCAACATGAAACCGCACGATCCAATTCGAATCTTTGTCGAAGAGGAACGAATCGCCGGACGAGGTGACAATGCTGCGGGCTTTGCTCGGGATTTAGAACCTCCCGGTAGCGAGGAGGCCGAGCAGCTAACTGAACCAGCCGTCGAGCAATCGCTACAAGCGGTAACGGAAACTATAAGTTCCATCTCAGCATCACTGGAAACCGTCGAAGCCGGAGCTGCAGTTGGGAGCAAGGGTTCTGGACTAGGAGACAGTCGTCCCCCTGGCCCTGAAGGGGAAGGAGATAACATCATTCCTAGGTTCGAACGTTGGGAATTGAAGTTTACCGCACGAGATTCCAAAAGTTATGCCAAGCAACTTGACTTCTTCAAGATTGAGTTGGGAGCGATCGGAGGCGGACGAACGGAAGTGGATTACCTTGGAAAACTTTCGGGGAGTCCCGAAAAAAGAACTGGACCAGGCAAGGATGAGAAGCGTATGTACTTTGTCGCCCGCTCAGAAAATCAACTACAAAAGTATGAAAGAGATCTACTGTCAAAGTCCGGTATCGCAACTTCTGGCAGTGTGATTTTGAAGCTTATATCGAAAGAACTCGAGCAGCAGTTGGCCGAGCTTGAGAAAAGCTACGCTGTCACTAAACGCGGCCCTAAGGTCATGGCCAAGGAGTTTGCAAAAACAGTATTCGAATGCCAGCAAGGCCCCGATAAGGGATATCAGTGGGTCGTTGTAGAACAAAGGTATCGGGCTGTCCCATAAGTCAAAGCAATGCCTTTAGTCCGATTCGGCTAGTCTTTTCGCTTGGTTGTATTTTTTTGAGTTGGTTGGTTTCAAATCTATGTCAGTCTCACAAAGAGCGAGTAACGCAAACGAATCGTCCAGCGATGACCTGTTTGAAGACGATCATGAGGCCGAAGGAGTACACCTAGGGTCTCCTCATGGACAACATCATGATGATGAAATGGACATGACGGCTCTAATCGATATCACGTTTCTACTTCTCATTTTCTTTGTTGTGACGTCAAAACTTGCCAACGAAGTAAAGCAACCCTTGCCGGTTGCAAGAAATGGCCAACTCGTTGCAACGGATAAAAGCATCATTTTGACTATGAAACGCGGTGGGGGTAACACGGCTGTTGTCGGACGCGAGGACGGCAGTGTTTTTTCAGATGATCCCGAACAACAAGCGGCCGAGATCCAGGAGTACATTCAAATCGGATTTAACTCCCAGAAAACTAATGTTTTGGTGCGAGCTGATGGTAGCGTCCGAAATGGAGACGTGAACCATATTAAGGAGCTTATCTCGGAGTCGATCGAAGAAGGTCAATTAATTAGCTTCGGGGTCATGCAAGAAAACTAAGTGAAATCGATGACAATCCGATTCCAGTGCCCACATTGTGAAAGCATCCGTAACGTTCATGAAAGAATGAGCGGTAAAGAGCTTCGTTGTCCTGATTGCGAATCCATGTTGCGAATTCCTAATCAGGAAGAAATTTCAAAGGGATTAGTGCGAGTCGTTTCTATTGAACCTGCAGCATCCGCCGTAGCTTCCGCTAGTAACACGCATGCCATTGCAATCGACAATCCAGTCCAGACGCAAACCGTCGCCAGTATTGATCCCTCACGGGGGCCGGGAGATTCATTTTTGTCGAACGATAATTTGGATGCCGATGATTCCCAACATGCTGATTCCAACGCAGAGTCCTTAGATGAGTTTGAATTCGAGGATGACGAATTCGATGAACCAACGACGTTTACGTTTGGGAAAAACGCCCCCAAAGATGAAATAGATATGACCGCGATGGTCGACGTAACTTTTCTATTGCTCATATTCTTCATGGTCACAGCGTCGTTTACCAGCGAGAAAGCCATTCAACAAAAGGCTTCGATGAGCGACAAAGCAAGTCAAAACTCTGTTCCCGACCAGACCGAAGTTAATGAAACCGTTCGAATACTCATCGATGAGTTTAACGCCTACACGATCATTTTTCCGGACGGGGACGAACGTGAAGCATCAAGCAAGCAAGAGCTTCTTGGCATCTTAGCAATGGCAGAGTTAGAAGGTTCTAGCGACGAAGCGAGCACGATGGCGGTCGTTGCACATGAAGACAGTATTCACGCTGCCGTGATTGCAGCTTTGGACGCCGGTCGGGAAAAAGGATTTTCAAGTTTCCAGGTTTCAGTAGTTGAAAATTTTGATTGATGCACCACATCACCTGGGTAACGGCAAAGCATTCGCACAACACAACGCAACACAATAATCGATTTTACGACTTGGATTTTTAAAACTGATGGCTGCCACTCAACTTATTGATTTACTCGAAAACCAAGGACTGCTTGATCCAGAAGTCATTTCGGAGCTACGTCGCCAGGTCGAGCAATCCAAGACTCGCATCACAACCGAAGCGATTGCGAAACTATTGGTGGACAATAACCAGCTTACACGATTTCAAGCCACCAAGCTTATTTCGCAGCTCAAGGAAGAATCCCCCGAAAGCAGTTCTGCGGCCAAAGCATTCTCCAATCCACTTTCTGGGCCTACTAAAGATCCCAATGCCCGCGGCGACGAAATGGATCTCATCCCGGACGAATTGGTTGGTTCGGTTACAAAAAGTGATCCAAACCAAGCGGTTAATGCAACTGTCTTTGTTGATTCAGAAGAAGTCGATTTGATCGAGGACAACAATGAGCTCGTGGACGCCAAGGAACAAGGCAAGTTCGGTGCGCCCGAAGCAGCGAGGTCGACTAAGCAAAACTCCGAGGAGCCTTTCAACTCGCTCTCTGGGATAACGGATACAGCTAATCGGGGATTTGTTCAACCTAAAAAAATTGTTGCTGCGAAACCTCTTCAATGGGATGCGTTTCGAATTTGGGGTTATGGATTTGCACTCATGGCGCTTGTAACTGCGTTTACAGGCCTGATCTTTTGGTTCAATGGCCAAGGAGCAGATGGGGCATTTAAGATTGCGATGGATGCTTATGAAAGCTTGGATTACGAAGTCGCAATAGAGAAGTTCAAGAATTTCTCTGAATCCTATTCAAGCGATGACAGGGCAGGGCGTGCCCAGGTTTACACCGCCATTGCTTCGATTCGTCACGCAAACGATCAAATGGGCGACCCTCTTGCAGCGATCCTTGTGACCGAGGAAGTCCTTCCAAAGATTATCAACGAACCTGCAATCAATGACTTAGCGCTACGCGCCGATCTCGCTCAATCATTGGTCAAGATTTCCGAGAAGCTTGTTGAGCGTGCTGACGCAGCGAAAACAACTGACGAACGTAAGTCGCTTCTTGACAAGTTGGATCAACATCTAATTGCGATGCAGAATCCTCAGTATATTCCAAATGCCCAGCGAGAAACCAATGAAGTTCGCATCAGAACAGTTCGGGAAGAGCGCGAGCGTTTGTTGAGGGATGTTAAACGCGCAGAGGGTACCGTAATCGCTGTTGAGGCCATGAATGCAGCGATAGCAAAAGGCGATGTCGATGCCGCGTATGAGGCTCGCCGGACAGTCGTTCGAGACTTCCCACAACTGACTCTGGACAAACAACTGCTAGACCTTCTTAAAGAGGCGACAAGCCTTCAACAGAAGGGAGTCAAATCCGCATCTACTTTACCCTCAGTAATCGAGCCAACCGAAAAAAACGTCTTGGGGAGAAGTGTTCTTTTGGTGAAGCAGAATGGCTCTCCAATCAACGTTGCAAATGAAGAGATTCACTTTGTCAAAGCAAAGCAATCAGTCTACGCGCTGAGAGTGGCGACAGGAGAAGTTTTATGGCGTCGACATGTAGGAGCGGAAACGATCTCGGACCCATTACGCACTTCAGTGGATCCTGGGTCAGACTGTATCTTGATTTCTCCAGAAAAGGGACGTCTGGCTCGACTGTCCGCTCTTGACGGGAAGCCTCTTTGGGAACTTCAAATTGAGAACCGTTTACTGCCTCCTCAGATTGACGGAGAAACATTGTTCGTTTCATCCGAAGCAGGTCAAGTTTACGCAATTGATGGCGTTACGGGTCAAGTTCGTTGGGCGAAGCAACTACCCCAGAAAATGGAAACGGGCGTGGGCGGCGGACTAAACAAGCCCGGCCGATACGCATTGGGACAGCATTCGAACCTTTATGTTCTTTCAAGAAACGATGGTTCCTGTAGCGAAGTGTATTATCTAGGCCACGCGGCCGGAACAATTTCGGTACCACCCGTTTACACACTTGGTCATCTGATCATTTTTGAAAACGCGGGTCCCAACTATTGCAACATGCATATTCTCTTCACAGGCGAACAGGGCGAGAAGTTAAGTATTGCCCAAAAGACTATTCGCCTAGCTGGGCACGTTGTCGTACCTCCAACACTCGATGGGCGACGCATGGTAGTTGTCACAGATTTAGGCGAAGTTAACGCCTACGATATCGAACCAGCCAGTTCCGGAGACAAAGTAAACCGCGTCGCTGCGATCGGCAAGAATGAAAACAAACCCCGCATTTCTTGGCCTTTTGTTGCGGGAAATGAACTATGGATCGCATCAAACCGATTGACGCGTTATCAAATTCAAGTGAGCAAACAGCAACTTGTGACGGATTGGGTTCGAGAAGAAGAAGATCAATTCAGTGGTCGCCCATATAAGTTCGACGATTACATCATTCACTCTCGAGTTTTGCGAGGCACTCAAGGAGTACGCGTATCAGCCGTTAATGGCGTTAGTGGTGACCCAGCTTGGGAAGTAGACCTGGGCGTACCGGTTGTCGCTGTTATCAGTGGAAGTGGAACAGTATCGGCGATTAACTCGCAGGCCTCTCTCTACAGCATTACAGGAAAATCGCTGACCTCCGGAAAGCCACTCACCGCTTCAGAGAATCCCGGTCGCAATCAACGAAAGCTAGACTTCAGTAGTCCCGTCATTCTCGGAAATGGGAAGACAGCTTTACTTAACCTAGGGCAGGGGATTCAGATCGCTGTGTTCGATCCTAAAGCAACTCCTGGATCGAGTCTTCAAGTGAACAGCTTGCAGATTACAAGTGGAGTCCCCTCTGTAAGCCCATTGGCTGTAGGAAGCGGAGTTGTTGTACCCTTGGATAACACCCAATTGGCGTTTGTTGATCCGACAAACGGAAAGCAGCTTGGAGCACCGTTCCAGCCGACGCTATCGCCAGGGATTGTTGCGCGTTGGATCGCACCTGTTCTCCTGTCCGATGACCAAACGGTCGTCACCGCGACTTCCGAGAAAAAGATGTATAGATTATCCACAGGCAAGCAACTGCGCTCTTTGACAGAAACAGATACATCACTTCCGTTAACTGGCCAACTTAGCTGTATCGATGATGTGATATGCGCCGTCGCTCGTGGACAATCACAAGATCTGATTGAACTCTACAGCGGCTCAGACCTATCAAGGATTGCCGGTATCGAGCAAGATGGTCGCGTGACATGGGGGCCTTTCGCAGTCGGCAAGCAGTTTATTTCTGGCTTAGGAACCTCGAGTATTGTTTCGGTCGACTTGACGGGAAAAGTGCTTTGGAAACTCGATATACCTAACGTTGCTCTTGTTGGGAAACCGACCATTGATGGCGATGACATTTTACTCTGCTCGCGTAATGGGCAAATGTTTCGTGTCGATTCCGCAACGGGTACTCAAAAGGCAAGCTTAGAGCTCGGGGAACCTATAAGCGGAACTGCGTCGATCGTCGGTTCTCAAATTCTTGTGCCTGGTTCCGAAGGGGTCTTGTTGGTGGTCCCTCTTGACAGCACACGGACGCCCTCGGCAGCAAGTTTCAACCGCAGCATGGAAAATTCGTCAAGGTTGGTTACAACGAGGCTCAATGATGAATAGTCTCGATAGAGTTAGTCCGACCTGCTTACTAGCATCTCTATTCCTCCGCTGGACCTTGCTGAACACATTGCTAATCACATGTGCAATCGGCTATTCACAGGAAAGCGCCAGCCCAAAGAACGGCCGTTTTGAAAACTCAATTCTCGATGAAGAGCCTTTTGATATCATCACGCTTACCCCAGAGCAGCAAAACCAGGAGTTCCGCGTTTTCCCAATAGCTTCTATCCCCGGTCGTAAACTACCGTCGAACCCTGACCCGGAATCTGAAATCGAGGTGAAGTTCGTCAGCTACCCAGACCGCCTCTACAGAATCAGTTGGAAAGACATCGGCAAAATTGAGTTCTATGAAGACTTGCTTGTCAGTGAAGCCAATCGACTCGTACTCGAAAAGCAGTTTGCCCCCGCTTTCGAGCATCTCAGCTTCTTGAAACGAGCCTACCCTTCGACTCCAGGACTTGAGGCACTTAATCAAAAGTTCTTGCTCGCGAGTGCTCTGGAGATGATTCGTGCGGGTAACCTCTCTCACGCGCTCGCCGTGCTAGAGGAGTACATACGCGCATATCCAAACGACAGCAAGGCTGCTCAAGTACGTACTCGGATCTCTGCATTAGCAAACGATGTCATTGAAAAGTATTTCAATGAGGGAGAATTGGTTACCGCAAAAAAAATGGTGACTCGACTGGAACGTGATTACGCGTCAGCTCCGATTCCTGCTGTAGGCGAATGGAAGAAGAAGTTCACCGCCTTTGCTGAAACATTTCGGCAAAAAGCTGAAGCGTACGCAGCCGAAAAAAACTATCCGGATGCACGTAATGCCGCAACGCGCATGCTTGAAATCGACCCGGAGATCGCAGGTGGTAGAGAATTCTTGAAAGGCCTTATTGATTCCTATCCGTTGGTTCGCGTTGGGGTTTTCCAGCAATCGGATCGAATGGATGCAACGGAACTGGCGAATTGGCCAGTGAGAAGAACCGGTGGTCTGGTCTCCAAAAGCCTTTTTGAATTCCGCAGCACTGGCCCTGAAGGAGGAAGCTACCGAATGAGTCTTGGTTCTTTCATTCATAGCGAGGACAGGACGGAGTTAGAATTGAAGATTGCGAACGCCGGTCAACCTGGTATCCCAACAGCTTACGACTTGTCGCAGTGGTTGCTGAAAAGGGCGAATGTACGAAGTGATCAATATCTCCCGGCATGGTCGGCAATATTCAAAGAAGTATCAGTTAACGGACCTGAAACCCTAACTGCGCGTTTGAAGCGTCCACATGTTCTGCCGCAAGCATTCATGCAATGGCCGTTAAATGAACTTGGTCAAGAATCATCGGAGTCAAGCGGTTTGTACGTACGTGCCGAGGACCGCGCAGAAGGGAAAAGGTCATTCCGCTGGGCACGTCAATCGAAACCGACCGATACCCAACCTATGGAAGTGATTGAATCGCTTTACACTGATCCTAAGAAGGCAATTGGTGACCTTGTCAAAGGTGACATCGAGATTATTGATCGTCTTTTCCCTGCCGATGCTGTTCAGTTGAAGGGCATACGGAACGTAAAGGTGGAGTCATACGCACTACCGATGGTTCACATGCTGGTGCCCGTAAGTGACCATGAGTTCCTTGTAGACCGTGACTTTCGTCGGACCCTACTTTATGCGGTGAATCGTCAAGCAATTCTTGATGGCGAGATTCTCGGAGGAGAACGCTCGAATTCAAGCTCACTTATCAGCGGTCCCTTTCCATTGGGCGAAGGAGAAAACGATCCTCTCTCTTATGCTTATAACAAAGCCATCCCACCACTGCCTTATGATCCACGACTGGCGAAAATTTTAGTGAAACTGACCGAGTTGAAACTTAGTCAAATGGCCGACAAGAAAAAGCTTCCCAAACCAGTTCTAAAACCACTTCGCTTAGGTGTTCCTGACTATGAGTCCGCGAAAGTGGCTGGACAAGCTTGCGTTCAGCAATGGATTGCAGCTGGCATTCCTGCAGATTTTGTTGTGCTTTCTGATAGCGCCAGCGCTACGGAAAACAACGAAAAACTCGACCTTCTCTACGTTTCGGCGGCTCTTTGGGAGCCGGCAACTGATGCCGAAAGATTGTTCGGAGCAGGTGGCGTCGCTGAAACAGATAACATCTTCATTGTTCAGGTCCTGAACAGTCTAAGAACGGCCAAGAATTGGCGTGAAGTGCGACAGTACTGTCAGGACCTTCATCGCTTAGTCAACGACCATTTACCAGTTCTTCCTTTATGGCAAGTTGGCGAATCTTTTGCTTACCGGACGTCTCTCCAAGGTATTCCGAAAAAGCCTGTTACTCTCTATCAAGACATTCAACGATGGCGAACTAACGCCACGAATTAAAATCACTTCCATAAACTAATGCTACGCTTCATTAATTCATTCAATATTTTTCTCATGTTCGAGAAAGAAGACACCCACATCCAGCCAATCGCTGGAAGTCTTCGATTTCTTGTACTGTGGATAGTTAGTTGGGTGCTCATGGCGAGCAACAACACTCTTTGTGTCGCCCAAGATGAAGCGTGGGAGTACTCGCCCTATCGAATGCAACTTTGGTTAAGCATCGACCCATCCCTCCCGCTAACAAGCGAGCAAAAGGAAAGACTGTTGCATCAAGTTCAGGTGCAAACAGAACTGATCTACAACCCCGCAGCTCGTGTCGATGCCAAGTTTACTCCTCGCAATCTCACTTCTCGCATACTCAATGAGCTTGACCTGTTTTCTATTCAGCAGGTGCTTCAGGACGAATTGACGTTAGTGATTACCAAGAATAGTACGGATGGAAAAGACATCAGAACCTTTGAAAACGTTCTCGAAAAATCGGGGACGATCATTGTTACAGATTCCAATGCGGCATTGATACGTCGCGAGATGGAACCCTACTTACAACAAGATTCATGGAAACCCTTCTCGGACTTGCTAAAACCCATCAGTGGTTCAGCTGAAGATTTGATGAACCAAATCAAAAAAGGTGAAGTCATTACTGCTCTTGTGCGGCGATCGGAGCTCGAGAAACTTGGACGGAACGCCCGAATGATACCAGTACGGTTTCCGTGGCAAATGGATTCGCTACTACGAACGCGTGACAAAATTTTCGCTGTTGCTGTGCTGAATGAATTGGAGTCGATACGCGTTCAAGTTCGCGAGATCGATTGTGCCATGCGAGTCGTTGGACCTATCGTAACGACCGCTACCAGCTCGCTTGAAATGGTGCCACGAGTTATTGCTTATGCTACGCAGGAAGCATTTGCTCCAATGGCCAGAATTGAAGAAGCGGATCTGAAGACAACGAAAATGAGGATTCGTGCTGGTGGACTTTTAACCCAGCCAGACCAGTTCGATCACCCCATTCGATTAGTTCCGGGAGACGTCTTGGTGCCCTATGTAAGACGAGACGATCGCAATGGAGTCCCTACTTTACTCCAATCGCTCCCATGGACTTATATTGCAATCACCGCTGGAGACGACAAGTCCGTTGATGGAGCAATTTATTCCGGAATTCGTGGGGCCCTAGCTGGACGAAAAAACAAGCGGACGCTCAAGGTAGGACTCAAGGCTCGTCCGAGTGCCGAAGCCACCGATCTACAACTGAACGTCATCGCGCAACCCGCCCTTCGTGTAGCAGGCGCGGAGGTTTACCGTCGTGCTCCTGGAGGCGAAGATTTAACGCTAGTGTCAAGAACGGATTGGCGAGGAATCATCCGGCTGAATGAACACACTCCTCCAGTCGCTCTGTATGAAACACCGGTAACAAAGAAACCTGATGAATCCAAAGCATCACCTGAGGGCTCCAGTTCGGTTACACCAGTTGCGAACCCAGCTGCTACGCCTCCAAGTGACGCGCCGCCTGTCAAATCCCAGATTGAGCTAAAGTTTCCGCTGTACATGTACTACATCAAGAATGGAAACACACTCCTCGCGAAACTCCCAATCGTAACCGGCCTGTTGCCCGAGGAGTCGGCTGACTTGCCCGATGATCGTCGTCGCTTGGAAGCAGAAGCTTTCATCAAAGGGGTTCAAGGAGAAGTGCTTGATTTGGTCGCTAGAAGGCAAATCCTTGCCAAACGTATACGCGACTTTGTAGACGTGAAAAACAAAGCGGAAGCGGAAAAACTTCTGAATGAACTTCGTTCGATGAAGTCTTATGACAAAATGCAAGAAGAGCTGGACATACTTCAACGCCGCATTCTCTCGAGCGACCGCGGCCCCATTACAGCCGGCACTCAGATGCGGATTGACAAAATGTTCGATACCACACGCCAGATGCTACAAAAGTATCTTCAAGATAAACTTTTACGCGATTTAGAACTGGCGGTACGAACTCTTGGGTAAGAATTATACAACGTTCAAACGAAGCGTTCCCCAAACACCACGATCTCTTACTTTGAAGCTCATCTTTGATTTCCCTTATCAAGGTTGCGGTGGCTTGTCAGCAACGAGCACTCGATAGGATGCGACTTTAGATCGATTGCATATGTCGATTAAAGTCGCGACAAACTTATACTTGACATCCCTGTCGGCATGAATGACCACTTGCTGATTTCCAGGATTATCAATCGCCGATTGGCTAAGAATTGTCTCTATCGAACTTGGAGGTAACTCGCTCCCGTCGATAACGTAGGTACCATCAGTATAGATTCCGACATGAACCTGATCCGGTTCCGATATCATTGGAACGGCTCCTGAAACGGAACGCAGCTTAATGGGTAACTCCATGTCAGGAGACGTCTGTAACTCGGCAGACATTATTAGGGCAAACAACTAGATCGATTCTTAGGTTGATGTGGCTAATGATTGAGCACATTAACCAGTCGTAGGATAGGCTTCCAGCCTGTCGATCGAGAACCAGACAGGCTGGAAGCCTATCCTACTGCATTCTGGCTAGCTACAGGCACCCAAGAATTGTTATAGAGCATCATGATGTCAATAAAGGGCGCAAGAACCATCGAGTCGAATACTCGCGTCTTTTTGGAA